>NZ_JAILKR010000142.1 GCF_024693525.1 Selenomonas sp. | reverse complement strand
GAGTCGCATGAGGTTTCTCCGCAGTCGTTTTATGGGCTGACGAAGGTTGGTGTTGAGAAATATTTGGCGCTTTATCATCAGCATTATGGGCTGGACTATGTTGTTTGCCGGTTTGCAAATGTATATGGAGAGCGCCAGGGCGATAAAGGCGAAGGTGGTGTAATCAGCATCTTCGCGAAGCGAATTGCTGCGGGCAAGGACATTACTATCTATGGAGACGGTACTCAGACGCGTGATTTCGTGTATGCAGGCGATATTGCCCGAGGTATCTGCAAGGCAATGACGACGGAAAACGTGAATACCGTGTATAACCTTAGCACGCAGACGGAGACGAGTCTGCTGGATTTAGTACGTATCATGAGTGAGGTTTCGGGCTGCGAGATTACGCCTAAGTTCGGGCCAGTACGTGATGGGGATATCTATCGGTCGATGCTTTCGAATCGGAAGGCGAAAGAAGACCTTGGCTGGGAGCCACAGGTTTCATTAGCAGATGGTTTGCGGCGGACGATGGCCTATTTTCAGTCAAATTGACATGTCAGAATGATGTGTTTTCAAGATAAGAGATAGAAGTGTGAGGTGATTGAATGTTTGTAGTGAAGAAAAATTCTGAGATGATGAATAAGACGTTTCGTTTGCCGGTGGATTTGGTGGAGCGGCTCACTGAGGTGGCAAAGGCACAGGATGTATCGGTTAATAATCTGGTACAGCAGTGTTGTGAGTATGCGCTGGGGGATATGGCTGGTGAGGCACGCCAGGATGCGAAGCAGAGAGTGTGAGTGGAGAGAAAGAGGATCTTTCCCAGCTGGTTGATTTTGAGTTGCAGGATAAGGCAAAAACAGACCATAAAAAACCATCGTTCTCGGATGAGTGAGAACGATGGTTTTTCGGTTATTTTTGTAAAGCAAGTTCTTCGACTTCTTCACGAGAGAGATTGACGAGTTCGATGATTTCCTCAATGGATTTATTTTTGGCTAACATTCGTTTAGCGGTACGAAGATCAGCATTTCGTTCCCCTTCAGCACGGCCCTCAGCACGGCCTTCGGCACGGCCGTCATCGTGGGCTTCACGCATTTTCATTTCGTAGGTCATATAACTCACCCTTTCCTCGTGGTTGGTTTTTGTTTTGGTGATACAGGTATCGATTTCTTTGATTCTAACATAATCCAAACATAAATTCCATATGGTGCAATGTATACATAGCAGGATTTTGTCTTTGAGGAGGCGAATAGTTTAGGCATGATTTTATCGTGGGGGGATTATTATGAACAGTCAGTTGCTTTGTGAATTCTTGGAGAAAAAGACGGCATCTTGCAAGGTGTTGGTGGTCGGCGATATCATGTTGGATAAATATTATTATGGTGAGGTTACGCGTATCTCTGGTGAGGCACCGGTGCCGATTACGCGGGTGAATTCCTCAGCGGAAAAGCTTGGCGGCGGTGCCAACATTGCCTACAACTTGTCGGTGCTTGGCTGTCAGACGGGACTTTCGGGATTTGTTGGCGATGATGCCCATTGTGTGAGCATGGTGGAGAAACTGGCTGATTACGGTATCGATAGTGCTGGCCTTATTCGGACTGACCGGCCGACTACGACGAAGGTGCGTATTATGAGTGGCAATCAGCAGATGTTCCGGTTGGATTTTGAACAGGTGGGTGCTATGGCCGACGAGGATGCGGCGTCTTTTCAGCGATATATAGCAGAAAGGCTGAACGAGAGTCTGGACTGTGTGGTGATTTCCGACCACGATAATGGGGCCTGCACGGAAAAAACTTGTGCTAAAATCATTGAGCTTTGTCATAATCACGGGGTGCCAGTGGTGGTGGATATGAGTGGCCATAACTGGGTGAATTACGCTCATGCGGATTATATCGTGGCCAATATGAAGCGTGTGAATCAGGCGCTGTTACAGCCTATCGACAATGAGGACGCCAAGGTGGAGAAGGCGGCTCATTATCTCATGCGGAAGTATAAGGTACGCAATGTAATCATGACCCGATCGGAAAAAGGGCTGTCACTGGTGGGCGACAGCATCATAAAACATATTCCGACCAAGGCACAGGAACTTTTTGATGTGTTGGGCGCTACCGATACGATTGCTGCCGTGTTTGCCTTGACTTTGGCCGGTGGATTAAGCCCTCAGGAGGGCGCTTATCTGGCAAATCTTGCAGCCAGCCGCGTTGTGGCAAGGCTGGGCACTTATGCGGTGACCAGAGAAGAGCTTCAGGGGTTACTGCAGGAAGGTTCTATGGTATAATAGATAGATAGTATTAATTAAGGAGGCCTTTTGTTGGACGTAAAAGACATAATACATGGATTTAAAGTTGTACGTAAGAGTGTCATTCCTGAGACGGATTCTACGGCTTGGTTCTTCGAGCATGAGAAGAGCGGTGCGCAGCTGTTTTTTTTGCAGAATGACGATGACAATAAAGTTTTTTCGATTTCTTTCCGCACGCCGCCGGTAGATGATACGGGCGTAGCGCATATTGTGGAGCATTCGACGCTCTGTGGCAGCCGCAAATATCCGCTCAAGGAACCGTTTGTCGAGCTCGTCAAGGGATCGCTCAATACGTTCCTCAATGCGATGACATATCCGGATAAGACGATGTACCCTGTGGCGAGCCGTAACGATAAGGACTTCCAGAATCTCATGGATGTTTATCTCGATGCTGTATTCTATCCGAATATGCGGGAAAATCCGCAGGTCCTCATGCAGGAGGGCTGGCATTATGAGATTGAGAATCCAGAGGAGCCGCTCAAGTATAGTGGTGTAGTCTACAATGAGATGAAGGGCGCACTTTCGGCTCCGGATGATTTGTTGCAGAGCCGCATCATGTCAGCCCTTTATCCAGATACTACCTATGGATTTGAGTCCGGCGGTGATCCGGAGGCAATTCCCCAGCTGACCCAGGAGATGTTCACGGGGTTCCACAGCAAGTATTATCATCCTTCGAATAGCTATATTTACCTTTATGGTGATATGGATATTGAGGAGAAGCTGGCGTATCTGGATGCGGAGTACCTCAGTCAGTTTGAACGCATTCCGGTACCGTCTCGCATTGACCGGCAGATGGCGTTTGCTGCGGTCAAACGTGAGAATCTTTCCTACCCCATTGGTGCCGAGGAGGAGACGGCAGAAAAATCCTTCCTGTCTCTTAGCTGGGTGGTGGGGGAGAGCCTCAACACGACGGATATGGTGGGGCTGGAGATTCTCGAACATGCTTTGCTGCGTACGCCGGCAGCTCCTTTGCGCAAGGCGTTGATTGATGCCCAGTTGGGTAAAGATGTGGATTCGGATTTTGAAGAAGATATGCTTCAGCCGTTCTTTAGCATCATGGTCAGCAATTCGGAGGCCGACCGGGCGGAGCGTTTCTATACGATTGTCATGGATACCTTCAGGAAGTTGGCCGATGAAGGGCTTGACCGCACACTGATGGAAGCGTCGATGAATCTTTTGGAGTTCCGTCTGCGTGAGTCAGATTTTGGTTCGGCACCGAAAGGGCTTATTTATGGCATCCGGTCGATGAAGACTTGGCTTTATGGGGGCAGCCCGGAGGAAAGCCTGCGCTATGAAAAGGTATTGGTGCAGCTGAAGGATGGACTGGATAATGGTTATTTTGAGGAACTCATTCGCAAGTATTTCCTGAAGAATACCCATGCGGTTCTGCTGACGCTCAGCCCGAGTACGACGATGGCTGCTGAACGTGAGGTCAAGCAGGAAGAAGAGCTGGCTGCGAAAAAAGCTGCGATGTCGGCAGAGGAAATCCAGCAAATCATCGAGACGACTAAAGCGCTCAAGGAGCGCCAGCAGAGCCCTGAGACGGAGGAAGCGCTGGCAACAATTCCGGTGCTGAAGCTTTCGGATATCCGCAAAGAGGCTTATGATTTGCCGCTGGAGGAATTGGATCTTGATGGTACGAAGGTGCTTTTCAGTGATGTGGAGACTCATGGGATTGTCTATTTGACGTTGATTTTTGATGCGTCAACCATTACGAAGGAACAGCTTCCGTATGCCTTTCTGCTCAGCGAACTTATTGGCAGTGTCGATACGGAGCAGCATACGTATGCGGAACTGGCTAATCTCAAGAATTTGCACACGGGCGGCATTACCTACGATATCGTGACTTATACGAAAAATGGGGAACCGGACTCCTGCCGGCCGACTTTCCGCATCAAGGCGAAGGTGCTCAAAGAGAAAATGCCAGAGCTGCTTTCGCTGTTGCAGGAAATCCTCATGCAGAGTCAGTATACCGATAAAAAACGTGTCCGCGAATTGTTGGACCAGGAACAGGCTGCGATGGAGCTCAATCTCCAGCGCTCGGCACATCAGGTGGTAGCGTCGCGGCTGGCATCGTATCTTTCCAAGGCTGGCCGGTTCGCCGAAGAGGGCGGTTTGCCGTTCTATCAGTTTGTGAAGGGAATCCTGGAAAATTTCGATGAAGAGCTCGAAAAAATGCAGCGGGTATTTGCCGATATGCTGCCGAAACTCTTCAATACGAATGGGCTGATTGTGGCCCTTACCGAGCGGGAGGCGGACTATCCGGCTACCGCAAAAGAAGTTGCTTCCTTCCAGGAGAAACTTTGCCATACTGCTTATCCCGCGCAGGAATACAGCTGGGCGCTAACGCCGCTCAATGAGGGCCTTACGTCTTCCAGCCGTGTTCAGTACGTGGGCAAGGGAGCAAATTTCCTGAAGCTTGGTTATGAATTTACCGGGACAATGCATGTTTTGGAGACGCTTCTTCGCTATGATTATTTTTGGACGAAGATTCGTGTGCAGGGCGGTGCTTATGGCGCGTTTACGAGCTTTAACCGCAACGGCATGATGTATTTTAGTTCCTATCGTGACCCGAATCTTTCGGAGACTTTTGAGGTCTTTGATGGTACGGCAGATTATATCCGCAATTTCGAGGCATCGGAGCGCGAGATGGATAAATTCATCATTGGTACTATGAGCGGGGTGGATACACCGCTGACGCCGCAGATGAAGGGAAGTGCTGCTGTTACCTGCTGGATGCGCGGCATTACGAAGGAAGACCGGCAGCAGGCGCGCAATCAGATTCTCGCTACGCGGCAGCAGGATATCCGCAATCTGGCGGATCTGGTAGATGCTTGCATGAAGCAGGATGTTCTCTGCGTATTTGGCGGGCAGGAAAAAATTGACGCGAATAAGCAAGTGTTTGGTGAGATTCATTCTGCACTATAACGGGTTATATGCGTTGACTTTGCATAAATATCATGGGATAATGATAGGAACGATTGAAAGCTAAATAGAGACTCATATGTGGGAGGCTTTTTCATGAAGAAACCAATTTTCAAGGGCGCTGCAGTCGCAATTATCACTCCGTACACGGAAGACGGTATCAATTTTCCGGAACTGGGCCGCATTATCGAGGACCAGATCAAGGGCGGTACGGATGCAATCGTAATCACGGGAACGACCGGAGAGTCTGCTACGATGTCGGATGCTGAACATCGGGCGGCTATCAAGTTTGCGGTAGAACAGGTAAAGGGCCGCATTCCGGTTATTGCTGGTACGGGGTCGAACGAGACGTCCTATGCGATTGCTTTGTCGAAGTATGCAGAAGAAGTTGGTGCGGATGCCCTGCTGGTGGTTACGCCGTATTATAACAAATGCACGCAGAAGGGCTTGGTGGCTCATTATACGGCTATTGCTGATGCGGTAAATATCCCAATCGTTCTTTATGATGTGCCATCCCGCACGGGGGTAGCCATTTCCACAGAGTCTTATGTCAAGCTCTCGAAACATCCGAATATCGTAGCGGTCAAAGAGGCAAATGGTGATTTGTCGAAGATTCTTCGACTCAAAGCTGCTGTAGGGGATGACTTGGTGCTGTATTCTGGTAACGATGACCAGATTGTGCCGATTCTTTCCCTCGGTGGCCAGGGCGTTATTTCGGTCCTTTCCAATGTGGCACCGAAAGAAACGCACGATATGTGCCAGGCGTTCTTTGATGGAGATACGGAAAAAGCAGCTAAGATGCAGATTGATTATACGGATCTCATCGATGCACTGTTCTGTGAAGTCAACCCGATCCCGGTTAAAGTTGCGATGCGCAAGCTTGGCTATGATGCTGGCCCGCTGCGCATGCCGCTTTGTGAGATGGAGCCGGAGAATGAGGCAAAACTTGAGGCAGCACTCAAGAATCATGGCCTCATAAAATAAGAAGCAAAAGCATAAATATAAAAGCCTTCCCCTGCAGGGGAAGGCTTTGTCATTCGAGGTGATGAATTCATGCATGGAGTATTTGATATTGTCGGGCCAGTGATGATTGGTCCGTCAAGTTCGCATACAGCTGGTGCCGTGCGGTTGGGATTGATGGCTCGTAAGATTTTGGGAGAGCCGGCGGTGAAGGCGGAGATTAATCTGCATGGGTCCTTTGCGCAGACGTATCGGGGGCATGGTACGGATAAGGCGCTGATTGCGGGGATTCTTGGTTTTTCCCCTGAGGATGAGCGTATCCGCGATGCACTGAATATAGCCAAAGAGCAGGGGCTGGACTATAGTTTCCAGACGGTGAATCTTGATGAGGCGCATCCCAATACGGCAGTTATTTATCTGGTGGGAAATACTGGCCGGGTAGCGAGAGTTCGCGGGGCGTCGGTGGGCGGAGGGAATATCCTCATTACGAATATCGATGGCTATTCAGTAGAGCTCACTGGCCAATATCCGGCGCTTATCACGATTCATCGGGATCGTCCTGGGGTTATCACGCAGGTTACCCGGATTTTGTCCCGCTATGAGGTAAATATTGCGTTTATGCGCGTGTCCCGGCAGAATCGTGGAGAGACGGCTATGATGATTATGGAGCTGGACGATCAGCCTGCTGATGATGTGATGGAGGAGTGCCGCGAGGTTTATGAGGTTGAAAATGCCTTTGCTATTCCGGCAATCTGATGTGAGGATGGAAGATTACGATGATTAATTTCAATACGATGGGGGAACTCATCGCGATGGCCGAAGAGAAGGAATTGCCGATTCATGAAATCGTCATTGCCCGGGAGATGCATGTCAGCCAACGGTCCCGGGAGGCAATTTTCGATGGGATGAAGCAGAATTGGACGGTTATGCAGGCTTCGATTGAACGCGGGATCAAGAATACCGAGCATTCCGTAAGCGGGCTTACGGGAGGGGATTCGAAGCAGCTGTTTGCGAGCAGAGAAAATGGTTATCTGGGGCCCCAGGCTTTAGCGGCTGCAGCTTATGCGGTGGGAATCAGTGAAGTTAATGCGGTCATGGGCCGTATTGTTGCCTGTCCGACGGCGGGGTCCTGTGGAATCGTGCCAGCCGCGCTTTATGCCGCGCGGGAGGAACGGAACCTTTCCGATGAGGTGGTTATCAAAGCGCTCTTTACGGCAGCTGGTATTGGCATGGTGGTCGATCAGAACGCTTCGATTGCTGGTGCGGAGGGCGGCTGCCAGGCTGAGTGCGGCACGGCAGCTGGCATGGCTGCGGGGGCTCTGGTGGAACTGGCTGGCGGTACGCCTTCTATGGTGGGCAATGCCTGTGCGCTTTCCATTAAGAATCTGTTGGGACTGGTTTGTGACCCCGTGGCGGGGCTGGTGGAGGTGCCCTGCGTCAAGCGCAATGGCTTTGCGGTGGTGGAGGCGATGCTGGCCGCGGATATGACCCTTTCGGGAATCCGTTCTGTGATTCCTGTGGATGAGGTAATCGATGCCATGAATCGCATCGGCAAGGCGTTGCCGAAATCGCTTCGTGAAACCAGCGAAGGGGGATTGGCTACGACGCCGACGGCCAAGGCGGTGGAACGGCGGATTTACCCGAATTCATGACCCCTTTATCGGATTAAAGTTTCATGAGTTGCTGGAAGATTCGACGAAAATAGTGTAGAATAAGTAATGATGCGAGATGGATTCGCAAACATTTTATATTATGGAGGGAAAGTCCATGAAGAAAATCGTTCAGATGCTGATCGTTCTTTGCCTGGTGGTGTTTGGCACCCAGGCAGCTTTTGCCAATGCGGATAAGACGACCGTTCAGGATGGAGCCGATATCACGTCAATCAAACGGCTGGCGGTTGCTGCACCACGTTATCAGCAGGTTGATCCGCAGTCGCCGGATAAGGCGATGCTGACTCAGATTATCTTTGATGCCAGCCGGGTATCCCATAGCTATGTGGTATCCTATGATAAGGTAGCTGCTGACATCAAAACGGCATCGAATGTTGATATCAAGTCCTTGGATCGCCGTCAGGCCGCCAAGGTTTTCAAGGAAAATGTCGGCAACTATGCGGATGCATACGTTGTTTTGACCGTGGCTAACAGCAGCCGCACGACGTTCTTCTTTGATGTTTATAAAGCAGGCAGCGACGAGCTTTTGTTCACCTATGAGATTCGTGCCAACAGCAACGAAGGCAATACGGTTGCTACGTATAACAACATGTGCGAGCAGTTCTATAAGCACTTCGAGCGGGCGGCTACGGATCAGTACAAAAACAGCATCAAAAAGAAATGATTAAAAAAGACTTCCCGGTGCGGGAAGTCTTTTTTAATGGGCTAGGTAGATTGGTTTGATTTTGGCGGAGGCCGCCGTGCTTTCATCGATGTAGCCGTTGTGTTCCATGGCATCGATGACGATGAATTGACGTTTCTTGGCCATGAGAAAGTCGACATAAGGGGAGTAAAGGGAAGGCGCATTGGGGAGCCCTGCCAGCATGGCCGATTCCGGCAGCTGCAGTGCCGAAGGTTTTTTGCCGAAATAGCCTTCAGCTGCTGGCCCTATCCCGTAAAAATTGGAACCATAATAAATGGTATTGAGGTAGAGTTCGAGGATTTCGTCTTTGCTGTAGTTGGCTTCAAGGTCAAGAGCCAACAGCAGTTCCTCTGCTTTGCGTCCGTAGGACTGTTCGTTGGAAAGAAAAAGGTTTTTGACTAGCTGCTGGGTGATGGTGCTGGCGCCCTCTTCGATTTGACCGTATTGGATATTGACCAGTGTGGCTCGCATGATTCCCTGGATATCAAAGCCGTGATGGCTGTAAAAGCGGGTGTCTTCTACGGCAACGATGGCTTGCTGCATCGATTCGGGAATATCGCGCAACTTGACGTAGTGGTCATGGTCAATACGGCTATCGACGGCCCGTTTGATGAAGAAGAATCGGCTGATTCGATCCGAGGTGCTGATAGTAACGCGTGAATCGGTTTGCTGAATGGCGGGAAGCTGAGCTTCAACCTTGGGGAGAAAGTCGCCGATGTGCTGCCAGGTCTTCGGCGAAAATACCGAGGTGCCGCCAGCTAAGAAAAAGGCGAGGAAAAATATCAAAATGAGTAAAAAGACGAAGCGGAGGAAGCTTATAGCTAACCTTCGTTTTTTTGTTTTTTTCATAGAAATCTCCTTTATTTGGTGGATTGCTCCTTATTATAACACGACTAGCCGGTCTTTTCTCCATCAATTTTTGCATAAAGAAATACTTTTAGAAAAAATGCTTGCAATAATATGCAGGATAGATGTATAATTATAAACATCATTTACAGAGTACGGCAAAAGGCGGTACAATAGAACTGCAGTATCCATTCCAGCAGAACAAAGTTCTAAGAAATTAAAGGAGGAGACAGAATGAAAGTCAGTGTCTTAGGCGCTACCGGCTATGCCGGTGCCGAGCTTTTACGCATTCTTTATCAGCATCCAGATGCTGAGGTGGTACATATCACTTCCGAAAGCCATACGGGGGAGAATATTTGTGATTTGTATCCTCACTTACGCGGGCTTTACGATATGAAGCTTGAAAGCATGAAGGATATCGAAGCTATTGGCAGTGACAGTGATTTTGTATTCATCGGCTTGCCGCATGGGCATGCGATGGAAGTAGGCAAGGCACTGGCGGATAAACCGGTACGTATCATCGATTTGGGTGCGGACTACCGATTCGCGGATACATCGGTTTATGAAGCTTGGTATCATGTGCCGCATACCCATAAGGATGCGGTTCGGGTCTATGGCTTGGCAGAACTTTATCGGGAAGATATCCGCGATGCAAAGATAATCGGCAACGCAGGCTGCTTCACGACAGCTAGTATCCTCGCGCTGGCGCCGCTGGCTAAACAGCACTTGATTGATGTGAATACCATTATCGTCGATGCGAAATCGGGGGTATCAGGCGCTGGACGTTCGGCAAAACAGCCGAATCATTTCCCGGAACTCTATGATAATTTCCGTGCGTATAATGTGGCAAAACACCGACATACGCCGGAAATTGAACAGGCCATTACGGAACTTTCCGGCGAGACGGCGGTGCTGAATTTTACGCCGCATCTGGTGCCGATGTCCCGAGGCATCCTGTCTACCTGCTATGCAACTTTGAAGGAAGGCGTATCGCCGGAGCTGGTGGATGCGGCCTTTGAAAAGCTATATGGCAAGGAACACTTTATTCGTCTGCTGGGGCGAGGGGCCTATCCTTCAACGAAAAATGTCCGAGGGTCGAATTTCTGTGATATTGCCTGGCACATTGATGAGCGGACGAACCGTGTAATCATCCTGTCGGTTATTGACAATCTGGTTAAAGGCGCTGCTGGGCAGGCGGTGCAGAATTTTAATATCGCTTGTGGTTTTGAGGAAAATACGGGACTTGATTTTGTTCCGATGTATCCATGATAGAAAGGACTTGTTACTATGTTTTCAGAGAAAAATGTAAAAGCTGGCGTTACGTTCCCGAAGGGATTCAAGGCAGCTGGTGTTAAGGCTGGGATTAAGAAGAGCGGCAATCTGGATGTGGCAGTTATCTATACGGAGAAGGAAGCGGCTATCGCGGGAACCTTTACCCAGAATGCGGTGGCAGCCGCTCCGGTATTTGTATCCCGGGACGTGGTAAAGACCGGTTCGGCTCATGCCATTGCGGCAAACGCAGGCTGTGCAAATGCCTGCACGGGCGAGCAGGGCATGAAAGATGCCTTGGCTATGCAGAAAATTACCGCCGAGGCACTTGGCTGTGCAGCGGATGATGTGGTTGTTGCATCTACAGGTGTCATCGGCGTGAACCTGCCGATGGATAAGATGGAAAAAGGACTTCAGCAGGCAGTGGCAGAGTTGGATGAGAATGGCAGTGAAAAAGCTGGCAATGCGATTATTACGACGGACACCTATTCGAAGGCTTGCGCAACGACGGTTACCATCGGTGGCAAGGAAGTCCGCTTTGGCGCCATTGCCAAAGGCTCGGGCATGATTCAGCCCAATATGGCAACGATGCTCTGCTTTATTACGACGGATGCTGCTATTGATAGCAAATTGTTGCAGAAGGCTCTGTCGGAAATCGTTGAAGTCTCCTTTAACATGATTTCGATTGACGGCGATATGAGCACCAATGATATGTGCATCGTATTGGCAAATGGTGCCGCTGGCAATGCGCAAATCACGGCGGAAGGCGATGATTACGAGACTTTCAAGAATGCCCTGCAGTCTATCTGTCAGGGGCTGGCGAAACGCATTGCTGCTGATGGCGAGGGGGCAACGAAATTCTTGACGGTCAATGTCAAGGGGACGAAGTCCTTTGGCGACGCCAAGACTATTGCGATGAGCGTTGCGAAGAGCCCGCTGGTCAAGACGGCGTTCTTCGGGGAAGATCCGAACTGGGGGCGTGTCATCTGTGCTGTAGGATATGCTGGTGTGCCTATGGACCCGCAGAAAACGGTGGTAAAATTCGGCGGGATTCCGGTCTATGCAAATGGCGTCGGCGCAGCCTTTGACGAAGAGGAATTGCGTGCGGTTATGTCTGCTCACGATATCGTTGTGGATATCGATATGGGCGATGGCGAGGCTGAGGCAACGGTATGGACTTGTGATTTCTCGTATGAGTACGTGAAAATCAATGGGGAGTATCACACCTGATAGCATGTCGAAGGGGATGAATGGATTTGTTTAAACCAGAAGATAAGGCGGCAATCCTTGTGGAAGCACTCCCGTACATCCAGGAGTTTTACGGCAAGACGATTGTGATAAAATACGGCGGCAATGCCATGATTAACGATGTTTTGAAGGAAAAAGTCATGCAGGATGTGGCTTTGATGAAGTACGTCGGCATTCGTCCGGTCATTGTTCATGGCGGCGGTCCGGAAATTACCGGATTCCTCAAGAAAGTGGGCAAACAGTCTTCGTTTGTGGCGGGATTGCGGGTCACTGATGAGGAAACAGTGGAGATTGCCGAGATGGTTCTCGATGGCAAGGTCAACTCAGAGATTGTCAATCTGTTGAACCGCCGCGGCGTTAAGGCGGTAGGCCTGAGCGGCAAGGATGCTGGGCTTATCCAGGCGCGTAAGAAATTAGCTACCGTCTATGAAGGGGAAGAATCCAAAAAAGTGGACATTGGCTATGTCGGAGAAGTGTCGGCAATCAATGCTGGAATCATCGAAGACCTTTTGGATCAGGACTATGTGCCAATCATTGCCCCTATCGGTGTTGGTGAGAATGGCGAAAGTTACAACATCAATGCGGACTATGTCGCTGCAGAGATTGCCGGGGCCCTCGAGGCAGAAAAACTGCTGCTGTTGACAGACATTGAAGGGATTTATATGGACTTCCATGATAAGAGTACGTTTATATCTACTCTGCATTTGCCGGAGGCACGGCAGTATATCAAGGAGGGGGTCATTGCTGGTGGCATGATTCCTAAGGTAGAGGCATGTCTCACCGCGTTGGAAAAAGGCGCTGGAAAAACGCATATTATCGACGGACGTCTTGACCATTCCATTATCCTCGAGGTATTTACCGAGCAAGGTATTGGCACGCAGGTTGTCAGATAAGGAGAATACTGTTATGAAAGAAACTGATCAGCTTATTTTTTCGGAAGATAAGGATAATTATCTTCCGGTCTTTAACCGCTATAAGATTGTTCTCGACCACGGCAATGGGGTATATGCCTGGGATAACAATGGCAAGAAGTATATCGATTTTCTGGGCGGCATTGCGGTCAATGTCCTGGGGCATAATTATCAGCCGCTAGTTCAGGCGGTGGCTGAGCAGGCCGGCAAGCTGATTCATTGTTCGAATCTCTACTATACCCAGCCGCAGGCAGACGCTGCCAGCAAATTGGTCAAATTGAGTGGCCTAGGCAAAGCTTTTTTTGGCAATTCCGGTGCTGAGGCCAATGAAGGTGCTATTAAAATTGCCCGCAAATATGCGCATAACATCAGCCCGGACAAGTCGCAGATTATTACGGCTTGGGATAGTTTCCATGGCCGTACTATTGCAACCCTTACCGCTACCGGGCAGCCCCATTATCACGAAGGGGTGGGGCCGCTGCCGGAAGGATTTGATTATGTTCATTATAACGACATCGACGAATTGGAAGCCATGATGAGCGACAAGACGGCGGCTGTCATGCTGGAGACGATTCAGGGCGAAGGTGGCGTTCATACGCCGGACGGCGACTATCTGAAGAAAGTTCGTGCCCTTTGCGATAAGTACCAAGCGTTGCTGATTTTTGATGAAATCCAGGCTGGTATCGGTCGCAGCGGTAAGTTCTTCGCCTATGAGAAATACGGCGTCAAACCGGATATTGTCACCCTGGCCAAAGGTCTTGCCGGTGGCGTTCCTATCGGTGCCTTTATCGTTACGGATGAAGTTGCCAAAGCCTTTAAGCCGGGAGATCACGGTACGACTTTTGGCGGCAATCCGCTGGCGTGTGCCGCTGCTAATGTGGTTTTGGAAACGGTGCCTCAAGCAGATTTCCTCAAACAGGTTGAGGAGGTCGGTGACTACTTCAAGGGCAAGCTGGAAGTGTTGATGAAAAAATATCCAGCCTTAATTAAGGAGGTACGCGGTACCGGATTGATTCTGGGGGCGGAGCTTTCTGGCCCAGAACACGGCCGTGATATCGTCAATGGCTGCTTGGAGAAAGGCGCAATCATCAACTGTACAGCGGGCAAGGTGCTCCGATTTATCCCGCCCCTTATTATCACGAAGGAACAGGTAGATGAAGTGATGGGGATTCTGGATGAAGTTATGAGTCAATATGCATAATTTTTGTATATGTATACAAAATATTTGCGATTTCCTCTTCACAAGCAAAAAACAAAGTGATATAATATGCAATAGTGACGGACATAAGTTACAGTAACGGAGGTTAAAGTATGCTGAAAGGAAAAGATATGTTATCCATCCACGAGTTATCCGTGGATGAAGTGCAGGAAATCCTGACACTGGCAAAAGAGCTCAAAGCCAAGCAGAAAGCAGGGATTGAGCATCATTTGCTCAAGGGGAAGACCTTGGGCATGATTTTTGAAAAATCCTCGACGCGTACGCGAGTTTCCTTCGAGACTGGTATGTATCAGCTGGGGGGACAGGCTTTGTTCCTCTCCAACCGCGACCTGCAGCTTGGCCGTGGTGAGCCGATAAAAGATACCGCTCGTGTCCTCTCACGCTATCTTGATGGCATCATGATTCGCACTTTTGGTCATGAGCGGGTGGAGGAGTTAGCCCAGTGGGCGGATGTCCCCGTTATCAATGCGCTGACGGATCTCTTGCATCCTTGCCAGGTGCTTACAGACCTGTTGACGATTCAAGAACATAAAGGCAAGAATCTCAAGGGGCTCAAGATGGCATACGTTGGTGATGGCAACAATATGACCAACTCGTACATGTATGGCTGCGCCAAAGCTGGTATGACCTTTGTGGCGGCAACGCCGGAAAATTATCGTCCAGATGAAACGGTTAGGAAGAATGCTATGGAAGATGCGAAACAGACTGGGGCTTCCATTTCCGTTATCACCGACCCGAAGGAAGCTGTCAAGGGGGCAGATATCGTGGTTACGGATACTTGGGCCAGCATGGGACAGGAAGACGAGCACGAAGCGCGCAAGAAAATCTTTGCTCCCTATCAGGTCAACAAAGAATTGATGGCATTAGCCGATAAGCGCGCCATCGTCATGCACTGCCTGCCGGCATACCGTGGCGAAGAGATAACCGAGGAAGTCCTGGAAGCAAATGCAGATGTCATTTTTGACGAGGCGGAGAACCGCTTGCATACCCAGAAGGCTGTCATGGCATTGACCATGTGCTGATACTCTTATAAAAGCTTCATGTATTGAATGTAAAGGAAAAGAGGTAAATTTCTATGGCTAAGAAACAGATCAAGAAAGTCGTACTTGCTTATTCCGGTGGTCTTGACACCTCCGTTATCATTCCCTGGTTGAAAGAAAACTATGATGGCTGCGAAGTTATCGCTGCCTGTGCCGATATCGGTCAGGGCGATGAGCTCGATGTAGTCCATGATAAAGCATTGGCATCGGGCGCATCGAAAGTTTATATCTGCGACCTGACGGAAGAGTTCCTGACGGAATATGTGTGGCCGACGCTTAAGGCTGGTGCAGTATATGAGGATAAATATCTGCTCGGCACGTCGTTCGCTCGTCCGATTATCGCCAAAAAACTGGTAGAAATCGCGAAGAAAGAAGGCGCAGATGCCATTGCACATGGTGCTACAGGCAAGGGCAATGACCAGGTTCGTTTTGAGCTGACGGTCAAAGCTTTGGCTCCGAATATTACGCTGATTGCGCCCTGGCGTGAATGGGATCTCGATTCCCGCAGTGCTGAGATCGAATATGCCAAGAAACACGGGATTCCTATCGCAACGGATAACAAGAAATATTCCATGGACCGCAATATCTGGCATCTGTCCCATGAAGGTTCTGATCTTGAGGACCCGGCAAATGAGCCGGACAGCAGCATGCTGCTGATTTCCAAACCCGTTGAGGAAGCTCCGGACAAAGCCGAGTACGTTACCATCGATTTCGAAAAGGGTGAGCCGGTGGCTGTCAACGGCGAGAAGCTCGGTGCCGTTGAATTGCTGACCAAACTCAATGAGATTGGTGCCCGCAACGGCGTCGGTGTGGTAGATATCTGCGAGAACCGTCTCGTTGGCATGAAGTCCCGTGGCGTTTATGAGAATCCGGGCGGAGCACTGCTCTACTATGCACATCGTGAGCTGGAGTATCTCTGCCTTGACCGCCAGACCTATCATTACAAACAGCAGGTTGGCATCCGCTATGCAGAACTCGTCTATGATGGCATGTGGTTCTGCCAGCTGCGCGAGGCTCTCGATGCCTTTGTCAACAGCACCCAGCAGACGGTAACGGGTTCGGTCAAACTGAAACTCTATAAGGGCAACATTATGTCTGCCGGCAGCAAGAGCCCGTATTCTCTGTACAGTCAGGAGTTTGTAACCTTCGAGCATGACGATGTTTACGACCAGGCCGATGCTACGGGCTTCATCAACCTCTTTGGCCTGCCGCTCAAAGTTCGCGCTCTCATGCAGGAGAAAGCAGGAAAATGAGCGAGGCAATGTGGGGAGGCCGGTTCACGAAGACCACCGATGAGATGATCAACGAGTTCCAGGCGTCCATAGGCTTCGACAAGAGAATGTATCACGAGGATATCGCTGGCAGCATCGCCCATGCAACGATGCTGGCTAAGGCTGGTATCATCTCGGCTGAGGATAAGGATAAGATTATCGCGGGGCTCAAGGATATCTTAAAGCAGATTGAAAATGGGGAGTTTGACTTTTCCGTTGACCTAGAAGACATCCATATGAATATCGAAAAGCGCCTGACTGATGCGATTGGTGAAGCTGGCGGCCGTCTTCATACGGCCCGCAGCCGCAATGACCAGGTGGCTTTGGATACCCATATGTATGTGCGCCGTCAGGTAGTGGAGGTTCAGCAGGAGATTCAAAACTTGCAGCAGGCACTAGTCGAGACTGCCGAGAAGTATGATGATGTCATCATGCCGGGCTATACCCATCTGCAGCGGGCCCAGCCAATCTTGTTTGCCCATCATCTGATGGCTTATTTTGGAATGCTATTCCGTGACTTTGCCAGATTTGAAGGGGTTTACAAACGGGCAGATATCATGCCATTGGGGGCCGGAGCGCTGGCGGGGACAACTTTCCCCATCGATCGTGAGTTTGTGGCAAAGCAGCTCAAATTTGAGGCGATTTATAACAATAGCCTTGATGCTGTTAGCGACCGGGATTACATCCTGGAATTTTTGAGTGCAGCTTCCATCCTGATGGTTCATCTGTCGCGCTTGTCGGAGGAGACAATTCTCTGGTGCAGCCGCGAGTTCTCGTTTGTGGAACTTGACGATGCACATTGTACGGGTTCCTCTATGATGCCGCAGAAGAAGAATCCCGATGTATCGGAATTGGTGCGCGGCAAGACCGGACGTGTTATCGGTCATCTGATGGCTATGCTGACGACGGTAAAAGGGCTGCCGCTGGCTTATAACAAAGACCTTCAGGAAGATAAAGAGGGGATCTTTGATGCCATTGATACGGTCAAATTCAGCCTGGCTGTCTATGCACAGCTGATTCGTGGAATGAAGGTCCGTAAAGAGGTCATGATGACGGCGGTGGCAGAGGATTTTTCCAATGCTACGGACTTGGCAGATTATCTGGTCAAGAAGGGGATGCCTTTCCGTCAGGCTCATGCAGTATCCGGTACGGCTGTGCATAATTGTATTGCCGAGGGTAAATACCTGAAGGATATGACGCTGGAGGAGTTCCAGACCCTTTCGCCGCTCTTTGGCGAAGATATCCAAGAGGCAATCAGCCCTGAGACTTGTGTGAAGAACCGCAATTCGTTTGGTGGAACTTCATATAAGCAGGTTGAGCTTCAGCTCACGGCGGCCAAAGAACTGCTTGCGGCGGAACAGAAAATCTGCGATGCGGCCCAGAAGGCCCAGGTTAACGTGGAGTAATCATGCCTGGAAGGCATAAATAAACCTTGAAGGAGACTCTGATTTTTAGTAGTATAGAGGTGTATGTACTTCTATATTTCTAAAGATTGGAGTCTTTTTTGATGGATTGGTTGCATAGAGCAGTAAAACCCATGGACGTTCTCATTGCGGCAGTTGGTTTGTATGTTTTTGTGTTTGGAATTAATTACAGCGACATGTCAATCATTGACACAGCTTATGCTGTTTCTTTTGGAATTTGGGGAGTACTGTTCGTAGTTCGTTGCTATATCTGTTGGAAAGGTTCGAAATGACAAAAGCTGTATTCTTTGATATCGATGGGACGCTTATCAATATTCATCGCGGGCGGACCAGTTTGACGGAACCGGTGAAAAAAGCTATTCGCGCTTTGCGGCAGGCTGGACATCATACTTTTATCGCCTCAGGGCGGCCCTGGGCATATCTCGGAAAAGAACTCACGGAGTCCGGACTGTTTGATGGTTTTGTGCTGCTCAATGGTGCAGTAGTTCTGTTAGATGGTCAGGTAATATTCCGTAAGGACTTGCCTTTGGACGTAGTCCGCGCTATTGTTAAGAGAGCAGAGGAGTGCGGTGTTGAGTATATCCTCGAAAGCAATCCTTCTGTTTATTTGAAACAGGAATATAAGGCGCTGGAGGAAGTATACACATCCATCGATATCTCCCTGGATGATTTTGTGCGCCATTACGATGCGAGCTTGGAAGGCTTGCAGATTGGCAAGATTGAATTTCTGTCCGAGACGCCAAATGCCGGCGGTCTTTTTCATGAACTCTTGGCTTGGCCGGGACTTACGGGACTTATCGACCCGACATTGTTAAAATACATGGAACTCTATTCGGCGGATATATCCAAGGGAACCGGTATTCTTGAGGCACTAAAATACATGGAAATTCCGGTGGGGGCAAGTTATGCCTTTGGCGATGGATTGAATGATTTGGAAATGATGGATACGGTCGGCACGAGCCTGGTCATGGGGAATGCTGGCAATGAACTCAAGGCTAAGGCAGATTATGTGCTGCCGAGCGTTGATGAAGATGGTGTAGCGGATGGGATATACCGCTACATCTTAAAGACAATATGAGGTGTTTTTCATGCGAAAAAAATTAGGACTGATATTGGGGGCTCTGCTGCTCCTTACAGCTATGTTAGCGGGCTGTGGCAAGGCTCCGGATCACTCGGCTTCCAGCAGCCAGCCGGCAGCTGAAACGACTGCTGCTGCGGGAAATCTGGCGGTCAAGATGTTAAACGTGGGGCAGGGAGATGCCATCTTGATACAGTCGCCAGAGCAGACGGTCCTCATCGATACCAGTGACTTGGATGAACGGGATAAGCTACGGCACGAGTTGAAAAAGGCTGGTGTCACGAAAATCGATAAGGTGATTTTGACCCATCCCCATGCGGATCATATTGGCGGTATGGATGTGGTGCTTAATGAGTTTGAAGTAAAAGAAGTCTATGACAACGGCATGCCGTCTACGTCGAAGATTTACCTTGGCTATATGAAACAGCTCAAGGCTAAGGGGATTGCCCACAAAGCACTGAAGGCTGGGGATGTGGTAGATTTTGGCGGCGGAGCCAGCTTCCATGTCTATGCGCCGACGGAATCCCATCAGCAGGAAGGCCGTCAAAAGGGGTATAAGCATGACCCGAATAATGAATCGGTGGTTGGCAAGCTCGTTTTTGGCGAATTTGCCATGATGTTTACGGGAGATGCGGAGAAGAAAGAAGAAGAGCCCATCGTGGGCGGATTCGGCAATGAATTGAAAGCACAGGTGTTAAAGGCCGGACACCATGGCAGCAAGACGTCTTCTTCGAAGGACTTCCTGCGGGCTGTTCAGCCGGAAACAGCATTGATTTCCTGTGGGGAGGGCAATGATTATGGTCATCCCCATAAGGAGACCATGAAGAAATACAAGGCCCTTCATCTCAAGGTTTTCGAAACAGACAAGAATGGAACCATAACCGTTTCGACGGATGGCAAGACCTATACGGTTACGCCAGAACAGGGGGGAGAGCAATGATTTCTGCATACATTGACCGTCTCGAGGGGGATTTAGCTGTCCTCCTGCTGGGAGACGAAATGAAAAAAGTCAATTTTCCCGTTTGTTTCTTGCCGGATGAGGTAGGAGAAGGGGATTATCTGAAGTTGGACATTTCCTATGATAAAGAGGCAACCGAGCAGGCAGAACAGGAAGCCTTGGATTTATTGAAAGAGTAAGGAAAATGAGGAGGAACGATTTCATGAAGATGCTATTCCGCTGGGCAAGATTGGCGGGAGCACTCATCCTGGCGGCTATGGTGCTGTTGCCAGGATGTTCAGCAGCAGCCCGGCATGTACGGAACCATGAGCTCAATTATTTTCAGACGTCGAATGTCAAAGTAGATGGACGGGACGCACTGCGTATCGAAATTGGTATGGATAATGATAAGTTGGAGTACGAGACCAGCGTAAAACCTTATGCGGAGAAACAGCTTATCATCGACTTGCAGAATACGAAGCCTGGAGACCTTCGCAAGACGATTATGCTCAAGAGCAAGCTGGCCTCAAAGGTCCGCATTGCTGAGCTGCAGCGCAATCATACACAGATCCGGATTGATTTCACGAATCAGGCCGTAGCGGATAATTATCGGATTTATACCCAGGAACGCGACCGCAAGGCCAAAAAGCCGTACCGTCTCGTTATCGATGTGTTGGATAATGGAACAACCGGCGGCAAAGTGACTGGGATAGCTGGCCGCACGATTGTGTTAGATGCCGGTCATGGTGGTACGGACAGCGGTGCTGTCGGGCCTACGGGGGTTATGGAAAAAACGGTAACCTTGGCTGTAACCAAAAAGGTTGAGTCGATTCTTAAAAATTCCGGCGCGCGAGTTGTCATGACGCGTACCCGGGATGTTGATGTTTATGGGCCCAATGATACGGCCGGCCAGGAACTTCAAGCGCGCTGCAATGTGGCCAACTTTGACCCGGCGTCGGATATCTTCGTGTCCATTCATTGCAATTCCTTTTCGAGTCAGGACGCCAAGGGGATGGAAACGTACTATTATGCTTCCTCCTCCCGGGGAAAACGGTTGGCAACCCTGTTAAACGAAGAGCTGGAAAAAGCTGGCGGCCTTTTGAACCGCGGCGTTAAGACGGCCAACTTCTATGTGCTAAAGCACACCAATGTGCCGGCATCGCTGATTGAACTGGGTTTTATTTCCAATTACCGGGAAGAGAGGCTGCTCAATACCGACAGTTATCAGCAAAAACTGGCTGGTGCTGTGGCGCGGGCAATTGCTCGGTTTTTTAACTAAAAGATGATGGATATGAGGTGATAGAATGAAAGGATTGAGAGTGATCCTGCTGGCTGTTTTGGCAATGATGCTTTTGGTGACGGCAGGTTGTGACCCAAATAATGAGAAAGGAACGTCCGGTGGTTCTTCGGCTTCAATCAGCGGGAACAGCGGTGCTTCTGCTGGCAGTGCAGCATCCTCTGCTGGAACGGGGAACGCTGCGAAAAAAATGAACATCAAAGTCTACTATCCGGACGAACAGGGGATGAAACTCATTGCCGTGAAACGTACGATTAAGGCTGATGGTTCGAATAAATACACAGAGGCAATGAAGTCTCTGCTTCAGGGACCGAAGGATAAGGGCCAGATTGCCGTTATTCCGAAACAGGCAAAACTCAAAAGCGTAAAGGTGAAGGGCGATGTGGCCTATGTCGATTTTAGTCAGGATTTGGTGAAACAGTTTACGGGAGGCTCCACCGGGGAAGAGATGCTGGTGGGGTCCATCGTCAATACCCTTACGGAGTTTTCGGAAATCAAGAAAGTCCAGCTCCTCGTTGAGGGAAAAGAAATCGAGACCTTGGCTGGTCATATGGATCTTTCCAGCCCGATTGCCCGCATGGCAGGTCTTTTGAAGTAAAACTTGATATTTTGACTTTTTCTATGGACACGCGCAGAAAACCTTGTCTTTCTGCGCGTTTTATGTTAAGATGACAAGAGTATGGCATACTAGAGCCTAGCATGGCTTGGGGGTGTCATTACCTAAGAAACAGATATTACAGGAGGTCATTTCAGACAATGAAAGTTACGGTTGAGAATGGTGAGAACCAGCAGGTTACTCTGACGATTGAGGTTGAAGCAACAGAGGTTTCCAAGGCAGTTGAGCGTGCATGCAAACGCCTGGCTAACCGTGTAAATATCCCGGGTTTCCGTAAAGGCAAAGCTCCGCGTATGATTGTTGAGCGCCACGTTGGTAAAGATGCAGTAATGCAGGAAGCTTTCGATCTCGTAGCTCCGAAAGCATTCGGCGATGCTCTTGAAGAGCAGAAAATCGATCCGGTTACCCGTCCGAACATTGATATCGTTACCCTCGAAGAGGGCAAAGACCTCGTATTCAAAGCTACGGTTACGCCGCGTCCGGAAGTTAAACTGGGCGAGTATAAAGGCCTCAAAGTTGAGAAGGCTGCTGTAGAGATTAAAGACGAAGACGTTGAGAAACAGCTCAAGAATTTCCAGGACCGTCAGGGCAAGATGGTTGATGCTCCGGAAGGCGCTGCTGTTGCTGATGGCGACTTCACGACGCTGGATTTCGAGGGCTTTGTTGATGGCGAAGCTTTCGAGGGCGGCAAAGGCACGGATTATCCGCTGCAGATTGGTTCCGGCAGCTTCATCCCGGGCTTCGAGGAGCAGCTGATTGGCGCTAAGATTGGCGAAGAAAAAGAAGTAAACGTTAAATTCCCGGAAGAATACCATGCAAAAGAACTGGCTGGCAAAGATGCTACGTTCAAATGCACGGTTCGCAGCATCAAACAGAAAGAGCTGCCGGCTATCGATGATGAACTCGCTAAGAAAGTAAGCACCTTCGAGACGCTCGATGAGCTTAAGGCTGATATCCGCAAGAACCTGCAGGAGAATGCTGAGCGCAAAGCAGAGAACGACCAGAAGAGCGCTGCTATCGAGCAGGCTACGAACAACATCACGGTTGATATCCCGGCTGTCATGATTGACAACCGCGTAACGTCCATGATCCAGGAAATGGCTATGCGTCTTGAGCAGCAGGGCATGAAGCTCGAACAGTATCTGCAGTATGCTGGCACGGATATCGCAAAGATTCGTGAAGACTATCGTGAAACGGCTGAGAAGAACGTTAAGACGGATCTCATGCTGGAAGAAGTTGCTAAGGCTGAGGATATCAAAGTCGAAGCTAAAGATTTGGATGCTGAGGTTGCTGCTATGGCAGCTGCTTATGGTGCTACGCCGCAGCAGGTCCAGAAAATCATCAAGGAGCAGGGCCGCATCGGTGATCTGGCTGCTTCCGTTCTCCGCAAGAAGACGGCACAGTTCATTATCGACAACATTGCTGAATAAGCAGCCCTGATAATGGGGGTATTTCAATGAGTTATGTACCTATGGTCGTAGAACAGTCCAGTCGTGGAGAGCGCGCTTATGATATTTATTCGCGTCTCCTAAAAGACCGCATCATTTTTCTGGGCGGTCCGATTGATGACAATGTAGCCAATGTAGTCGTGGCACAGCTCCTGTTCCTCGAGTCTGAGGATCCGGATAAGGACATCTACCTCTACATCAACAGCCCTGGCGGTGTCGTTACTGCTGGCTTGGCTATCTACGATACCATGCAGTATATCAAACCGGACGTATCGACCATCTGCATCGGTCAGGCGGCCAGCATGGGCTCGCTGTTGCTGACGGCAGGTGCCAAGGGCAAGCGTTTTGCCCTGCCGAATTCGCGTATTATGATTCATCAGCCGCTTGGTGGTGCTCAGGGCCAGTCGACGGATATCCAGATTCAGGCCCGTGAGATTCAGCGCATCCGCGATGTGATTAACGATATCATCGTGAATGCTACCGGCAAAACGGTTGAAGAGGTTAATAAAGATACGGAACGCGATAATTTCATGACCGCTGAAGAAGCTAAGGCTTATGGGCTGGTTGACGAAGTTATTGTTCGTCCAAAGAAGAGCAAAAAATCGGAATCTAAGGATTAAGGGGGTGGCATGTTGAAGTTTGGGGATGAAAAAGGTCAGCTCAAGTGCTCCTTCTGTGGCAAGACCCAGGAGCAGGTGCGTAAGCTGGTTGCTGGTCCGGGTGTCTATATCTGCGATGAGTGCATTGAACTCTGCAATGAAATCATTGAAGAGGAATTCAGCGAAGATGTAGAGGTAGAACTCAAGGACGTCCCAAAACCGAAGGACATCCGTGCTACCCTTGACCAGTATGTAATCGGACAGGATGAGGCCAAAAAGAGCTTGGCTGTTGCTGTCTACAACCATTACAAACGCGTTACCATGGGTTCCACCAAAAGCGAAGATGTTGAACTGCAGAAGTCCAATATCCTCATGTTAGGGCCGACCGGCAGCGGCAAGACGCTGCTGGCCCAGACCCTGGCTCGCATTCTGAATGTTCCCTTTGCCATTGCCGATGCTACGTCACTTACCGAGGCCGGCTACGTAGGCGAAGATGTAGAGAATATCCTCTTGAAACTCATTCAGGCTGCGGATTATGATGTGGAAAAGGCCGAGCGTGGTATCATTTACATCGATGAGATCGATAAGATTGCCCGCAAGTCGGAAAATCCGTCGATTACCCGCGATGTATCCGGTGAGGGTGTGCAGCAGGCACTGCTGAAGATTCTTGAGGGTACAACGGCTTCGGTTCCGCCACAGGGCGGCCGCAAGCATCCGCATCAGGAGTTAATCCAGATTGATACGACGAACATTCTCTTCATCTGCGGTGGTGCCTTTGATGGCATCGAGAAGGTTATCGAGGCTCGCCTTGGCCAGAAGCAGATGGGATTCGGTGCGGATATCAAGTCCAAGCGCAGGCGCAGTGTAGGCGACAGCCTGCGGAAGCTTTTGCCAGAGGACTTGTTGAAACATGGTCTTATTCCAGAGTTCATTGGCCGCCTTCCGGTGGTTGTCACGCTGGAATCCTTGGATGAAGAAGCCCTTGTCAGCATTTTGACGAAGCCGAAGAATGCTCTGGTGAAACAGTATCAGAAGCTTCTGGATATGGATGGCGTCAAACTGGAATTTGATGACGATGCTCTTCGCCAGATTGCCAAGGAAGCGCTTAAGCGCAAGACTGGTGCTCGCGGTCTTCGTTCTATTATCGAAGCCATCATGCGCAATGTAATGTATGATGTGCCGTCGATTCAAGGCGTAACGGCTTGCCGCGTGACGAAAGATGTCGTTACCACCAAGAAAGACCCTGTACTGACCGTTGCGAAAAAAGCAAAGGACAGCGAAGAGGAAACTGCCTAATGGCAGCTTAATAAAAGGAGGCGCTGCTATGGCAGCGCCTTGTTCTTTTTGCTATAGATTGTTTGATGTAAGGATGGAAAATATCGAATAAGGAGGGATAAATATGACGCAAACACGTACCATGCCATTGCTGCCGCTTCGCGGTATGATGGTTTTCCCCTACATGATGATTCATCTGGATGTGGGCAGGGAGCGTTCGATGGCAGCCTTGGAGCAGGCCATGGTCGAAGACCGGGAAATCTTTTTGACGGCCCAGCTCGATGCCGAGATGGACAAGCCTGGCCTGGCAGATATCTATACGGTGGGTACTGTGGCTGAAATCCGTCAGCTGGTGAAAATGCCGGGGGAAAGTGTCCGCGTTCTGGTAGAAGGACAGCATCGGGCGATTATCCGGGATTACCGTGAGACGGAAACTTATGCCGAAGTGGATGTCGAAGAATTCAAGGATAAGATTGACACTTCCATGAAGATGGAAGCTTTGAATCGTGCGGTGGTTCATCAGTTTGAAGAATGGGTTAAGCTGTCGAAAAAAATTCCGCCGGAGACGCTGGTATCCGTAGCTATCATTGATGATGCCGGCCGGCTGGCCGACCTTATTGCGAGTCATTTGAACCTCAAATTAGAGGTCCGTCAGGAACTTTTGGGGGCCGTGGACATCAAAGAACGTCTGGAAAAGCTCTATGAGGTATTGACCCGCGAATTGGAAATCCTGCAGCTTGAACATAAAATCGGCCGTAAGGTTCGCAAGCAGATGGATAAAATCCAGAAGGATTACTATCTGCGGGAACAGATCAAAGCGATTCGTGAAGAACTGGGCGACAAAGACGGTAAGATGGCCGATATTGAGAATGCCAGAGAAAAGCTGGCGGAGGGGGATTATCCTGAGGAGGTCCGCAAGGTCGTAGAACGGGAGATCAACCGTCTCGATGGCATGAGCGGCATGAATGCTGAAAACAATGTCATTCGCAACTATGTTGACTGGTTGCTGGAACTGCCTTGGCGCCAAGAGTCGGAAGACACTATGGATATCAAGCAGGCACAGAAAATCTTGGATAATGATCACTATGGTCTGAAGAAGGTCAAAGACCGCATTTTGGATTATCTGGCCGTCCATCAGCTGGCGAAGGATAAGAGTGCGCCGATTCTCTGCCTGGTCGGGCCACCGGGCGTTGGCAAGACGTCCTTGGCGTCTTCTGTGGCCAGAGCTACCGGCCGGAAATTCATCCGCGCTTCGTTAGGCGGTATCCGCGATGAAGCGGAGATTCGCGGCCATCGCCGGACATATGTGGGGGCAATGCCGGGACGCATTATCGAAGGCATCCGCAATGTGGGAACCCGCAACCCGGTGTTCCTGTTGGATGAGGTCGACAAAATCAACATGGATTATCATGGCGACCCGTCAGCAGCACTTCTCGAGGTGTTGGACCCGGCGCAGAATTCCACCTTCAGTGACCACTATATCGAAATTCCTTTTGATTTATCGAAGGTCATGTGGATTGTCACTGCCAATAATTTAGGCAACATTCCGCGCCCGCTTCGCGACCGTATGGAAATCATCCAGCTTTCCAGCTATACGGAACTGGAAAAACTCGAAATTGCCAAGCGCTATTTGGTGGCGCGTCAGCGTGAACAGAATGGCCTCAAGGCAAAGGATATCCATTTTGGCGCCGGTGTGCTGGCCAAAATCATTCAGGATTACACCAAAGAATCCGGCGTCCGGGAATTGGAGCGAGTCATCGGACAGGTATGCCGCAAGGCTGCCCGTAAGATTGTCGAGGGGGAAGAGGCTCCTATCAAGGTTTCCAAGAAAAACCTTACGGATTTCCTCGGCAAGGTTAAATTCGTTGACAGCAAGGCTAATAAAAAGCCTCAAGTTGGTGTCGTGACCGGCATGGCTTGGACGGAGGTAGGGGGAACGATCTTGCCTACGGAAGTATCGGTGCTCAAAGGCAAGGGGAAACTTATCTTGACCGGACAGCTTGGTGATGTTATGCAGGAATCCGCACAGGCTGGCCTTACCTATATTCGGAGCTGTTCCGATAAGCTGAAGCTGCCAGAGGATTTCTATGAGAAAGAAGATATCCATATCCACCTGCCGGAGGGGGCAATCCCGAAGGACGGACCGTCTGCTGGTATTACGATGGCAACTGCAATGGTTTCCGCGCTGACGGGCCGCAAAGTTCGCAGTGATGTGGCTATGACCGGCGAAATTACCCTGCGTGGAACAGTGCTGCCGATTGGCGGGCTCAAGGAAAAAGTCCTGGCTGCTTATCGCGAGGGGATGAAGACCATCATCCTGCCGAAGGATAACGAACGGGATATTGAGGATATTCCGGAATCCGTTCGGGAAAAACTGGAATTTGTTCCGGTGGAAACGATGGACCAGGTATTAAAGACTGCATTGATGTAAAAAGAAAAGCCGCCCCCGGGGATGCACTGGCATTCCGCGCCTGATGGCGTCCCTTTGGGGATGGCTTTTTTCGCTAAGGAGATGAAAAAATGGCCAAAGACCGTGTAATCATAACGCAGGGGAAATATATAGCCTCGGCGGTAAAACCGGATCAGTATCCGGAAAATGACTTGCCCGAAATCGTTTTTATCGGGCGTTCTAATGTGGGTAAGTCGTCCCTTATTAATTCCCTTACCCGTGTCAACAACCTGGCCCGGGTGTCGTCACAGCCAGGCAAGACTCAGACCATCAACTTCTTTGAAGTCGGGGTCAAAATCGAAGGCGTGGAAGGCCGCAAGGCCTTTTATCTCGTGGATTTACCGGGATATGGTTACGCCAAGACCGGCAAGGAGAAGCGCAAGATTTGGTCGAAGTTTATCGAAGAATATTTTCTGACTTCACCGCGGCTTCAATTTGTCTGCCAGCTCATCGACATTCGTCATGACCCCATGGCGTCAGATGTGGAGATGTTCGAATGGTTGGTAAAGAACAACATCCCGGTACTCATTGTAGCCACTAAAGCGGACAAGATTGGCAAGAATGCCCGCCAAAAGAATATCGCGGCTATCAAGAGAAAGTTGGGGATAGCTGAGGTTCCCGTACTGCCCTATTCGTCGTTAAAAAATGAAGGGCGTTCAGATTTGCTTGACGTTATTGGGGATAGTTTGGTAGAATAAGAGTAAAGAAATGTGAATCTGATTCATATCTATCGGATTAAGCGGGAGGTATACCATGACAGAGCTTACGTCGTTTGACAAATCTTTACTCAACCTGTTGCAGGGAAATCTGCCGGTATGCAGCCATCCATTTGCCGTGTTGGCCGAACAGCTTGGGGCGGATGAGCAGACTGTTTTGAGCCGGCTGCAGCATTTGAAGCTGCAGGGGTATCTGCGCCGGATTGGAACTTTTTTTAATTCCAACAAGCTGGGGTACAAGGGAACATTGGTCGCGCTGCGTGTGGATCCGGCCTATATGGAGTCGGTTGCAGAGGCTATCAACCAGTATCCGGGGGCTACGCATAACTATGAGCGTGAGGGACGTTACAATCTGTGGTTTACCTTACTGACACCTTGTCTGGAGACGGAGAAAAAGATTCTTGATGAGGTGGAGGCTCTTCCTGGGGTGGAAGATCTGTTGAATCTGAAGGCAAACAAGAAGTACAAAATCAACGTGCAGTTCAAGCTGCATTAAAGGGATGTTGGGGTAAGAGAAATGGCACAAGAAGTTGCAATGACAGAACTCGATAAGAAGGTCGTTCGGGCGCTTCAGGGAGATTTTCCATTGGTGTCCGATCCTTATCAAGTGCTGGCGGACCAAGTGGGGATCTCGAAAGAAGACTTTCTGGCCTGCGTGAAAAAAATGGAAGAGAGCAATGTGATCCGTAAGATGGGAGCGGTGTTGCGTCATCGGGAAGTGGGGTTCCGCGCCAACGTCTTGGTGGCTTGGGCTGTTCCTGCGGAGCAGTTGGATGAGATTGCAAAAAAAATGGCAGCAAGTCCATCGGTATCCCATTGTTATGACCGCAATACAGCACCGGATTGGCCGTATAATCTTTATACGATGGTTCATGGCCATAGCCGCGAAGAATGTGAGCGCATTGTGGAAGAACTCGGAAAAGCGTGCAAGGTTTATGAGCATACGATGTTGTATTCCAAAAAGGAATGGAAAAAAACTTCGATGCGGTATTTTATGGAAAAATAAAGAAGAGCAAAAGTCCGGTAGACAGGAACAAATAATGTTCGGTCTGCCGGGCTTTTTTTATTGCAGTAAAAGATATTGACAATCATTATCGTTAATGATAATATAATGCATGCGTAAATGATAATGACTATCAATTACGAATAAGATTCAAAAATGAACATTGTTCATATTTTAGGAGGATTGAGGGCATTCGTATGAAGTTAGAAGCTTATTTGACGGGATTGTCGCAAGAGAAACGGCAGGCATTGCTAGGGCGGGACACGGAAGACTCCCTGCATCAGGCCTTTTCCCACAAGCGCGTGGTACACGCAGGATTGATTGGTGAAGCGATAATGCCGGCCAGGCAACAGCAGGTTTGGCAGGCGGCCATGCAGCAGCCGGCAGACCTTAGCAGCCAGCACGCGGTTTACATTCACATACCTTTTTGCCAGACACGGTGTCTCTACTGTGGGTTTTACCAAAATGCCAGCCGGCAGGAAGTGGAAGATGCCTACGTTGATGACCTGGTGGCAGAAATTGCGGCGGAAGCGGGAGCGGTTCAGCTGCGCAACACGCCTATCAAGGCAGTTTTTATCGGCGGCGGAACGCCTACATCCTTGTCGGCAGTTAATGCCAGCCGGCTGCTGGCTGCAATTCAGCGCAGTTTTTCCTTGGTGCCAGACTGTGAGGTGACTTTGGAGGGGCGCGTCCATGATTTGGTGCCTGAGAAAATCGAAGCCTGGCTTTCCCATGGTGTCAATCGCATTTCCTTGGGGGTGCAGTCCTTTGACACGGTTTTGCGTCAACGGGTGGGCCGCATTGATTCCCGGGAAGAAGTGCTAAGGCGGTTGGCTTTGCTGAAAACCTACGATGTCACGGTAATTGTGGATTTGATTTACGGATTGCCAGGGCAGACTATGGAGACGTGGATGGAAGATGTCAGGACACTGGAGCTGGCGAATGTGGATGGCATGGATTTATACCAGCTAAATGTCTTTCCCAACGGGCCGTTGGATAAGGCAGTGGCAAATGGCACTGTGCCGCCGTGTGCGACGGTGGCTGAGCAGGCGGATATGTATGTGGCGGCACGTGACTATTTGCTGGCTGCTGGTGTGGAGCGGTTAAGCCTTTGCCATTTCCGGCGCAGCAAACGGGAGCGAAGCCTCTACAATACTTTGGCCAAGACCGGTGCAGCTATCTATCCCTTCGGCTGTGGTGCTGGCGGCAACTTTGGCGGCCTGACCTTTATGCAGGTTCGGGAGCTGAAGGCATATCATGCCGCTAGAGCCAAAGGGGAAAAGCCCCTGATGATGTTAGCACGGCAGGTGGAACCAAAGTTAAAGCAGGCTGCCGACAACATCATCGCCGATTTGGAAAAGGGATTTGTGGACTTCCGGCGGCTCAGCATGCTGGACTGTCGTTTAGAGGAGTTGGAAATCCTTTTGACTCTTTGGCAGCAGCGCGGGTTGATGACGGAGGATTTAGGCGTTTATCGGTTGACGAAAGCAGGAGAATTCTGGTATATCAGTCTGACCCAGAGTTTGGTTGAAGCAGCTCAAGTGGTCATGAAGGATAAGGAAGAGCCGATGTCATTGCCAGCTTGGATGCCCCCGGCAATGCGGGAGAAAATAATGGCGAAAATGGCAGAGAGTTAATTTTTTTGTTTCCATTATGATAATGATTATTATTATAGGAGGTTAGCCATGGAGGTTTTGATGACAATTGGCCACTGGTTTTCACAAGGTGGTGCGGTGATGTATTTGCTGTTGTTGGCTTCGATTGGTGCCGGTACGGTGATTATCGACCGCATGCGTTATTATCGCAGCCGTCAGACAGATTTTAAGCAGCATGCGGCAGAAGTCCGGCAGGTTTTGCAGACGAATAGTCTGGCAGAAGCGGCAGAACTGTATCAAAAGCGGCACACGTCCTTGGATAAACTGACGGCTGCGGCCTTTAAGGCCCGACTGAAGGGGAAAAGCGTTGAGCTGGCGATTGAAGGAGTTGCTCAATTGGAAGCTGCGCAACTGAAGAAGGGACTGCCATTGCTGGGAATGCTGGTTACGTTGGCGCCGATTCTGGGCCTTATGGGAACCGTTATCGGGATGATTCAGACTTTTTCCGTTTTCAATCTGCAGGCCGGTTCCCCCATGGCGATTACTGGTGGTGTGGGCGAGGCCTTGATTGCTACGGTGACGGGGTTGGCAGTGGCAACCTTTGCCCTTCTCGGACACAGTTATTTTGGCTATCGGCTCGATGGCATGGTAACGGACATGGAACGCTTGGGCACTTGGCTGGAGGACAAGCTTAGTGCTGGTACGGCGGAACGGATTGTGAAACGGGGGCAGGAAAAGCATGAGGCTGCATAATGCCAGAATGTCGCAAACGCCACAGATTATGATTATTCCGATGATTGATATCATCTTTTTCCTGCTGGTGTTTTTTATGATGAGTACCCTTTATATGACAAGTCAGGAAAGCATTCCGGTAAATCTGCCAGCCGCGGCCAGTGCCAAACAGGATGTGGTCAAAAGCTTTCAGGTAACGGTGTCTGCCGATGGCAAGTTGTATTTGGGCAAGGATGCTATGGATTTGCCACAGCTCAAGGCCAAATTGGCAAGTGAGGCGAAAACCGCTGATCTGGTGGTGACCCTGCGGGCCGATAAGGCCGTTGATTATGGCACCTTTATTGCCGTGATGGATGAGTTGAAAACCTCAGGGATTCAGCGCATCAGCCTGGCGGCGAAACAGTGAGGCATGGTATGACAGTCGTTCGTTTATCGTTAAAAAGAAGGGTTAGGCCGCTGCCACTGTCCTGTGCTTTCCATGGGGTCATTTTGTTGGCTTTGGGGCTTTTTATGAGCTTCCATCCCGAATGGCAGGCAGAGCCACCTGTGGCTGAAGTGGAAATGGAGGTAAGTCCAGATGAGCTGCCAGAGCGCCATGTGCCTCAAGCGGGAAGTCTGAACCCCTTTGCCGAAAATTCCGTCTGGAAACCGCCAGCGCAGAGTCCCGCCAATAGCGACCCGGTGAACCAGTCTGTGGGCGGTGCCGAGAATGTGGTGGTGGCGCCATCTACAGAGACTCCGGCAGCCAACGGTGATGGGGCGCCAGTGGGAAGCACCGGCGAAAGCGGTACTGGCAGTGGTACTTTGGGCACTGCAGGGAAGGCGGCTGGCAAAACCAGTACAGGCTCCGGTGACAGCGCCCCAGGCGCAGGAGACAGCGGTGCTGGCAGCGGCCCGTCAGAAACCTTAGCAAGTATTGCCAGTCGCTTTGCCGCTCGTGTCGAAGGAAATAAAGAATATCCGTATATGGCGGTGAAACGTGGGCAGACTGGTGTGGTGCGGGTTACGGTCACGATTTCTGCCGACGGGGATTTGGCCAGTGCTTATGTCAGTGGCTCAGCTGGCAGCAGTCTGCTGGATAATGCTGCCATGCAGGCCGTTCAGCAGTCTTGTCCCTTTTCCCATGGGGCTGGTAAAAGCATAACGCTGACTGTTCCGATTCATTTTGATTTGCAAGGGTAGGAGGATTTATGAAATTATTGGTTGTTTATTCTAGCAAAACGGGCAATACGAAAAAGGTTGCCATGGCTATTGGGGAAACGCTGGGGGTAGAGCCCGTGGCGGTGACAGATGCGCCGTCCCCCGATGACTATGATTGGATTGTGGCGGGATTCTGGGTGGATAAGGGCACCGCTGATGCGGCCATGAAAGCCTATCTGTCAAAGATTACCAACAAGCAGGTGGCGCTCTTTGCCACTCTGGGGGCTGAACCGGATTCAGACCATGCGCGGCAGTGCCTAGCGAATGCGGCAAAACTTTTGGGGACAGGCTGTACCTTGACCGGTCAATTTATCTGTCAAGGGAAGGTGTCGGATGAAATGGTGTCAATGATGAAGAAGATGTTCCCAGAAGGGCATCCTCATGCTATGACAGCGGAGCGGTTGGCGCGAATTGAAAAAGCCGCCAGTCATCCTGATGCGGAAGACCTTTCAGCTGCCCAGGCGTATTTTGCCGATTGGCGGAAGGAGTGGATAGCTGGCTGAGAATCAAAGGATAAAGGGAGGAAGTTTATGTCGGTGTTAGTGGAGCAGGTGACTTGCTCGCGCCATGGACAAGTGATTTTGCGCAATGTTTCGCTGGAAATGAAGACCGGTGAAGTCATGGGACTGTTGGGGCCCAATGGCGCCGGGAAGACGACGCTTATCCGCCTGATGGCTGGGCTGGCTCGGCCTGATGCTGGACACATCCGCGTATTCGGAGAAGATGCAGCTCGGCGTAGTGTCAAATTCCGCCGCTTGATTGGTCTGGTACCACAGGAAAATACCTTTGAAAGTGAGCTGACCATCGAGCAGAGCATGTTGTGCACCGCTAAGTTGTATGGTATTGTCGATGCCCGGACGCGGGTGGAGGAGGTTTGTCGCCAGTTTCAAATTGGCAGCTGGCGCAAAAAATATCCCGAGAAGCTGTCCGGTGGGATGAAGCGGCGGGCGATGATTGCCCGGGCGATGCTGCCAAGTCCTGACGTTCTGCTGCTAGATGAACCAAGCGTCGGCCTTGACCCGGATATGCGTCAGGATATTTGGCAGGCGGTTCGAAATTTAAAGGCCGCCGGCAAAACGGTGCTTTTGACAACGCACTACATGGAAGAGGCGGAGGAACTTTGTGACCGGATTGCTTTTTTGCGGGCGGGACAGGTCCTCTATACCGGGACGACAACTGGCATACGTCAGCAGATTTCGCCGGAGCAGGAGATAAGCCTGGAAGACGCCTTCTTGGCGTTGGCCCTTGAAGGGAGGCGAATCGGATGATGGCAGGGGTGCAAGCGGTCTTTTACCGTGAAATGCTTATGCTCATCCGTCGGATTGGCGGCCTGGGGTATTTGTTCTCAGGGCTGCTGTTTCCGATGATTTACCTCTTGGCCTTTGGCTGGGGCCTGGGGGACAGCGTAGCGGTGGCTGGTGGCTATATCGCCTATTTGGCTAAGGGCATGTTAGCCATAACCGTGATGATGAATGCCTTTCAGCAGACAGCCCTTTCGGTTAGTGCGGCAAGGTTTTATTACCGCACCTTTGCGGTCTTGCGGCTGAGCCCCATTCATGACGGTGCCATTGTTTTAGGTATTGCCCTGGCGGGAACGGTCCGGGCGCTGCTGGCGGCAGCCGTAGTCTTTGTGGCGGCAAAATTGTTTTTTGGGATTGCGATAGTAACGGGGCCGGGACTGCTGGGACTGGTGCTTACCGCCTTTGCCTTTGCGGCCTTTGGAGTAGCGGTAGGCTTGTCCATAAAGGGGCAGGAACAGTTTTCGATTGTGATAAATTTCTTTATCACGCCGATGACATTTTTCTGCGGTTCCTTTTTCCCCATTACCAATTTGCCGGCAGTAGTACAGCAAATCGTGCGATTTCTGCCGCTGTCCCTTACCAATCAGTTGTTGCAAGCCACAAGTTTGGTGGGAGAGGCTGGTATCGCCGCTTTCGCGTTGGTGTTTTTTATGATGGTTATTTATCTGTACAGTACCTATCGGGTACATAACTACAGTGAATTTTGATGGATGTTTTGAGATTTTTAGAGAAAGAGGATTTACATGATTAGGAAACTTGCAAAAAAGAAACGCACTTTATTGGCAGCAACGGTTTTAGGAACCATGACGATGGGAAGCTGCGTTGCAGCTGAGGCGGCTGCTGACGATACGATACAGACCCGGGATGTGGTGGTAACGGCCTCCCGGACCGAGCAGCAGGTGAAGGAAGCACCGACTGCGGTGGAAGTCATTACTCGGGAAGATATTGAAAACACCGGTGCCGAGACCCTGGCCCAGGCCTTGGAGATGGCAACGGGAATTAATGTACTGGAAAATGGCATGGTGGGCAATCAGTCCTCCATCCGCGGGATGAATACCAACCAGACCCTTATTCTGATTGATGGCCGCCGGGTGCGCACGGAAAACACCAGCGAGACCCAGAATTATTACGAGCTGCAGCGCGTCAATATGGATGAGGTGGAACGCGTGGAAATCGTGCGCGGTGCAGTAAGCTCTCTCTACGGTTCCGATGCTTTGGGTGGTGTCATCAACATCATCACGAAAAAGCCCGGCAATCCAGGTGGTTCTGCTTCGGTGGATTGGACTTCCCGTCAGCAGGATACGGGATTCCGTTATGATTTAGGCAAGGATGGCAAATGGGCTTGGGCGATGAACGGCAAGGTGTCGGATGTGCGCCGCCGCATGAAGGAAGATTCTTCCAATCAGTATGGGCATCGGTATTACTTTGGACTCGATGGCCGCATGGATGTAGCCAAGAACAAAAAATTGGACTTCTTTTTCAATCATTTGTACGAAGACTTATATATGATTGATTCCGCAGTGGCCGGCACGGATTATGATCATCGCCGTGTTTCCACTGGCCTGAAATATTCCGGGAAAGACCATCTAGGAGAATACGAGGCGCAGGCATATTATACGTATTTTGATAAGGACCAGCGAACGCGCAGCCGCACGACGAATGCACTCAACAGCTTTGATGATATGACGTTCAATTCCTATGTGGCTGATGGCCGTCGTACCTTCAACTTGGATGATCGGAATACGCTGACGGTTGGTGGGGAATTTCGTCAGGAAGATTATGAAAGTACGCGTATAAAAAATGGCTCGGCGCGGACGATAACTCGTGAGGGAATTACTAATAATATCGGTAAAGTATCGATGGATTATGGTGCACTTTACCTGCAGGATGAATATGCTGCGAATAAACGCTGGCTGTTGATTCCTTCCGTGCGTTGGGATCATAACAACGCCTTTGGCGATGAGGTTACGGGAAAACTCGGCACGACGTATAAGCTCAGTAAGCATACCCGCTTCAAAGCTAATGTAGGCTCTGCTTATCGTGCACCGACGGCTTCGGAACTCTATTTCTTCTGGAAGCATACACCAACGGCTCGAATGACGGTAAATATTCAAGGCAACCCGGATTTGAAACCAGAAAAGGCCTTGATTTTTGATGGTGGTTTTGAGGCAGAAAAGGGACGTACGTCAGGGAAATTAACCTATTTCCATAACAAAGTCGATGACCTTATCAATCTCGATACCCAAATGGGATATGTGCCGGGAACCGGTATGGTGGCTAATGGCAAATATGAAAACGTTGATAAAGCTACGGTGCAGGGCGTAGAGTTTGAGGGGAAACAGAAGCTGGGAAGTCGTTTCACGCTGCGCAGCACCTATACCTATCTCGATGCCCGCAATGATAAAAGCGGTGAGATTTTGACTGGCCGTGCCCGCCATAAGACATCGTTGCAGCTCATGTACAAGGACAAGACCCATGGATTGGATGCAACGCTTTGGAACGATTGGTTGGATGGGTATCGTTATACGTTAAGCGGCAAAACAGGCATGACAGGGGCCAGCATCATGAACGTGGTGGTCAATAAGAAAATCGGCAAACAGGCCAGTGCCTATTTTGGCATCAACAATCTTACGAACCGCAAGAATGATGTCCTGTATTATGATGGACGCATCTGGCGTGGCGGTGTGAAAGTAACGTTTTAATCGATTGTTGCAAGGGAGGTTATTTGATGGAACTTGCGGTGACACCAGCACATCCCAGGGCACGAAAACGGTTTTGGGCGTTAGCTGGCGGCCTGCTCCTGTTAGGAGTGGTGTTGCTGTTTAGTATCTGTCAGGGGGCAGCGGTGTTTTCGCCGCTGTCGGCCTGGCAGATTTTGTTTGGTGGTGCTGGACAGGAAAACTTCACGATTCTGTACCATATCCGTTTGCCACGCTTGATTACCGGGGCTTTGACCGGTGTGAATCTGGCATTGGCTGGCTGCATCCTGCAGGGGATTTTGCGCAATCCCTTGGCTGACCCAGGGATTATCGGCGTGTCAGCAGGAGCGGGACTCGCGGCAATGGCTGTTATGATTCTACTGCCCAATTTGGCCTCGCTGGTGCCAATGGCCGCTTTTGTGGGGGCGTTGGCAGCGGTGGCCTTGGTGTTTTTCCTGTCCTGGGAAAATGGGATTCATCCGCTGCGCATGGTGCTGGCCGGAGTGGCAGTGGCAGCTTTCTTCGGCGGTGCTATGACGGCGTTGATGGTGTTTTATTCCGACCGGGTGCAGGGAACAGTCAACTGGATGGCAGGGGGCTTTGCGGCTAGGACTTGGAGTCATGTGTATATGGTGCTTCCCTATACGCTCCTAGGGCTGGCGGGAACCTTTGCTGGTAGTCGTTGGCTAAATGCCTTGCAGATGGGAGAGGAGACAGCACGCAGTTTGGGGGTGCGCGTGGAACGCGTGCGCCTCTATTTGCTGGTGTTGGCCGCTTTGCTGGCGGCATCGGCCGTCAGCGTGGCCGGTATGCTGGGCTTTGTAGGGCTGGTAATTCCCCATATGGTCCGGCTGCTGACGGGGGCAGATTTTGACTATTTGCTGCCGGCCGCGGCAATATGGGGGGCAGCCCTGGTGGTTGGGGCAGATGCGGCGGCCCGGGTTGCCTTTGCCCCCATAGAAATTCCCGTGGGCGTTTTCATGTCCTTTTTGGGAGCACCGTTTTTTCTGTATTTGCTGCGGCAGGGGATGCAAAGGGGGCGCTAAAGATGGCAGAACAAGAGACCTTGCTTACGGCGAACGATTTGCGATTGGAATACGGTGGCAAGGTAGTGGCTGATGGATTAAATCTGGCAATTCATCGGGCGGAAATCACAGCGATAATCGGGCCGAATGGATCGGGGAAATCAACCCTGTTGAAAGCTTTGGCTAGACTGCTCCGGCCTGGGGCCGGAAGTATCGAGCTGCAGGGGAAAGATTTATGGACGCTATCGGAAAAAGAAGTGGCGCAAAAGATTGCCTTTATGCCCCAGAGTGCTTCAATACCGCCGGATTTGACGGTCGCAGAAGTGCTGCGCATGGGGCGCCTTCCCTACCGAAGTTTTTGGAGTTCCTGGCAGGCGGGGGATAATGCTGTTTGTCAAAAGGTGATGGAGATTACGGGATTGCAGGCATTTTCGCAGCGGTCAATGGGGGCGCTGTCCGGTGGAGAACGTCAGCGGGTGAGGCTGGCATTAGCCCTGGTGCAGGAGCCGCAAATCCTACTGCTTGACGAACCAACTACGTATTTGGATATTCGGCATCAGCTGGAACTTATGGCGATCGTTACGAGGCTGCATGAACAAACGGGGCTGACGGTGGTAATGGTATTGCATGACCTCAATCAGGCCGTGCGTTATAGTCAGCGTCTGGTAGCGATGAAAGAGGGGCGAATCCTCGCCGATGGAGAGGTGACAGAAGTCTTTTCCTGTGCATTGGTGCGCCAATTATATGGCGTGGAAAACGAAATCAAGACCGTGCAGGTTCAGGGAGAACTGCGACAGGTGTTTTTTCCATCCGCTGTGATGGGAGTATGAGCAAATGAAGGAGAAAAATTATGCGAAAAATTATGGGCCTGCTGACGGTGCTTTGCTTGTTAGGAGGAATAGCTTGTTGGCTGTTGCCAAGCGCAGAAACGGCAGTTAAAGAAATGGATACCCGTCAGGTAACCGATAGTGCAGGGCGGGAGGTCATGCTTCCTAAGCATCCGAAGCGTGTGGTTATCCTAAATGCCTCAAATCTGGATCTTTACGTTGCTGCTGGTGGTGCAGAAGATGTTGTGGGAAAGCCGGTGTCGCAGGCATTGGCCCCTAATGTAGCCGATGCAGTGGCAAAGGCGGAAGAAGTAGGAATCATCCATTCTCCCGATGTGGAGAAAATATTGAGCTTGAAACCGGATTTGGTCATTGGCACGAATGTGCCTTATCATACGAATTTGGCGGATACCTTATCGCAGGCCGGAATCCCGCTGTATGTTCAAGCACTTGACAGCGTTGAGGACTTGAAGACTGCGCTGACCTTTTATGGTTCGCTGACGGGCAAAGAAGCACAGGCACAGGAGGTGTCGACGAAACTCACGTCTGAGATCGAGGCAGTAAAACAACAGGCTGCAGGACGGACGCCGCCCAAGAGTTTGATCCTGTTTGGCTCACCGGAAAGTTTCAATATGGGAACGGCGAAATGTTTTACAGGAAATCTGTTGAACGAATTAGGGGGTGGCAATATTGCTGATAGGGCTGTCGGTGATGGTGGCTATTTGCCGCTCAGCATGGAATTTGTAGCTCGGGAAAATCCGCAGGTGATTTTTGTCATCACGCATGGCAATGCGGCAGAACTCGAAAGCAAACTGCGGCAGGAACTGGCTGCCAATGAGGCTTGGCAGAATGTGGCGGCTGTACAGAGGGAAAAGGTGTATGTGCTGCCCTATGAGTTGTTCGCGGTAAATCCGGGGATACGGACTGCCGACGCGATGAAGGTGTTGGCTAAGGCCTTATATCCTTGATATAGAACTGTGATTGTGTTTGGATGATAA
>NZ_JAILKR010000128.1 GCF_024693525.1 Selenomonas sp. | reverse complement strand
ATGCCGATGAGAACTATCGGCTGCGGGACTTCTTGAAGAAAGCACTGCCGGCGGAGGCAATGCCCAATGGCCGCTGTACCATGTGCTACACCTGGCGGCTGGAGGAGGCGGCACGCTTTGCGGCGGAAAATGGCTTTGAGGCCTTTACATCGACGCTTTTTTACAGTATCTACCAGCAGCATGACCTGATGAAGCGCACGGCGGAGCGTTTTGCTGCGCAGTATGGTGTGCAGTTCTATTACGAGGATTTCCGCCCGGGTTGGCAGGAGGGCATCGACATCAGCCATGAGCTGGAGCTTTACCGTCAGCCCTACTGTGGCTGCATCTTCAGCGAGGAGGAGCGGTACAGCAAGGCGATCCGTAAGCAGCGGCGCAAGGAGAATAAAGCCAAGAAAAGAGCCCGGCTTGAGGCAGAAGCTCGCAAGGAAAAGGAGCAGGGAAATGAGAATTAACGATACGTTTCTTCGCTATTTGGTTCGTCAGTTTTTGCTTATACTATTGGCTGTTTTTTTGCTTGGCGGTTTTATACCGGTAGCTGAAGCTGCTTGGCAGCCGGAATTGTTGGTGGGACTGCAAAAGGGCGCAACGTCGGTACAGCTTTCCTCTGATTCGGCTATCGTTATTCGCGATGTTACCTCGGGGAAAATCCTGGCGAGAAAATCAGCAGGGGCGAGTTTGCCTGTTACCTTGAATCAGGGAGCTTTCCTAGTGGCTGGCAAAAAGCTGACAGCTGGTACGGCGGGAATTGATTTTATTGTCGAGGATGAACGCCAGCTGGCCGCGCAAATCAGCCGCATTGATGGCAAGGCTTATCGCGGAGCTGTGCGCCTGTTGCCGGTGGGAAATGGCTTTACCATCATCAACCGCGTGACTACCGAGGAGTATTTAAAGGGGGTAGTGCCGGAGGAAATGCCGCCGGAGTGGAATATGGAGGCCGTCAAGGCGCAGGCTATTGCCGCCCGGAGCTTTGCCCTCAGCCATCGGAAACGTCATAGCAAGGATGGGTATGATCTTTGTGCGACGACCCATTGCCAGCAGTATCAAGGCGTCCGGGCTGAGCGGGCCCGTAGCTCCGTGGCCATCAAGGAAACCCATGGTCAGGTACTTACCTTTGCCGGTAGGCCTATTGAGGCCCTTTTCCATACGGATTCCGGTGGCATGACGGAAAATAGTGAAGATGTATGGGGGAGCAGGATTCCCTATTTGCGGTCAGCAAAGGAACTGCATGTCCAATCCTATCCTTGGGATAAGAATATTTCTGCCGAACAGTTTACGGCAGTTTTGGCCAAGCACGGCAAGAATATCGGTACGTTAAAATCCTTGGTTCTGCCCCCCATTTCCTTTGGCAAGACGGTGGCGGGCAGAACGTCGGCTGGACGTGCCGCCCAGGTGCGCTTTACCGGCACTAAGGGTATTGCTGTGGTCAGCGGCAATGACCTTCGGAGTTGGCTTGGCCTCAAGAGTACCCTGTTTGAAATGACGTATAAGGGCAATGTAGTGATGATTCATGGTTATGGCTGGGGGCATGGTTTAGGCCTTTCCCAATGGGGAGCCAAAGCGTTGGCAGATGAGAAGGGCTATAAATATCCGGCGATTCTTGGTCATTATTATCAAGGTACCGACTTAAAAAAATTGTATTAAGATAGATTGAAGGAAAAAGGTTATGTTATTACTTTCAGATTTTGATTATGATTTACCAGAAGAGCGCATTGCGCAGGTCCCTATCGAGCCGCGCAATGCGTCACGGCTGATGGTGCTCGATCCGGTCGGGAAAACCATCGAGCATAAGCATTTTTATGACCTCAAGGAATATCTTGAGCCGGGGGATACGCTGATCTTTAACGATACCCGCGTTATGCCGGCCCGCCTTATCGGTCATCGCGACCAGACGGGGGGCAAGGTCGAGGTCTTCCTGCTGCGCCGTCTCGATGCCACCCATTGGGAGACGCTCGTAAAACCGGGCAAGAAGGCTAAGCCGGGCAATGTCATCAACTTCAGTGACGAACTCTCCTGTACGGTCACGGATCATACGGATTTCGGCGGCCGAATTGTTGAGTTTAAGTTCGATGGCGTATTTGAGGAAATCCTCGACCGTCTCGGCGAGACGCCGTTGCCGCCGTATATCCATGAGAAACTTGAGGACAAGGAGCGCTATCAGACGGTTTACAACCGGGAGGAAGGCTCGGCCGCTGCACCGACGGCTGGCTTGCATTTCACTAAGGAGCAGATGCAGGAGCTCAAGGATATGGGCGTGAATCTCGGCTTTGTCACGCTGCATGTGGGCCTTGGTACGTTCCGTCCGGTAAACTGCGAGGACATCCAGAAGCATGACATGCATAAGGAGTTCTACCGCATCTCGGATGAGACGGCCAAGCTCATCATGGATACGAAAAAGGCCGGCCACCGTGTCATCGCGGTGGGGACCACGAGCATCCGCACGCTGGAATCTGCGGCAGACGGCAAAAACGAAATCAGCGGCAAGAGCGGCTGGACCCAGATTTTTATCTACCCGGGCTATGATTTCAAGATTATCGATGGCATCGTGACGAATTTCCACCTGCCGAAATCCACGCTGATCATGCTCATCAGCGCCTTCGGCGGTCGCAAGTTCATCCTCGATGCCTATAAGAAGGCCGTGGAGATGAAATATCGGTTCTTCAGCTTTGGCGATGCCATGTTCCTGCGAGTACAGCAGCCAAAAGACGAAAGAGACAAAGAGTTGGCAGAACTTGAAGCCAGCCATCAAACGGAAGTGTAAAAATCAAAGGCCCTGGCATTGTGCTGGGGCCTTTGAAGCAGTAGAAGGGAGGTGCCTGTAATGGAGGAGAATGAAATTGATATTTTAGCCGGGCTTAACAAGGCACAGCTAGAGGCGGTTACGGCAACGGAAGGTTACGTGCGGGTGCTGGCAGGGGCTGGTTCGGGCAAGACCCGGGCGCTTAGCCAGCGATTTGCCTATCTGGTCAATGAGATTGGCATCATGCCGGGCAATATCCTTTGCGTGACCTTTACCAACAAGTCGGCAACGGAAATGCGCAAGCGGATCCACTTGCTGACAGGAGATAATGACACGGGTTATATCAACACCTTCCATGGCTTTTGCGTGTCGGTGCTCCAAGAGGACAGCCATGCGGTGCAGTATCCGAAAAGTTTTCTGGTGCTCGACAACAGCGATATTGATGCCATGCTCAAAATTGTCTATGAGGAGCGGCATTTGTCCCTGCGGGATATGACCTTTGCCAAGGCCCGGGATATGATCGAGATACGCAAGATCTTCACGGAGCCTAAGTATTACGAGGATATGATTGCCATGTCCCTAGAGGGGATCAAGGAAAAATACGAGGGCGCCGTGGAGCCTGCGGATATTATTTTCTATGGGTATCTATACCAGGAAAAGAAATGCTTTGGCCTTGACTACAACGATCTCATCAAGTTCACCCTCTACATCTTCGAGCAGAAGGAAGAACTGCGGCTCAAATGGCAGCAGCGGCTTGAATACATCATGATTGATGAGTTTCAGGATATCGATGAGCTCCAATACCGGCTTATGAAGATACTCTGTGGCTATCATAAGAATCTCTTTGTGGTGGGGGATCCCGACCAGACCATCTATACCTGGCGCGGGGCTAATATCCGTTATCTGCTGGATTTTGACCAGGAGTTTTTGCCCACTAAGACCATCTACATGATGGAAAACTATCGCTCGACGCCGGAAATCCTAGCGGTGGCCAATGACCTCATCGCCCATAACCGCAACCGCATCGAAAAGAATCTCCGTCCGACGCTTCCCTCCGGGCAAAGCGTGCTGTGCGCCAGCAACGATTCGCCCGAGGAAGAAGCCAAATGGATTGCCCAAGAGCTTGCAAAGCTCCATGAACAGGGCGTGCCCTACCGCCAGATTGCCGTCCTTTATCGCGCCCATTATCTGACCCGTTCCCTAGAAGAAGTCTTCCTGCAGGCAGAACTTCCCTATACGCTCTACAGCGGTATCCATTTCTTTGACCGCAAGGAAATCAAGGATGCGCTATCTTATCTGCGCATGATTGCCTATCGCGACGATTTGTCGTTCCTGCGCATTGCTAATGTCCCCAAACGCAACCTCGGCGAGCGCCGCATGGCGTTTTTGCAGGAGTATGCCGCGCAAAATGCTTGCAGTCTCTACGAGGCTTTGAAGAAAAATCTTGAACACGAGCTCCTTAAGGGGACTAAGGCGGGAGCTTTTGTGGAACTTATCGAGGAATATGCCTCGTCCTATAACGGCCGCCCAGTGTCGGAGGTCCTGGCGGCACTGCTTGATGCCAGCGGCTATGAGACCATGCTGCGCACCGAGGGCAGTCAGGAGCGGCTCGATAATTTAGCCGAGCTCAAGCAGGCCGTTTACGAATATGAGACTTCCTGCGGCGAAGAGGCAATGCTGGAGGATTATCTTTCTCGGGTAGCTCTGCTGACCAACAGCGATACGGCAGAAACGGGAGACAAGGTGAAGCTTATGACCGTTCATGCGGCCAAGGGGCTGGAGTTTCCCTATGTGTTTCTCTGCGGCCTTAACGAAGGCATCTTTCCTTCCCGTAAGACGCGGACTCAGCAGGGGATGGAAGAGGAACGGCGGCTGGCATTCGTCGCCGTGACCCGGGCTCAGAAACGGCTTTACCTGTCGGCGGCCTCGGGGCTCAACTTCGATGCATCCCTGCGGTATCCCTCACGGTTCCTGTTGGAGCTTGACGATGAACTGTTGGAATTTTCTCAGCCTATTTCTGCGCTTATCCGACAGGATGCCCGGGATTATATTCGGGACATGGATAGGCGCATGGCCCAGGCTAATGCCCCGAAAAAGGCGGTCTTTGTCAAGGGGGATAAGGTGCTGCACCGCATCATGGGGGAAGGGGAGATACTTTCCATAAATAGCGACAAGGGAGCTTATCGAATAAAGTTTGCCGACATCGATACGCCAAGGGAAATCTCCTTTAAGGCTAAATTGGAAAAGATTTCATAATCGTTTTATAATAAACCTGTGTAATAATAAAGAGCAATTGTCATTTTATGATTAAGGGAGGAATTTTTATGGCTATGTTGATTGGTGTGATGATCCTCAATCTGGTCATCAGCTTTATGAATGCCCGGAACGTCGGGCGCATCTGGGCGGAGTCCAAGGCCGTTGGCGGCTGGATTCGCCTGCTGGCATGGTGTGGTGCCATCCAGTCGGCGGTGGGTTTTACCTTCGTCTATGCGATTGTCGTTTCCTATATTGCCGTATCGACGGGGTATCTGCCCGCCAGCATGCTCGGCGTATTGTCCAGTCTCATCTATCTGATGATTATCGTGCCGGCCATCGGCTCGGGCATCATCATCACGATTCAGTCCTGGATAAACTTTGCCCGGGAAAAATCGTTGATGAATCTTGGTGTTGCCGGCTGGAATACCTTCGCTCAGGCCTATAACACCTATAACGCCATTCAGAGCTTTGGCCCGGCCCTCGATACGGTGCAGGAAGGTCTTGGCGGTCTGTTTGATGGCGACAGCGATTCGGATAATTCCACCATGCGGGTCATCTTGCTGGCGGCAATCATCTTGCTGGCTGGTGTCATGACGACGACGGTCATCATCCGCCGCTATGAGGCAAGCCTGCCGGTTTCGGAAGAAGTACGGAACGGCAACCGCGATTTGCAATATCGCTAAAAAAACATCCAGCTCATACGGGCTGGATGCGGACAATATGAGTAAGGTCGATGCCTGTGCCATCGGTTAGCAATAATTGCTGGCGCGGGTTATCGAGCTTTTTGATGACGGCGGTTCGCGTTTCATAGCGGCCGCCGTCTTTGTATGAATCGGCCACAAAATAAGTAATGGCCGCCTGGTGCGCTGGACTGGCGAGAACCTGCTGGAGCTGGCGATTTAAGAGTTCTAGTTCGTCGTCGGCAAGGTTTGGAGGCGGCAGGGTAACGCGGGCGCTTTCCCGCACGGCATCTTCGTAACCCGTCAGCGCCGCAAAGGGGGAAAACTGTGCGGCCCGCTTGGCAAGCGGCATGGGGGGATGAGAGCTGGAGATATGGTGGGGAAGGTTAATGATATCGTCGTAGTTTTGGGGATGATGTTCCTTCATGCCCGATGACCTCCAATCTGATTGTTGCGGCTGATGGTGGTGGCTCCTTCCTGCAGGTTGGCGCCCTTTAAGATGGCATTTTTGCCAAAGCGTTTCTTGAGGGCGACGATGGTCTGCTGGATGGAAGCTTCTTTGACAGTTGACTGATTAAGTTCTGGTTTTTCCGGTTCGGCAAATAAGTCAAGTTCTGCTGGTGGCGGTGCGGTTTGATAGGCGGCTTGGGAAATGGTGTCGCCAAAGGTAATGGTCAGGCGGCGCACCAATAGATCTTTATCCACAATGGCGGCAAAGAGCTCCTGAACGGTCTTTAACAGCAGTGCGGATGAGGCCGTAGGAGTGGCAAACTGCCTGCTGCCGTGGACTGGCTTTGGCACCATGCGGCCATAGTGGTCACGGTGCAGCGGGCCGCGATAGTTTTTACGCGTGTTTTCAATATCATAGCCCACGTCAAGGATGAGTTGACTGGTCAATAATTTCTTATCCACCAGTTCCAGGACCAAAAGGTCCGTCATTTCCCAGGCCACCAGGGCGGCCTTATCGTAGGGATAGGGGCTTTGGAGCACCTGACCGGAGCCGATGCTGGTGGCCGCTGGCTTATAGGCCTTGATGGCGGCCATGGTGCAGGGCTCATACCCCCAGGCATGGTCGATGAGCAGCTCTGCATTAACGCCAAAGAGACGGTAGAGCAGTTCTTCGTTATGAAAATCCGTGGCTTTGCCTAACGAGCAGCGGGCAATATCCCCCATGGTGTAGAGCCCATGCTGTTCGAGTTTTTTGGCATAGCCCCGGCCAACGCGCCAAAAATCGGTAAGGGGCCGATGGTTCCAAAGCAGTTGGCGATAGCGCTTTTCATCGATTTCGGCAATGCGAACGCCGTTATCATCGGCTGGCAGATGCTTGGCGACGATATCCATGGCCACCTTGCAGAGGTAGAGATTGGGGGCAATGCCAGCGGTGGCGGTGATGCCGGTTTCAGCATAGACTTCGTCGATTAGTTTTTGGGTCAGTTCTCGGGCAGTCAGTTGATAGGTCTTTAGATAATGGGTGACGTCTAAAAATACTTCATCGATGGAATAGACATGGATGTCTTCCGGGGCGATGTAGCGCAGGTAGATTTGATAGATTTGGGTGCTGACTTCTAGATAACGGGCCATGCGGGGGACGGCAGTGTGATAGTCAATGGCAAGTTCAGGATGGGTGGCGAGGTCACTAGCCTTAGCGGTTTTTCCACAAAAGCGATGGCGGGGAGCAAAGGCCAGCCGCTTTTGATTCGCGTGGGCTACTGCTTGCACCACTTCAAAGAGCCGGGCCCGTCCGGGAATGCCGTAGGCTTTTAATGAAGGGGACACGGCCAGGCAGATGGTTTTGTTGGTTCGCGAGGCATCAGCCACCACGAGATTGGTATCGAGGGGATCAAGTTCTCGGTCGCGGCATTCCACCGACGCGTAGAACGACTTGAGGTCGATGGCGACAAAATACGATGGGGCAGTCATGGTGCGCCTCCTTTCCTTTGTTTTTTCATCTTACCAGAAAACTGAATCGAATACAAGTTCTGTTGTAGTAGGACTGGAACCTATGTACTTGAAATGAGAGAAAAGCTATGGTATCATCTTATGCCTATAGGAGGGAATCGTATGAATCATCTAAAAAAAATCCTAGTCTTGAATGCCATCGGTATCGCTTTGTTTTTGAGCTGGTATTTGCCGGGCAACAGTGGTTTTTGGTTTGAACTGGATAAAGGCGTCTTTTTCTTTTTCAATCATCTGCTGGGGCAGAGTAAGGCATTCCTTTATTTGGTGGCCGTTACCAATCTGCGTCCCTTTGATGTGGTGGCCTTTTTGTTTATGCTGGGAATCTTTTACAGCTATTACCGCAACCAGGATATCAAAGGCAAGCGTTGGATGCTGGCCATGGGGGTGACGATGCTGCTTACGGCTGTTATCGCCAAACAGTTTGACCTGTTCCTCAATATGGAGCGTGCTAGTGCCTCGAAATTTTTTACACAGATGGGAGAAAATGTGTTGCGGGTATCGGAACTTTCTGGCTGGCCGGCCAAGGATTGGTCCTCTTCGAGTTTCCCTGGCGATCATGGCATGTTTTTGCTTATCTTTTCGTTTTTCATGTTCCGGTATTTTGGCTGGCGGGCCTTTTTAAAGAGTGCCGCCGTTGTGTTGGTCTTTTCTCTGCCGCGCATTATGTCCGGCGCCCATTGGGTTACCGATATTGCTGTGGGGGCAGCTTCGGTCAACTTTGTTGTTCTTAGCTGGATGCTGTTGACGCCAGCTTCGGATTATGTCATTTCCAAGATTTTGCAGCATTGGCCCAAGAAGTTTCTGAAGGATGACGTTTCGACAAATTGTTAGAAAAATGTTGACAAGTCAAAAAAAGAAGCGTATAGTATTATTTGTCCTTGAAGGATGGGGCCAATTGGTCCATTAGAAGGAATGACTCACTAGCTCAACTGGCAGAGCAACTGACTCTTAATCAGTAGGTTCACGGTTCGATTCCGTGGTGGGTCACCATTGAGCTTTATAGCTGCCCGCAATGGGCAGCTTTTTTGCATTTATAAGGAGGAAAGACTTTTGCGTATCCTTTTATCCAACGACGACGGTATTGAAGCACAGGGAATTGAAGCTTTAGTACGTGCCCTTCATACGAACCATGAAGTAATCGTTTCGGCACCGATGTATCAGCAAAGCGGTATGGCGCATGCTTTGACAGTAGGCACTCCGATGGAAGTGAAACACAATAGTCGTCTCGAAGAGACTTATGGCATCACTGCTATTGCTGTAGATGGTACGCCGACGGACAGCGTCAAGATTTACCTGGAAGCGATAGCTGGCGATAACAAGCCGGATTTGGTGATTTCAGGCATTAACCATGGCGCGAATCTGGCAACGGACATCCTGTATTCGGGGACGGTGGGTGCTGCAATGGAGGGATTCCTTCATGATATTTCTGCCTTTGCTTTGTCCGTGGATATCGACAGCAGTCTGACCTACGATGAAGTAGCGGAAATTTTTGCCGCTGACTTGTCAAAATTCTCTTGCCAAAAGGGTAAGCCCTTCTTTTATAATGTCAATTTTCCCAAGCAGCTTAAAGACGGCAAGGCTCAGTATGTATTTGGGCGGCAGGGAAAACGTGACTATATCAATGCCTTTAACCGGGAGGAAAAGGGCGGTCATGTTTTTTATACCATTTCGGGAGAAATCTATGATACCGATAAAGGAAACGCTACGGACCTCTTTGCCATTGAGTCCGGCTATATCTCTATCACTCCATTGATTACGGACCTCACCGATTATGTCGAACTGGATGAATGGCTAGAAAAATGAGTGGCGGCAAACAGGTTTTCGTGATAAAATAAATTAGATTATCGTGCTATTGAGGGAGGTATTTCTATGGAATCCATGATTCGTGATATCAAACTGGCTCCGTCGGGCCATGATAAGATTGAATGGGTAAAGAATTTCATGCCGGTTATGGCAGCTATCGATGAAGAGTTTTCGAAAACAAAACCCTTTGCAGGCAAGAAGATGGTCATTACCCTGCACCTCGAAGCCAAGACTGCCTATATGGCCGAAATTTTCCAGCATGCGGGCGCTGAAGTTGCTATTACAGGCAGCAATCCGCTTTCCACGCAGGACGATATTGCCGCGGCTCTTGTGGAAGATGGCTTAAACGTCTTTGCTTGGCATGGATGCACGGAGGAGGAATACTTCACTTTTATCGATAAAGCACTCGATATTAAGCCGGATATCATCATTGACGATGGTGGAGATTTGGTTCATTTGTTGCACACGAAGCGCCGAGAACTTTTGGAAAACATTATCGGCGGTTCTGAAGAGACGACGACGGGAGTTCATCGCCTGCGCGGCTTAGCCAAAGAGGGCAAACTCGAGTTTCCAATGATCGCCGCTAACGATGCCTATATGAAATTCTTATTCGACAACCGCTATGGAACAGGGCAGAGTACTTGGGATGGCATCATGCGCACGACGAATCTCGTCATTGCGGGGAAAAATGTCGTTATCTCCGGTTATGGCTGGTGTGGCAAAGGTGGTGCTATGCGTGCTCGGGGCCTGGGGGCAAATGTCATTATTACGGAGGTCGATCCGATTAAGGCGATTGAGGCTGTATTCGATGGCTTCCGCGTCATGCCGATGGATGAAGCAGCAAAGGTTGGGGATATTTTCCTGACGCTTACGGGCGATAAGGACGTCATTCGCGACCGTCATTTTGCGGTTATGAAAAACGGGGCGATGATGGCAAATTCCGGTCATTTTGACTGCGAGATCAATATTCCAGAACTTGACCATGCGTCGGTTTCGCGCCGTACGGTCCGCAATAACATCGAAGAGTTCAAGATGGCCGATGGTCGCAAGCTTTATCTGCTGGCGGAAGGCCGTTTGGTCAATCTGGCGGCTGGCGATGGTCATCCCGCTGAAATCATGGACCTGTCCTTTGCGGTACAGTTTTTCTCGGCCATGCACCTGTTGGAGCACGGTAAGGACCTGAAACCGGATGTCTACTTGATGCCGGAAGAAATCAATACGAAGATTGCAGAGCGCAAACTCAAGGCCTTGGGCGTGACTATTGATGTCCTGACGCCGGAGCAGCGGGCTTATCTGAATCTGGAATAATTTCCCTGATGAAGGGATAAAATAGGAATGGAGTTAGAGACATGAAGATGCTCATTAAAAACGTCACAGCGGTATTGCCAGATGGCAGCACGCCGGTGACCAACATTATGATTGACAAAAATCAGATTGCTGGCCTGGGAGAAGTCCCCGAAGATTTCCGCCCGGCCAGGGTGATTGATGGAACCAATCATTTGGCAATCCCAGGCTTTGTCAATGCGCATACCCATACGTCCATGACGCTATTGCGAAGCTATGCCGATGACATGGCCCTGATGGATTGGCTCAATAAAGAAATCTGGCCTGCTGAGGCTAAGATGAAGGATGAGGATATTTACTGGGGTGCTATGCTGGCTATGCTGGAAATGGTGCGCACGGGTACGACAACCTATGCCGATATGTATGGCCCTTGGATGGAGCGGGTGGCAGAGGCGACCATTGACGCCGGCCTTCGCGGCGTCCTTTCTCGGGGCATCATCGGCGTTGCGCCGGATGGAGAGCAGAAAATCCAGGAAAATGTGGACTTGTTCCGCCAGTATAATGGCGCTGCCGATGGCCGGTTGAAGGTCATGTTTGGCCCCCATGCGCCCTATACCTGCCCACCAAAATTCTTAGAGAAGGTGGCAGCAGCTGCCCAGGATCTGGGAGCAGAAATTCACATTCACATGCATGAGACGATGGATGAAATCAATGGTTCCTTAAAGGAATACGGCGAGCGTCCCTTTACTTGGGTGGAAAAGACTGGACTCTTTGATGGCAAGGGCGTTTTGGCGGCTCATTGCGTTCATTTGGATGACAGCGATTTTGCCATCATCAAGAAGCATAACATCCGCGTTGCCCATAATCCTGGCAGCAACATGAAGCTGGCCAGTGGTGTGGCTCCGGTACCGCGGCTGTTGAAAGAGGGCATTGTAACGGCATTAGGCACGGACGGCGCATCTTCCAACAACAATCTCGACATGCTGGAAGAAGTAAACTTAGCGGCAATGCTCCATAAGGTCAACGAATCCGACCCATTGGCGGTGCCGGCCTTTACGGCGCTGCAGATGGGAACGGAGTTTGGCGGCAAGGCCGTCGGCATTTCGGATATCGGCCGCCTGGAACAAGGCTATAAGGCAGATATCACCCTCTTGAATATGCAGGGGCCGGCTTGGTGTCCCCGGAATAATCCGGTATCGCTGCTGGTTTATTCGGCCAATGCCAGCGCGGTGGATACGGTCATCGTCGATGGCAGGATCCTCATGGAAAAACATGAGCTCAAAACCCTCGATGAGGAACGCATCCTCTTTGAAGCACAGCGCTGCGCAGACCGCATCATAAAATAATAATTTGTCAGGAGCTGCCTTCTCTTTTGGGAAGGCATTCCTTTTGTATTTGTTTGGAAAGAAAGAGGTGATCCCTTGAAAAAGAAGACAACGGAACGGAAGACAACGCGCCGCCGCAAAACTGCAGCGAAAAAACCTGCAGCGGTGAGTTCCAATCCGGGCCGTAAGTACGAACTGGCAGGCCTTGCCTTTGTGGCCATTGGTCTCATTTCAATCTGCGGCTTGTTCGGGCTAAATGTCGGCTTTGTCGGGGTATATTTTGCCAAAGTCCTGCACTATCTGTTTGGTGTAGGCGCGATTGTCATATCGCTGTTGATTCTGCTGATTGGCTATCAGTATATGGCCAAACATCATGGTTTGGTCTATTCGCCGCGCTTTTTCGGCTTGGGGCTCTTGTTTTTGTCCCTGCTGGCAATCTGGCATCATTGCGTCATTCCTGCTGGCCAGGAAATCATGCCGGATAATCTGCCTCGTGGCGGCGGCCTGGCGGGTGGCGGCTTTTTGTTTGTCCTGCGCAAATTCTTTGGGGTAGACGGCTCCATTATCTTGCTGGGGGCCGGTACCATCGGTTCTATTTTGCTATCCACGACCTGGTCACTGGCGGCGGGACTGCTGAAAACCCAGGAGACGGCGGCCAAAGGGGCCAATGCTGCCGGTGAGGCGGTTTCGGTTGCCTATGAAAAAGTAGCTGACGTCAGCGGCCGCATGGAAGAGCGGGTCGTGGATGCCGTAAAAGAGAAGGTCAAAAATTCCTTTTACAATCAGGAAAACGATAAGCGGTTTGCAGAGCTCAAGGAAGCGGCTGCGCCAGCAGAGACTGCTGCGGAGGAAGTTCGCTATGGTCTAGAGCCAGACGAACCAGTGACAGAGAACGTAAGCAAAGAACCCGTTACGCCAGCGGCGGAGCAAAAGCCGCAATTTACCATTGAGTATGGCCGCGGAAACGATGACGAGCCGGAAGTACCGGCTAATCATGTGGTGGTTCCCAAGACGGCTCCGGTGGTGGCGCCATCGCCAAAGCCGATGAAAAAGAATCCGACCCCTATGCCAGAGTATGGGGAAATTGCGCCGATTCGGCCGGCGGCAGCGATTCTCGATGGTTCTGAAGCTGCCGCCAAAGAAGCGGAAAATGCGGCTAAGGTTATCCAAAAGCCCTATGAACTGCCGAAAATCACGGAGCTGCTGTCCAAGCATGCGAAAAAGAAAAACGCCGCCTTGGAGCGGGAAATTGCGGATAATGCTGTAACCTTGCAGCAGACCTTGGCGGATTTTAAAGTTAAGGCCAATATCATCAATGCCTGCCACGGCCCGGCGGTTACCCGCTATGAACTGGAGCCGGCGCCAGGCGTCAAAGTCAGCAAGATTACCAATCTTGCTGACGACATTGCCCTGCGCCTGGCGGCCTCATCGGTACGCATCGAGCAGATTCCGGGTAAATCCGCCATCGGCATTGAGGTGCCGAATAAGGAACTGGAAGGGGTTCAGCTTCGCGAGGTCCTCGAAAGCCCCAAGTTTGATTCGGCGAAATCCCGGCTGACGGTTGGCCTGGGGATGGATATCGGCGGACAGGCTATCTTTGCCGACCTGGGCAAGATGCCGCATCTTTTGGTGGCTGGAGCCACCGGTTCCGGTAAATCGGTCTGCATCAACACGCTGATTACCAGCATTCTGTTTAAGGCAAAACCCGACGAGGTAAAATTCATCCTCGTTGACCCCAAGATGGTTGAGCTTTCGGGCTATAACGGCATTCCTCATCTGATGGTGCCGGTGGTAACGGACCCGAAGAAAGCCGCTTCGGTTCTTAACTGGTCGGTTCAAGAAATGGAGAAGCGTTATTCCCGCTTTGCGGAAAACAATGTCCGCAATATGGAAACCTACAATAAAAAATTCCCGGAGGATAAAATGCCGGCCATCGTCATCATCATCGACGAGCTCGCGGACCTCATGATGGTGGCGCCCCATGATGTGGAGGACGCCATCTGCCGTCTGGCCCAGAAGGCCCGCGCGGCGGGCATCCACATGGTTTTGGCAACCCAGCGTCCATCGGTGGATGTCATCACCGGTATTATCAAGGCTAACATCCCGTCCCGGATATCCTTTGCCGTATCGAGTCAGATTGACTCCCGGACGATTCTTGACCGCAGTGGTGCCGAAAAACTGTTGGGCAAGGGCGATATGCTCTTTTACCCGGTGGGGGCCTCTAAACCTCGCCGCGTTCAAGGTGCCTTCATCAGCGACGACGAAGTCGAAGGTCTCTTGGAATTTATTCGCTCCCAGGGGCAGGAAATGGAGACCAATGAGGAAATCGTTGCCTTTACGGAACAGGCTATGGCCGAACAGGCCGCCGAGGAAGAAGGCGGTGGCAATAAGGGGCCAAAAGTCGATGAATTGCTGCTGGATGCCGTTAATCTCGTCATGTCCACGGGGCAGGCATCGTCTTCTAGCATCCAGCGCCGGTTCCACATCGGCTACACCCGGGCAGCCCGGCTTATCGATACCATGGAGGAACTCCATATCGTCGGCCCCAATATGGGCAGCAAGCCTCGGGAAATTCTCATGACGACGGAGCAGGCCCAAGAGGCAGCTGCCAGCCTGCAGTAAGAATCTAACAAGGTAAGGAATGAATAATAATCGATGTTTTTTCATGGCAAATATTCTCAGCCGATGATGGGGAAGGTCGTAAGCGCTGTTATGGCTGCTGGATTATTATCGGCATCTTGGGCCAGTGCGGCAAGTATTCCGGCTGATTCGCCAAATATCCAATACTTTGGCCGCTGGGATAAGCAGGCAGGTGAGGTGGTCACTGGACAGGGGGCCGTTTACATCAAGGCAAACTTCACGGGAACCAGCCTCAAGGCTGATCTTGGCGGCAGCCAGGAAGTTTGGTGGCGGGTTAGCATTGACGATGGCCCCTTTCGACGGTTTAAGGCCGAAGGGGAAGACACCCTCCTGGCGCAGAATCTTTCCAAGGGAGCTCATAAGGTGTTACTGGTGCGCTCTACCGAAGGGGAGGTGGGCCTTAGCACCTTTGGGGGCTTTACGTTGGACAGAAGGGCCAAGCTGTTAGCTCCCGATATCCTAAAAAATCGGCGGCTGGAGTTCGTGGGAGATTCCATTACCGCCGGGGCCTTTAACGATCGTTGGCAGCCGGGGAAATATCACGACAAAGAGGATAACAATCAGGCCTATGGGCCAATCCTTTCCCGCATGCTGGGGGCAGACTACAGCATCCTGGCCCGGTCGGGGGAAGGGGTAGTCCTCAATTATCGCGAAAAAGACCCCAAAACGGAACTTCACACGGCGGGGCGTTATGTTCGGACTTTCTGCGAGACGAAAAATCCTGGGGATTACAATCCCTTTTGGGACAGCCGGAAGTTCCCAGTGGATGCGGTCATCGTTTCCATTGGCACCAATGATTTTTCGTTGAATCATGAGCCGCCGGGCCGCTATTATTTTGAGGCGGGCTATCGCAATCTCTTGCAGGAAATACGGTATATGAATCCCGGCAAGCCGATTATCTGTGTGGCGCCGATCCCTTCTATTATCGGCACAAACTGCGCCAAATGGGAGGCCAACGTAGTGCAGGAGTTAAAAGCAGCTGGGGAGCAGCAGCTCTATTTCATCCCCGTAAACGATAAGGAGCCTTTACTGTCTGCTGATGATTTCGCTGGGGATGATACACATCCCATAGACAAAGGTCATCAAAAAATTGCCGAATTCTTAAAAGATAAGGTGGCCTCCATCCTTGGATGGAAATAAAACGTTTCACAAGCGCATGAATTTGTGCTAAAATATTTAGCTAGATATTGTTAAAATACAACAGTGAACAATCACTGCTGAAAATACCTATATGGGGGTAGATTTTTTTGAAGTACATGAGTGGTAATGAACTGCGCGAAGCTTATCTGCAGTTCTTTTCCGAGAAAAAAGGCCATCTGCGCCTGCCGAGCTTTTCGCTGATTCCGAAGGATGACCCGACGCTGCTGCTGATTGGTGCCGGCATGGCTCCGTTGAAGCCCTTCTTTACGGGCAAAATGAAGCCGCCTCGTACCCGCGTTACGACGAGTCAGCGTTGTGTGCGTACGGGAGATATCGAAAATGTAGGACGCACGGCGCGTCACCAGACGTTTTTCGAGATGCTGGGTAACTTTTCGTTTGGCGATTACTTCAAAGGTGAGGCTATCCCTTGGGCATGGGAGTTCCTGACGGAAGTTGTGGAGCTGCCGAAGGATAAGCTTTGGGTAACGGTTTATCCGGACGATGATGAGGCTATCGAAATCTGGAAATCCCAGCCGGGATTCCCCCAGGATCACATCGTAAAACTTGATGACAACTTCTGGGAAATCGGCCCTGGCCCCTGCGGCCCGGACTCCGAGATTTACATTGACTTGGGCGAAGAGCGCGGCTGCGGTTCGCCGGATTGCGCTGTTGGCTGTGACTGCGATCGTTATTTGGAAATTTGGAACCTGGTATTTACCCAGTACGACAAACAGGAAGACGGTTCTTATGCCAACCTGGCCCATAAGAACATTGATACGGGCTGCGGTCTTGAGCGTCTGGCTTCGGTTGTTCAGAACAAGAAGACCAACTTCGAGACGGATCTTCTCTATCCGATTATCGAATACACCTCGAAGGTTTCCGGTGTTGCCTATGGAGAAGACGAGGAAAAAGATGTTTCCTTGAAGGTTATCGCTGACCATGCTCGTTCCATGGCCATCATGATTATGGATGGCATTCTGCCGTCGAATGAAGGCCGTGGCTATGTCCTGCGCCGCATCCTGCGCCGTGCTATCCGTCATGGCCGCATGTTGGGTATTAAGGACAAGTTCCTGGAAGGTGCCGTTGACGCTGCGGTAAACATTTATCGCGGTGCGAAAGACTTCGAGGAGCTCGTAAACAAAGCCGATTACATCAAAAAAGTTATCAGCATTGAGGAAGACCGCTTTGCTGCTACGTTGAACCAGGGGATGGAACTTCTTAACGGGGAAATCGAAACCGTTAAAGCAGCTGGCAAAAAGGCACTGGCTGGCGAAGTTGTATTCAAACTCTACGATACGTTTGGTTTCCCGTGGGAACTCACGGAAGAAATCCTGCACGAAAATGGCCTCGACCTCGATAAAGAAGGTTTCGAGAAGGCTATGGAAGAGCAGCGCACGCGTGCCCGCAACGCCCGTGCCGAAAATACGCGCGTTGCCGTACCGGACCTTTCGAGCATCGATGTCAGCAAGCTCGTAGTCGATGAAACGGCTACGGAAGGCAAAGTTGTCGCTATCTGGAAAGACGGCATTCTCGTCGATGAGATTACCGATGGTCAGGAAGCTGGCATCATTCTCGACAAGACGCCGTTCTATGCCGAAGGTGGCGGACAGGTTGGCGATGAAGGCCTGTTTGTCAGCGAATTTGGCCGCATCAAGGCAGTCAATGCCAAGAAGCTGCCGGATGGCACTGTCTATCATGAAGCATACGTAGAAGAAGGCCAGCTTAAAGTCGGCGAAACGGTCAAGATTGAAGTCGACCAGGTCAAGAAGCTGGCTTCGGCCCGCAACCATACGGCTACGCATCTCTTGCAGGCTGCCCTCAAGCAGGTTGTCGGCGATCAGGTCAATCAGGCTGGTTCGTCCGTTACGCCGGAGCGCCTGCGCTTCGACTTCACGAACTTTGAACCGGTGACGGCTCAGCAGCTCGCCGATGTCGAAGAACTTGTCAACAGCGTAATCCTTAAAGGCCAGGATGTTGAGATTTCCCATATGAGCATTGACGAAGCCAAAGAGGCTGGCGCAATGGCACTGTTCTCCGAGAAATACGGCGATGTCGTCCGCGTTGTCAAAGTTCCGGGCTTCTCGATGGAGCTTTGCGCCGGTTCGCATGTCAAGAACGTTGGCCAGGTCGGCATGTTCAAGATTGTCAGCGAATCTGGTGTAGCTTCGGGCGTTCGCCGCATTGAGGCTATCACGGGTAAAGCTGCGCTTGACTATGTCAACGATAAGATGGCCATCCTGGCTAATGCCGCTTCGCTCCTCAAGGCGAAAGAGGAAGAAGTACCGGCTCAGATTGAAAAGGTACAGGCTGAAAGCAAGGAAATGAGCAAACAGCTCGCCGAAGTTGCCGAAATGCGCGAAAAAGCCGATGCGCAGAATCTGCTGGCAGGCCTCAAGACGGTCAAAGACGTCAATGTCGTCTGCGGTAAATCCAGCGTTTCCAGCATGGATGAACTTCGTGACGTTGCCGATATGACCAGCTCCAAGGTCGAATCGCCGAGTGTTGTCGTTCTGGCTTGTGCGAATGACGGCAAAGTCAACCTCGTTGTCAAAGCAGATAAAGCTGCCGTTGCCAAGGGCATCCATGCCGGCAAAATCATTAAGGAAGCTGCACAGACCGTCGGTGGTGGCGGCGGCGGCCGTCCGGATATGGCTCAGGCAGGCGGTAAGAATGCCGAGGCATTGTCGAAAGCTTTTGATAAAGCAGTAGAAGTAATTGAAAGCCAGCTGGGCTAATCCAACTGATAAGTGAACAGACTCCCTCATTTTTGAGGGAGTCGTTCTTGCTTTGCAAAGGAGGTTCCGGCAATGGAAGTCGATATTACAAACAAGGCAAATAAATTTATCCGTTTTGGCCTCATAGGTTTGGTACTGCTAGCCCTTATCGTCAGCACGGGTGTTTATTTTTATCAGCATCATAACAAGACGTTGACTATCTATGATGCTCAGGTCACGGGAAACATCGTGCAGGCGAAAGCAAAATCGCCTGGCAAGATTACCGAGATTGTGGTAAGCGATGGCGATCATGTGGAGGCAGGCGATGTAATTGCCCGCTTGGAATCTAGCATCACTGATGAACAGATTCAGCAGTTAGAGCAGAATGTCAAACTGGCCCAACAGAGTCTCGAGCAGCTCAAAAAAGGAACAACGATGACGTTGCCGACAGCACCGCAGCCCCAGGTATCAACTGCACCAACTTATAGTGCCAGCGCCCAGCGGGAGGTGGCACGGCTGCGGGCAAAACTTGCCAATATGCGGGCAAATCCCGATGCCTATTCGCGTAGGGAAATGCAAAATGTCCAGTCGGAGTTAAATGCCGCCCAGGCTGCAGCATCGATTCCGGCAACGCCGTCGGTTCCCACGCCATCGCCAGCTCAGGTTGCACCAACGGCTCCGCAGAATCCCGATATCATCAAGCAGGCAGAAATGCAGGTACAGGTTGCCCAGGCAGCATTGGATAATGCCAAAGAGGCGCAGCAGGCTACCGACATTTTAGCCCCGACGGCAGGAACCGTTATGCTCATCGATGATATCGCCGAAGGCGCCGAGGTAAAAGCCGATCAGGTGGTTGTCAATTTGCTGGACCCGGAAAATGCCTGGGTCGAAGCCAAGGTAACGCCGGAACAGGCCAAGAACATCCGGCTTGGACAGTTTGCCGCTTACGAACTCGATAAGCACAAGCTGCAAGGGTCGGTAAAAGATATTGTTGAGCCGTCAAATGATGAAAGCGGAGAACAGGCTGATGCCGATGGTGACAGCCGCGTTACGGTTCGGATTTCTTTGCCGTCAGGTTTGAGTTTTACGCTTAAGCCCGGCATGACGACAACGCTGAAGTTTGCAATTGGTGGTTAATTGTCTTTAATAAAAAGACAAAATGATACAACATCTATAAAATGAAACGATATTTTGCCCTTTGTCATAAAATTGTAATGACAAAGGGCTTTCTTTTTTTCATGGCCTATGTTATAATGACAGGTAATTTCACAAACTAAAGGGATAAAGACGGAAAGAACAACAGGAGGATATTATCATGGTAAATCCAAAACTGAAGGACAAGCTTAATGACCAGCTTTGTCAGGCAGTTCTGTCGCTGAATAATATGGATGAGTGCTATCAGTTTTTTGAAGATATTTGCACAATCAGCGAACTTAAATCAATGTCCCAGCGATTAGAAGTCGCGCGGATGCTCCAGGCAGGCCATACTTATGATGAAATCGTCGAGCAGACTGGAGCCAGCACGGCGACAATCAGCCGTGTCAAGCGGTGTTTAAATTATGGTGCGGACGGTTACAAGACAGTCCTTGAACGGCTGCCCAAATCCGAGTAATCGTACAAAGCTATCAAATAAGGAGCGAAGAACCGATGGAAAAAGATAAGAACGTTTTGGAAATCCCTTATGGTACCCGCGACTTTCTGCCAAGCGAGGCGGCAGATAAGCGCGCAATTGAAACAAAACTTGCCGAACTCTTTGCTGAATGGGGATATGAGGAAGTTGTTACCCCAACCATTGAATACCTGGACAATCTTACGCTGGGCAGCAATTCCAATCTTCAGGACCATCTGTTTAAGCTCTTTGATAAGGACAACCGAACGTTGGCGTTACGGCATGAAATGACTACGCCCATTGCCCGTTTGGTGAGCAGCCGATTGAAGGATTATCCGCTGCCCATGAAACTTTCCTACATCAGCAGCGTTTTCCGTCAGGAGCAGACTCAGATGGGGCGTCAGTGCGAGTTTCATCAGGCTGGTGTCGAACTAATGGGCAGCACCAGTGCCTTTGCCGATGCCGAGATTTTATCTCTGGCCATTCAGGGACTGCTGCGCTCGGGCCTCAAAGATTTTCAGATTTGCCTGGGACAGGTGGAATTCCTTAATGGCATCATGGAGCAATATCAGTTACCGGCTGAAGCCAAAGACAAGCTCAAGGCAGCCATGGAACAGCGCAACCTGGTGGAACTGGAAACGCTGGTAGACCAATTGGGGCTTTCGGACAACGCGAAGGCCGTTTTGAAAAAGCTGCCATTGCTCAATGGCGGCGAGGCAATGTTGAAGAGTGCTTATGACCTGGCCCTTAACGAACAGAGTCGCCGGGCCCTCGACAATCTGTCGGAAATCTACCGCTTGCTAAAATCCTATGGTATCGAGCAGTATGTGCGTTTTGACTTAGGCATTATCCGCGACTTTAGCTATTACACTGGCATGGTTTTTGAAGCCTATACCCCTGGCCTTGGCTTCCCGCTCTGTGGTGGCGGCCGCTATGACCACCTGCTCTCGGATTTTGGCAATGCCTGCCCGGCTACAGGATTTGGTATGGGCATCGAGCGCATTTTGCTGGCGCTGGAGCGTCAAGGTCTCGAGAAACCGAAACGGGCCCGGGATATTTATCTTTCCTATGTCCCGGGCAAGGAGAATCAGGCTGTGGAACGGGCCAGTCTGCTCCGCCAGGAAGGGAAGACGGTGGAACTGGCGTTAACGCCCCAGGATAAAGCCGAAGCCGCCAAAATGCAGCAGGCAAAAGGCTATGGGGAATTGGTTTATCTCCCATGATACAGCGTGTACGGCAGCTTTATCGTGCCCTAACCGCCCATATCAGCCAGGAAGATCGAGCATTTATTGACCGGTCAATTCCTGAGTCGGCCAAAGCATTGTTTTATCAAATGCACCCGGCCGATCAGTACCATGCCTTGCAGGTGGCCAAAACCGCTTTGCAGCTGGCTGACAAGTCAAATTTGACAGTTGACCGGTCAATGCTTTTGCGCTGCGCCCTGCTGCACGATGTGGGCCGGAAGAAGGGGGACCTTGACATTTGGGGTAAGGTATTTGCGGTATTGATTACTCATTTTGTCCCGGGACTTGCTAAGTTCATTGCCTGTAAAGAGGTGGATTCTATCTGGAGAAGGCCTGGCCGGGCGATTTATGTCTATTACCATCATCCGGAAATCGGAGCCGCAATGCTACGGGCTATCGGGCTTTATGAAGAGGCAGCGGTCATTTCCCGTCATCATCAGCCCTTGGCGCAAGGGGATGATGACCTATTGGTCATCCTGCGGCAGGCGGATGAAAAAAATTAACACATTTGCTTGACGTTTACAGGTTTACATGTTAGTATTGTAAACATATTAGTGCTTTAACAAGATAAAGAGTAGAAATCAGGAGGTCATATATGCAGTCAACTTCTATGGATTACCTGACAATTGCTCTGCCTAAAGGCAAGTTGTTTGGCCTGTCAGCAGATTTATTGGCAAAAATTGGTTATACCGCCGAAGGGCTTTCGGATAAATCGCGAAAACTTATCATCACCAACGAAGAGAAGAAAATTAAATTTATCGTTTCTAAGACTGCCGATGTACCGACCTATGTGGAATACGGTGCCGCTGACCTAGGGGTCATTGGCAAGGACGTTCTGTTAGAGTCCGGCAAGGATGTTTACGAGCTCTTGGACCTTGGCTTTGGTCGCTGTCATTTGATGATGGCGGTGCCAAAGAATGAGAAACGCGCCAAGCTCACCGATTACAATCACACTCGGGTGGCAACGAAATTCCCGCACATTGCGGAGCAGTTCTTCAATCGCCAGGGCATGCAGATGGAATACATCAAACTCAATGGCTCCATCGAGTTAGGACCAATTGTTGGACTGTCGGAAAGCATTGTCGATATCGTGGAAACGGGAACGACGCTGCGGGAAAACGGGCTGGAGGAAATTGTATCGATTCAGGATGCCACGGCTCGACTGATCGCCAACCGGGTCAGCTTCAAGATGAAGTTTGACCGCATTCATACGATGATTTCCGATTTGCGTAAGATTTTGGAAAGCGAGGCTGCGGGGAAATGAAGATTGTAAAAGCAAGCGAAGTAGGAGAATACGAAGTAGAGCGGCTGCTCACGAAAGCTGCCTTTGACGAAGTGGAACTCAATCCGAAGATCCGGGAAGCCAATCGCAAGACCTTTGGACGGGATATGAGCGCCGCCGAACTGGTTCGACAGATTGTGGGGGACGTTCGCCGTGATGGTGATAAAGCCGTTATCCATTATACAAAATTAATCGACCGGGTGGAGTTCACCCCTGAGGACTTTCTGGTTTCCGAAGAAGAATTTGCCGCAGCGGAAAAGGAAGCTGATCCGAAGGTGGTAGAAGCCTTGAGGAAAGCGGCAGAAAATGTTCGCCGCTACCATCAGGAACAGAAGCCCAATTCCTGGATGACGTATCGTGAACAGGGCTCGATACTCGGTCAGTCCATAATTCCCCTTGACCGGGTGGGCATTTACGTGCCAGGCGGCACGGCTGCCTATCCCTCATCGGTCATTATGAATGCGGTACCGGCGGCGGTGGCCGGGGTTCGGGAAATCATCATGATGGTGCCGCCGAAAAATGGTAAAATCAATCCCTATGTACTCATTGCCGCCCGGGCTGCCGGCGTCAAGAAAATCTATAAAATCGGTGGAGCCCAGGCCATTGCCGCCATGGCTTTCGGTACGGAGACGATTCCGCGGGTGGATAAGATTACCGGCCCGGGAAATATCTTTGTTACCTTGGCGAAAAAAGAGGTCTATGGGCATGTGGATATCGATATGCTGGCAGGCCCCAGTGAGATTCTCATCGTTGCCGATAAGACGGCTGATCCTGTCTATACGGCAGCGGATATGCTGAGCCAGGCTGAACATGATCCGCTGGCTTCCAGTATCGTTATTACCGACGATGAAGCTTTGGCAAACCAGGTGGCTGCCGAAGCAGAAAAACAGCTTGCTAAGCTGCCGCGTCGTGAGATTGCCCAGGCATCTATGGACCGCAATGGCCTTATTGTCATTGCGGAGGACATGATGCAGGCCATGCGTTTTGCCAACGTCTCGGCACCGGAGCACATGGAACTTTTGACGGCAGATCCCTTCCAGCTGTTGCCCTATGTCCGTCATGCGGGAGCGGTATTCTTAGGGGCCTATTCGCCAGAACCTCTCGGCGATTATTTCGCTGGCCCGAATCATGTACTGCCCACCGGTGGTACGGCGCGCTATTATAGCGTACTGAACGTAGAAACCTTTATGAAGCGTACGAGCATTATCTCGTACACCCAACCTGCCCTTCAGGCAGTCAGTGATGACATCATCCGCTTGGCGGAGACTGAGGGGTTGCAGGCCCATGCTAATGCAATCCGTTTGAGGAGGAAATAAAACTTTATGTTGAAATATCGTACTGGACTTAAAGATATGCCATCTTATGATGTGGTGGAGCGTGACTGGAAAATTAAGGTCAACGCCAATGAGTGCAATATGAATCTGCCGCCCATGGTGGAGGACCGCCTGATGGGCCGGCTTTCGCGGGTAGCCTATAACCGTTATCCCAACGAGGAGTACGATGCCCTGCGGGAGCAGATTGCCGACAATCATAAATTGCAGATTGAAAACGTGCTGCTGGGCAGCGGCTCCAGTGAAATCATCGAAAAGCTGTTTTACTGCTTCGGTGGGAACAAAGCGAAGAAAATCGTTTATCCGGAACCGTCTTTTTCCATGTACCGCATTTATGCCAAAGCCGCCCAAGCTCTAGGGGTACCGGTATCCTTAGAGGAAGATTATTCCCTTGACGTAGCGAAATTTGTCGCAGCGGTTAACGACCATAAGGCATCGCTAGCGGTTATTTGCAATCCGAATAATCCGACGGGAACGGGTTACTCCGTCAGTGATATTGAGTTTATTGCCCAAAATATCCCGGCAAACTGTGCCTTGCTCATCGATGAAGCCTATATGGAATTTTATGGACGCACTTCCGTTGGCCTGCTGAAAAAATATCCGAATCTCATCATTGCTCGTACCTTCTCGAAGGCTTATGGTTTGGCGGCTGCCCGGGTGGGCTATATGCTGGCTGGCAAGGATATCGTCTCGATGATTGAAAAATCCTATATGCCCTATCACATGAATGTCCTGTCCTTGGCAACGGCTGACATTGTTTACCAGATGCGTCATGAGTATGTGCCTCGTATCCAGATGATGATTGCTGAGCGCAAGCGCATGAGTACGGAGCTTGATAAACTGCCCGGCGTTACGGTCTATCCTTCGGAAACCAACTTTGTGCTGATAAAATACGCGAAAGCCAAAGAGCTTAACGAATACCTGGAAAGCAAGGGAATCGGCGTCCGTTGCTTTGGCGATGCGCCGGGACTTAAAAATTGTCTGCGTATTTCCATGGGCCTGCGGGAAGAAAATGACCGCTGGTACGATGCTATCAAGCAATTTGTGGAGGGGAGAGCATGAGTATCCGTACCGCAACGCTGGAACGAAAGACGGCAGAAACAGCCGTCAAGCTCGTTTTAAACCTCGATGGCAAGGGAAAAGGTGTCATCGATTCGGGAATTGGTTTTTTTGACCATATGCTCAATCTGTTTACGGCTCATGGTCTTTTCGACTTGACCCTGGTTTGCGATGGGGATTTGGAGGTCGATGGACATCATTCGGTGGAAGACATCGGCATTGCCCTTGGCCAGGCCTTTAAACAGGCCATCGGTGATAAGAAGGGAATCCGCCGCTATGGCACTTTTTATCTGCCGATGGATGAAGCACTGGCCTTTGTATCCTTAGATATCAGTGGACGGCCTTTCCTGGTTTACGATGGCGGAGAAATGGCACCGATGATTGGCGGCTACGATTCGGAGCTTACCGAAGAATTTTTGCGAGCCTTTGCCTTTAATGCCGGCATTACCCTGCATGTAAAGGTGCTCTACGGCACCAATTCCCATCATAAAGTCGAGGCTATCTTCAAGGGCTTAGGCCATGCCTTGCGTCAGGCCTTAGAGGATGATCCCCGTGTCGAGGGCATTCCCTCTACCAAAGGTTCCTTATAAATTCCAGTTAGGTGGCAGCTCGGCGAGGAGGGCATCCGATGATTGCGATTATAGATTATGGTGTTGGCAATTTGTTTAGCGTAGAAAAGGCGCTGACGGCGCTGGGAGCTGAGGTATGCGTAAGCAGTAATGCCGAGGAAATTCTGGCGGCAGATAAAATCGTCTTACCCGGTGTGGGGGCCTTTGGCGATTGCATGAAAAATCTGGAAGCCTCCGGGCTTATTCCAGCAGTTCGTGAAGCTGTAGACAAAAGTATCCCTTTGCTTGGCATCTGCGTTGGCCTGCAGATTCTCTTTGAGGGCAGTGAAGAATCCCCCGGGGTCAGAGGATTAGGCTTTTTGAAAGGCACGGTTCGGAAAATCCAGGCCGAGGGGCTGAAAGTTCCCCATATGGGCTGGAACAGCCTTGAAGTGGTGAAGCCCCGTCGTTCTTTGGATCTTTTCGAGGGACTTTCGGAAAAGCCCTATGTGTATTTTGTTCACAGTTATCATGCAGTTCCCGATAATACGTCCATCATCACAGCCTATACGGATTATGGGAGCAGGCTCACGGCGTCCATCGCCAGTGGTGATATTCAGGCCACGCAGTTTCATCCCGAGAAGTCAGGCGACGTTGGCCTGCAGATTCTCAAGAATTTTGTCGAAGGCTAAGGCCGAAGGAGTGGTAAGCTATGCTGATTTTTCCTGCAATCGATATTCGTGGCGGTAAATGTGTGCGCCTGTTAAAGGGGGATTTTGCCCAAGAGACCGTCTTTTCTGATAAGCCTGCCCAAATGGCTAAGCAGTGGGAAGCGCAAGGTGCGCATTTCCTGCACCTCGTTGACCTTGATGGCGCATTAGCTGGCAAGTCTTGCAACCTTGCTACGGTTAAGGAAATCCTGGCGGCGGTGACGATTCCCGTGGAACTAGGCGGTGGCATTCGCACCATGGAAAATATCGACGAAGTGCTGGCGCTGGGGGTGCGCCGAGTTATCCTCGGCTCGGTGGCAGTCAAGAATCCTGCTCTCGTCAAAGAGGCCTGCGCCAAGTATGGTGACCGCATCGTGGTGGGCATCGATGCCAAAGACGGCATTGTGGCCGTGGATGGCTGGGGTGTCTCTGGGGATGTGGATGTGACAACGCTGGCTAAGGAAATGAAAAAAGCCGGGGTCAAGACCATCATCTATACGGATATCTCTCGGGATGGTACCTTGGAGGGCGTCAACGTGGAAGCTACGGCGAAATTAGCTAGGGAAAGCGGTGTAAATATCGTTGCCTCGGGGGGCGTCAAGTCAACGGCGGATATCGAAGCCCTCAAGCCTTATGAAAAAGATGGCATTGAAGGGGTAATCGTCGGCAAATCCATTTATATGGGTACTCTTGATTTACAGCAGGCTATTGAAATTGCCGCCAAGGAGGATTAAAATGTATACGAAACGGATAATTCCTTGTCTTGACGTCAAAGATGGCCGGGTGGTCAAGGGCACCAATTTTGTTGGCCTGCGGGATGCCGGTGATCCGGTGGAGCTGGCGGCGCGCTATGACGAAGAGCGGGCCGATGAGCTGGTATTCCTCGACATTACGGCCTCCAACGAAGAACGCAATACCATGGTACAGGTGGCTCAGGATTGTGCTTCCCAGGTATTTATTCCCTTTACCGTGGGCGGCGGCATCCGCTCCGTTGAGGACATGCGCCGCATGTTAAAGGCTGGCGCCGATAAGACCTCCCTTAACACGGCGGCCATCAAGAATCCTGACCTCATCCGCGAGGGCGCCGAAAAGTTCGGCAGCCAATGTGTCGTGCTGGCTGTCGATGCCCGCCGCACAGGCGAGGATAAATGGGAAGTATTCATCAACGGCGGCCGCACGCCGACGGGCCTTGACTGCATCGAATGGGTCAAGAAGGCCGTGGCCCTCGGTGCTGGCGAAATCCTGCTCACCAGCATGGATGCCGATGGTACGAAGGATGGCTATGATATTGCTTTGACCCGGGCGGTTTCCGAGGCCGTAAACGTACCGGTTATCGCCTCAGGCGGCGCTGGCAAGCTCGAGCACTTCTACGATGTGCTGACCCTTGGCAAGGCAGATGCAGTGCTGGCGGCTTCGGTGTTTCACTATGGCCAGTTCACGGTGCGGCAGGTCAAGGATTATCTGAAATCTCGTGGCGTGGAGGTAAGATTCTGATGGACAAAAACATTGACATTTCCATGGTAAAATTTGACGAAAAGGGTCTGGTACCGGCTATCATCCAGGAAGAGAATGGTCAGGTTCTCATGATGGCCTATATGAACGAAGAATCCCTCAAGAAGACGATTGAGACGGGCTATACCTGGTTCTTTAGCCGCAGCCGGCAGAAACTCTGGAACAAGGGGGAAGAGTCGGGCAACAAGCAGAAGGTCCGAGAAATCTCCTACGACTGTGATGGGGATACGCTCTTGGTTCGGGTTCATCAGACTGGTGTGGCCTGCCATACGGGCACCTATACCTGCTTTAGTGGGCGCAAGCTACTAGGTGAAGAGGAAAAAGGTGTTGCCGTTGTGCCGCCGGAGCCGCAGGTTTCGCTGGCTACGGTCTTAAACGACCTTTACAACGTCATCCAGGATCGCAAGCTCAATCCCGTGGAAGGCTCCTATACGAATTACCTCTTCGACAAAGGACAGGATAAAATCCTCAAGAAAGTCGGCGAAGAGGCTGTGGAGACGGTCATCGCCTCGAAAAACCAGGCACCGGAGGAAGTTCTCTACGAAATGGGCGACCTTTGGTATCATTGCCTGGTGCTGCTGGCTTATCACAAGCTCACGCCAGACCAGCTCTTAGATGAGCTTATGAGCCGCCGTAAAGGTGGAAACTACCATCAGTTCACGGGCAAGACCGGCGTTCGTCCGGATATGTAAGCGAGGACTACAACATGAAAGAATATCCAATCGCCCAGGAGTTCCTGGCCGCAACCACCATGGCTAAGAATCCCAGCGTTCCCAAGATGGAAGGTGCCGAGCCGCCAGCTCCTGAAAAGCCGGTGGTTCCCGGCACGAAAATCATTCCACTGCCGGAGCCGGAACTTCTCCCCGATATGCCCGTCAACTTCTTGGCGGTTGTTGAGCTGCGGGCGTCGGTTCGCCAGTACAGCCAGGTACCGTTGACCATCAAGGAGCTTTCCTATCTGCTCTGGTGCACCCAGGGGGTCAAGATGGAACTTCCTAAGGGGGCCAGCAAGCGCAATGTGCCATCAGCCGGCGCGCGTCATGCCTTCGAGACGTATCTTTTCATTCAGAACGTCAAGGGCATTAAGCCGGGGCTTTATCGGTATCTCGCCTTTGAGCATGCTTTGCTGCCGCTCAAAACCGCTGAGGAAATCGGTGAGGCGTTCTGCTCCTGCTTCCGGGCTCAGAACATGGCGAAAAACAATGCGGTGACCTTTGTCTGGAGCGCTGTGCCGGAGCGCATGACCTATCTCTTTGGCAGCCGCGCTTATCGTTATCTGTTCCTTGATGCAGGCCATGTCTGTCAAAATCTCTATCTTGCGGCCCAGACCGTCAAGATTGGCGTCTGCGCCCTCGGCGCATATGATGATGACAAGCTCAACGAAGTCTTGGATTTGGACGGTAACGAGGAATTTGCCATCTATGGTGCCACCGTCGGCAAATTATAATTAAGTTTTTGCTTATTGCATAGAAATCCCCCCAGAGAATCGGGCTTTGTTGATTCTCTGGGGGGATTTCTATGCAAGGTTTAGGCGGCATGGCGCAGGATAGTGTTGCCAACCCTGAGCTGGTACAAGAAATGCGCGACGGTGGTACAGAGGTTATCTTGGTGTAAATGTTTTAGATATGAAGGGCGTTCATGCAGTGCATGGTCAAGGTCTTGGCCTCATCGTTTTTATGTTTGACGAGGTAATCAAGGGTGTTGACGTAAAAGAAGGAAGTAATTGGCACGAAGCGGTGTCCTTTGTGGAAATTGCCCCATTTTAGGAGCTTTTGATATATTTTTTCGATATCCGCCGGGGTAACTTCGTTGGCTTTGATGATGCGCCGAAGCTTCCAATCCTTTTGACAATAGGCATAGATTTCGTCGATAAGTTGTTTATTCTGCAAATCATCACGATAGGTCTCAATAAGATGCCAGGATGTCGAAGAACGTTTTAGGGAATGGTACATCTCTAGGATAAAGACGAGACACAAAAGGAGTAACAGGGCAGATAATATATAGTTCATAGCTAACACCTCAACACTTAGTATAGTTTCAGTTTACCATAGAAATAGGGCTTATGCTATAATGGAAGCAGAAATCAAGAGAATTAACGGGGAAAGGAAGGAATGTATTATGCGTGAAAACCGCTTGGCGGTCTGTATCTTATCCTTATCGTTGCTTTTTACTGGCTGCCATGGCCAGGCTGGGGATGCTGCTATGGCAAGTGATGATACTAATCGCCAGGATAATACGACGGCAATTGAAGCCCCAGCTATCGTAGATACTCCCATTTTACAGAATGAATACCGTACTCAGCTCCAGCGGGAATATTCCCTTCGTCATTATGGGGAGGCCATGACGGAAATCGTGCCCCAGGCGGTGGTGGTTCATTGGACCGGGGCCTCAACTGTGGAAAGTACCTATCATTGGTTTTATAAACCGAACTATTCCGATGGCACCCTTAACGTTGCTTCCCAATTTTTGGTGGGCCGCGATGGAACCATCTACCGGCTAGCGCCGGAAACCTCCCTTTGCCGCCATGCAATCGGTTATAACTGGTGTGCCATTGGCATTGAAAACGTGGGCGGCAGTGGGGATACCGAAAATCTTACCGAAGCCCAGCTGGAAGCCAATATTCGGCTGATTCGTTATCTGCATCAAAAATACCCTACCATTGGCTATGTATTTGGCCACTATCAGCAGGTTGCGGCCCGCGCTAGCGGATTGTATCGCGAAAATGTCCCCGGCTATCACTCAATAAAGGCAGACCCTGGCCAGTGGTTTATGCGGGGGCTGCGGGAAAACTTGAGCCAAGAGGGAATCGTCTTTTATCCCGAATGATTAGGAACGGTTGGATTCCGGAAAGAAGCTGCTTATGAATAGGATTGATGACAAGCTGGCCGGCTGGACTGCGCTGGAACGATATCTGTCTGACCAGGTAGATACGGCGATAGCAAACCGTAACATTATGGTGTACTATCAACCCATAATCCGCACAATCACAGGCAAGATTTGTGCCTTTGAAGCTTTGGCCCGTTGGGATGACCCGATACATGGCATGATTACGCCACGTGTGTTTCTCGCCGTGCTCGAGGCAACTAGGCAGACGCATAAATTAGATGTAGCCGTGGTGGAGGAAGTCTGCCGAATGTTGGCTGGCCGTTTGGCACAGGGATATCCCGTGCTGCCCGTTTCCCTAAATTTATCGCGGATTGATTTTCTCGCAGGAGACTTTTTTGATATAGTGGAAACGGCGGTGAATCGCCATCAATTGCCACGCAAGCTTTTGCGGATTGAAGTGACGGAAAATCTGCTGGCAGCTGATAACCGCATTACCGCTTCCCTGCGGCGGTTTCAAGAAGCGGGGTATTCCATTTTGCTAGATGATTTTGGGCAGGGAAATTCGTCGCTAAATGTACTTAAAAACCATCAATTTGAAGCCCTCAAGATTGATTTGCGCTTTTTAGCTCCCTTTTCGCCCCGGGCAAAAACCATCATCGAATCCGTGGTCTGCATGGCCAAGAAGATGGGGATTCACACCTTGGCCGAAGGGGTTGAAACCAAGGAACAAGTAGAATTCCTAACGGCTATTGGCTGTGAACAGGTACAGGGATTTTATTATGGCCGGCCCTTGCCAATGGATGGTGTCTTAAATCATTGCGAGGAAAAGGGCGTTTTGCTAGAACCCATCGAGGCTGATGGCTGTCTTAATGCGGCGGGGATCTATGCCTTTGATACCAAGGCCCCCATGATTCTTTATGAATTGCACAACGGTAAACTTCGTTATCTCAAAACGACGGCCGCCTTTAATCGGGCAATTTTGCTGCTGGGCATTGATTCACCGATGGATTTGGCACAGCAAAAGAATTCGGAGGCAAGAGACTGTCTAGCAGCCATTCGCCTTGGCAGCATGCAGGCAATAAAATCTGGACAGAAAGTCACCCAACAATTGGCACTGTCCGATAAATTATGCCTGTTGGAAATCGTGTATATCAGTCAATATCAACAGCACCGGATATTTCGGTGTCACCTTACCATCATCTCGCGAACCCAGCTGGTGGACAGTTTTTTGCGGGAGAATCCATAATCCCATAGTGTTTCAGCAGGAAATTCCAAATATTCCCCGTATTTTATACAGTAGATTATTGTGGATGGATAAATACATTGGGGATGGTTGTTCATGGTTACCAATCAGTATCGTGAGCTAGGGGAATATCTAAAAATCTTTCAGCCTATTTATGCGCGGCGGCTGGAAGCAACCAGGCTGGAAAATATGCATTTTGCCTATTATACCAGTGCCAGTACTGGTATCAACATACTAAAAGGCCGTCACCTCTGGATGCGGGCGGCGGCTTGTATGAATGATTATCGGGAAATCGATTACGGGATTCAACTATTAAACCATACGATCTATGATTCGGATCAGCGTCGGCAGCGGATTCAGGAAATCAGCAGGCAGCTTCACTGGGGCAGCAATATGCTAGAATCCATGCTAAGTGATTTGAATCGAAATGAGCAGCAGTACATAACCCATACCTATCTGGCCTGTGTTTCTGAACACGCGCCGGAAGAAAAGGGCCGGGGGCGGCTTTCAATGTGGCGCGCTTACGGCCGAAAAACCGGTGTGGCTATTGTACTAAATCCCAACGCTATCTTTTATCCGCTGGCACCATTACCATTGTTGCTATCGCCAGTGGAATATTTGACCCAAGAAGAATTTACCGTAGGTTTTGACTGGATGCTGGAAAATGTGGAGCGGAATCTACCGGCCCTTCAGCGGCATCAGCCCACCATGGTGCTGAACTATTTCATCGATATGCTAATGACCTCTTTGTTTTCCATCAAGAATCCTGGATTTATTGAAGAACGGGAATGGCGTTTTATTTACAACGAATCCTCCCAGGGAAAATTAGCCTATGATATTGAGGTGGTAGACGGCATTCCGCAAATTATCTATAAACTACCGATTTGTGGTCCTGGGGACGATTATCCAGGGCTTCCCCTGCAGGAGGCACTAGAGGAAATCATCATTGGTCCCAGTCAATATGCCGAAGTAATCCGCACGGCATACGTCAAGATGCTTGAAGAAATCGGCATCAAACATGCAGCTAGACTTGTCAGCAAAAGCAATATCCCCTTGCGCTAACCCTTGAGCAAAAGTCCCCTGCCTGATAATAGGCGGGGGACTATGAGGTTAAAGCCAGAACGCTTACGAAACGATATAATAGTACAGCAGTAGGATGAGCAGCAGGGAAAGGTTTGCTGCGGTAAAACTGAACAAATAACCGCGGGTAAAGGGGAACCGAGTCCCGATATAGGCCTTAAAGGAAATGACACTGGCCATGGAAGCGATAATGGTTCCTAATCCGCCAATGTTGACGCCTAAGAGAAGCGGTGCTGATGCGGTGGTATATTGAGATAGCATCACCGTAGTGGGAACATTGCTTAGAATTTGGCTCAGCACCAAAGAGACCACAAATTCATTGCCAGCGAGCAGTTGGGCTGGCCAGCTTTGCAAAAAGGGAATGCGAGCCAACCCGCCAACGCCAATAAACAGAAAAGTAAAGAGCAATAGCAGCTTGTAGTCCACTTTGTAGAATAAACGATGATTCAGCAGGGCAATGACCGGAACCACTAAGACCATCAGCCAGTGAAAAGGCAAAATCCGCAGCACATTCAGCAGGCAGAGGATAAATAGGGCCAGCAGGGGAGCAACCGCTCCCCATTTTAATGGTGGCTTTTCATCGGAGAGCAAAACAACCTCTTTGTTGGGAAGCAGGTAAGTGGCTAGGTAAATACCGACACCGCTGATAAGGACAACGGGGAAGGTAATCGAAAGAAAATCTCCAAGGGAGAGATTATAGTAGGAATAAATGAAGAGATTTTGCGGATTGCCGATAGGCGTCAACATACTGCCCATATTCGCGGCAATGGTCTGCCAGGTCACCACCGGAATTAGCAGGCGGATAGCCCGCGCCTCGGTAAGAATCATAATGGCCAGCGGGACAAAGATAATCAGCGAAACATCGTTGGTAATCAGCATGGAACTGAAAAAACAGCTGAATATAAAAAAGCGTCCTAGAGTACGGCTGGTAGTATGCTCCTTGAAAACTAGCTGGTACGCATAGGTAAACAATCCGCTTTGACGAAGACCGGCCACAATGCTCATCAAACAAAACAACAATCCCAGAAGGGGCACATTGATACTATCGAGAATTGCCGTCAGGGAAAATGGCACCAAAGAACTGATAGCGATAGCAAACAACATCGTAACAGTCAAATCGGGATTACGACGCAGGTAAGGAATTAACTTCATAAAAAGATGCTCCTAGAATTTCAAATCATTATCCTATTGTATAATTTGTTAAACTGACCTGTCAAATGTCAATTACTATGTTGCGTAAAAACGACCTCGTAGAATCGCTTCTAAGCCTGTTAAAATCATTTTTAGGTATAAATATATGCGTAGAGCAAAAAACTGCCCAATGGCGTTATATTGCCTATGACATTAAATCGGCTGGAATTGTTGCTCTGTGCAAACCAGTAAATGGGCGGTATTACGTCTATCAGATGGAAGTAACAAAGAATAATGGGATAATCTAGACACATCTACGCATTGCTTCCGATAAGTATAAATTATCGGAAGTTATGGTTTTGTCGTTATTCGTTGCACTTTTCTGTGACTCAGTCTCTTGACTTGTATTTATCCATATCCTAATATATTGCACGATGAACAACTTAGTATATTAATCAAGTAAGAGGTTTGATAT
>NZ_JAILKR010000085.1 GCF_024693525.1 Selenomonas sp. | reverse complement strand
GCTGACTTGTCAAGTTTCCGTCAAAATGCGCAGTTCCCGGCACTCCGGGTCCTGCGTTCCCTGCAGGGAACAGCCTTTTTCCCGCGCGTACTCGATATAGGTAAGTATCTCTTCGGTGATGCGCTCGCCCGGCGTCAGGATGGGAATACCCGGCGGATAGCACATGAGCATCTCCCCGGAGATGCGGCCCACGGTATCCTTCAACGGCAGCCGCTCGCCCTTGGCATAAAAGGCCTCCTTGGGGCTCATGACAAGCTCAGGGGCGATAAACTCGCCGCAGTAGAGCTCTCGCTTGTCCTTGGCAAAGCGGCCCGCGATATCCTCAAGCGCCCCGACCAGCCGCTCGATGTCGCGGATGCGGTCGCCAATGGAGATATAAGCCAGGATGTTGCCGATATCGCCAAACTCAATCTGGATGTCGTACTCATCCCGCAGCATGTCGTAGACCTCGATGCCCGTCATGCCGATGCCCTGCGTGAAAACCGAAAGCTTCGTCACATCGAAATCGTAGACGCTGTCCCCGTCGATAAGCTCGCGGCCATAGGCATAAAAGCCGCCAATCTCATTGATTTCTGACCGGGCATACTCGGACATGGAGCTGACCTTCTCGAAGGCTTCGCAGCCATGGAGCGCCAGGTTGCGGCGAGAAAGGTCAAGACTGGAAATCAGAAGATACGAGGCACTGGTCGTCTGGGTGAGGTTAATGATCTGTTGCACGTACTCGGCATCGACGCCCTGGCCGCAGAGCAGGATGGAGCTCTGGGTCAGACTGCCGCCGGACTTATGCATCGAAACGGCTGCCAGATCGCCGCCAGCTGCCATGCCCGAAATCGGCAGATTCTTGCCGAAGTAGAGATGGGTGCCATGGGCCTCGTCGACCAGCACCTTCATGCCTGCCGCATGGGCGGCACGCACAATGCCCTTGAGGTCTGAGGCAATGCCGTAATAGGTCGGATTGTTGACAAAGATGGCCTTGGCCCGCGGATGCTCGCGGATAGCCTTTTCCACGTCACTGAGGGCCATGCCCGTCGCGATGCCGATCTGATGATTGACGCGCACGGGCACATAGACCGGGATGCCGCCGCAGAGCACCAGCGCATTGATGACGCTCTTGTGCACGTTGCGCGGCAGCAGTATCTCGTCGCCAGCGCGCACGGTCGCCAGCACCATCGCCTGCACGGCCGAGGTCGTGCCATTGACCATAAAAAAGGCGTGCTGCGCCCCAAATGCATCTGCCGTAAGCTCTTCGGCCTCACGGATGACCGACACCGGGTGACTGAGGTTGTCGAGCATCTTCATCGAGTTAACATCGACACCGACGCATTTTTCCCCGAGGAAATCCAGCAGCTCTGGGTTGCCGCGTCCGCGCTTATGCCCCGGCACATCAAAAGGAACCATGCGGCGCTTTCTAAGCTCCAGCATGGCTTCATAGACCGGCGCTGTATGTTGATTGATTCGATCCAATTTTGTTCCTCCGGGTAAAAATAATCTGACAATTATCACTTTTTATTCTTCTGGTTAGATTTTATCATTTTTGATTGACCCCGTCAATTTTAGGACACTTGTCACATTCAAAGGACTTGGACTTGATGAAGCTCATCCATGCGTATTTCCTTATCGGCAAGGCCTTCCATCAACTCTGCTTCGTGAGTTGAAAAAATCAGCGTCTTGCCAGCCTCTTTGAGCGCCGTCAAAAATTCCAGCAGCCAGCGGCGGGATTTTCCATCTAATGCACTGAGGGGTTCGTCCAATGTCCAAACCGATGGATTCATGGTGAGAACCGATGCGATTGCCACCTTTTTCTTCTCACCGCCCGACAGCGTGAAGGGGGCCCGCTTTCGCAGGGATTCGATTCCGAGCAACGCTAAAGCATCCTCGACCCGCGTATTGATTTCCTTGGCGGTCAGTCCCATCTGTGCAGGGCCAAAGGCCAGTTCCTCTTCCACACTGCCACAGAACAGCTGACTATCCGGGTTCTGCCAGATATAGCCCACCTGCTGATGAAACCATTTAGAATAGCGATGTTCCCGCATCTTATCGGCGGTGATTTCTTCCCCCGCATAACAATAACGGCCAAGTTCCGGATAAATGAGTCCATTTACCATTCGCAACACTGTGGATTTGCCTGCACCATTAGGGCCGGTTATCGCCACCGCTTCACCCTTTTCCACGTGAAAATCCACATGGAGCAGCACTGGCACGCCATCATAGGCATAACAAACATCTTCAAACCGAATCATAACCGTACCTCCAAGGACAGGAACAAATAACAATAGCCGAGAAACACCATGAGCAGGAAAATATCAGCCCGATGAAAGTGTTTCCCTGGAGATGGATAATACTCACCGGTAAAGCCGCGGCATATCATGGCTTCATACAGAACTTCTGACATTTCCTGCGACCGCAGGAAAAGGACCCCCAGCACGCCGCCAATGGCGTGATGCTTCCTCCCATTATGCCCCACCGAACGTAATTTTAAAGCCGTTAGCAAATCTTCGGCCATCTCCCCTAGTAAAATCACGTAATGAAGGGTCGTATCCAGCAAAAAGATAACGGGCTGCGGTATATGGAAGAAACGAAGCGCCCCCGTAAGCTGGTTCCAAGGCAAACATTCCTGTAGAATTCCTAGGGCCGTCACCGTCAAAAAAGTTTTGCAAGGAATGAGCAGCATTAGCATCCCATTCCCCAACCAAAATGCCGGTAGCACCAACAGCAGCGAAAACAATCCGGCAAAACAAGCGCTCTGCAAAATCCGCCGGGAGGCCTGTCCAGTCAAAAAGCAAAGGGCTACCACTTCCAAGGCTAGCTGGCAGATGAGAAATGCCGTGGTATGGGATGCCACACATAAAAGCAGCCAACCCAATAAAAAGCAAAGCGCTCCCACCGCTGGAACATTGTTTGGAAAGGCTGTATGAGCCTGACGGCGTATCGTCGTCAGCACAGCCATGACACGCAAAAGAGACCGGGAAATAAAATAATCCCGGTCTCGATTGGGTCGATATACTTCTTCCTGCTTTGCCCACTCGGGAAGATTCAAATCTATCGCCTCACCAACGCAATCAATTTCCCTGAACCGACGTGTCATAATCGGTATGGTGACGGAAAAAAGTTGCCAAAATCTTAAATGCTACAATCAAAAGAGCCGTACCGATGACAGCCGACAGGATATAACCAAAGGACTCCGGCATCCCGGCAATGGTGTAATCCGGGAATAAGGCCTCAAAGGAAAATCCATCTTCCATGCCCGCTGGTGTATAACCAAGTTCCGTTCCGAGGAAATCCTGCTCCGCCAGTTCTTCTGGGTCCCATTCGCCCCAGGCAGTACCTGCCGCTAAAAGACCCAACGGCGTACCGACAATCAACAGCGCCAGCAGACCGTAAACCGTCGAACCCGCATAGGAGTTCTGCGCCTCCAGCATGGAAGGTGCTGCCTTTTTCAGATACCCAAGTATCGCTGCCGTAAACACAGCCTCCGCCAAACCAAACAGAGTCAAATGGCCAGCCATCATAGCCGGAATGGAAATGGACAGCGGATACGGGCAGTAGAGGGCCTGTCCTGCAGCGTCGGTAAACAAGAGGGGCTGAACGCCAAACTCAATAGCCGCCACCAAAGCAGCCATATTGATGCCCACGTAGCCGCTGAGGCCAGCGGCCAATAGTTCATGCTTCGGCATCATAGCCCGAAGCTTGCGGAACAATCCCCAGCCCACAAAGGGCATCACAAATGCCATATTGAAACAGTTCGCCCCAAAGGCCAGAATTCCTCCATCCCCGAAGAAAAGCGCCTGAACGAACAGGGCCACGCTGACAGCCAGACAAGCTGACCATGGACCAAACATGATAGCCAGCAGCGTAGCCCCTACAGCATGTCCCGTAGTTCCTCCTGGCAGCGGGATATTGAACATCATGCCCAAGAACGAAAAGGCAGCGCCAATTCCCAACAGTGGCATCTTTTCCTTCGGCAGTTCTTTTTTCACCTTCTGCACGGCCATAAACCAAACCGGCAGCATCGCCGCCGTCATAACAGCACAAGTCGACGGACTGAGATAATTCTCTGGAATATGCATCTTCCTCAACTCCTTTTATCAAGAAAAAGAATAAATGAATACCCTTTTATTCTAATACCTGATAAAAGGTGTCGTAAGCCCCCTAGGGGGATAAACTTCCTATTTATTCAATTTACGTTCCGTAAGATTATCGAAACACCCAGGGCTTTGATGCGCCGAATCATCTCGTCCATTGCTTCCACTACTTCAGGATGAAAAATATAGGAGGCCCAATACCTGATGGTTAGCTGATGACTTTCTCAAAATCCGCCGCCCCGTGTTTGCAGAGGGGGCAAACAAAGTCTTCCGGCAGTTCCTCGCCCTCGTATATATAGCCGCATACCGTACAGCGCCAGACGGCCTTTCCCTTGGTACTCGGTGCCGGCGTGCGGGGTTTGATGTGATCCTGATAGTAGCTGTAGGTGGCAGATTTTACGTCCGCTAACGTCTTAAGCTCTACCACGTCTGCTAGAAATACCGTATGGGTTCCCACATCCCAAGTCTTGGTAACCCGTCCGGCAATATACGCGTTGGTGCCCTTTGTCACCGCCAGGGTACCATTCGACGTGCGCTCTATGGCAGGGAAATCTGCAAACTTATCCACGTCGCGGCCAGAGCGGAAGCCAAAATGCTTGAACAGTTCAAAATCCGCCGCTTCACTTATCACGGACACGGTAAAGACCTTCGTGTCCAGGATAATATCGTGGGTGTAGTTTCCCTTGTTTACCGCAATGGTTATCTGATTGGGGTCTGAGGTAACTTGGGTCACCGTGTTGATGATGCAGCCGTTATCCTTCTGCCCATCATTAGCCGTCAACACGTATAACCCATAAGAAATATTAAACATCGGATTGCTCATTTTTATCTCCTCTTCCTCACTAGCTATCATACCTGCACTTGGACGCGAATAGCGATGTCTTCCTGCTCCTTAGGTTACGGTTCAGCCACAATGCCGCCAAAAGCATCGTAGACGGCATCCCAAAGCGCATCCTGCTTCGCCCCCAGCGCCAATACGACGCGGGCCGACTTCATATTGAAGGCATCGGGAGTAAGCTCCGTTGCCTGCTCCACCACTTTGCGGATCTTCTCTACTGCCACCGGCAACTCCTTATTGATCTGATAATAGGTGCGACGCTTGCCGATGGACTCCAAGATTCCCATAGAAAAACCTCCCTTATCATGCATAATTCTCCTCACTATACGCTAGTATTCGCGTATAAACGGAAAAGTCCTGCCAAGGGAGGCTGACGATATTCGGTTAAGTATTTGCCGTCTTGACGAGGCTAGACCGGCGGCTGCCATGCAGCTTGAGCACCGTTGCAATCAGGAAATTGAGCACAAAGCAACCCGCAAAGAAGGTCAGCGTCGTCGTATAGCTATGGGTGTGCTCCCAAAACCACGAGACGATGGTCGGCCCGACGACACCAGCAACGCCCCAAGCCGTCAGCACGCGGCCATGAATCGCACTGAGTTCCCGAGTACCGAAGATGTCGGAAAGATAGGCCGGCATGCACGAAAAGCCGCCGCCATAGCAGCTGATGATCAAAAACACCAGCAGCTGGAACAGCATGGCATCCTTAGTACCAGCCAGCAGATAAAAAGCACCGACTTCGAGGGCGAAAAATGCCATGTAGGTAAGCCCGCGGCCCAGATAATCCGACAGCGTCGACCAAAGGATGCGGCCACCGCCATTTAAGAGGCCGATGATACCGACCATTGACGCGGCCTGCGCGGCATCCATGCCGACGACGTGCTGGGCCATGGGCGAAGCCACCGCCAACAGGCCGATACCACAGGTGATATTGACAAAGAACACCCACCAAAGCGCACCAAACTGCCAGGTCTTGATGGCCTCAGCCGCTGTAGCACCATGCTGCAAGCGCGTAACCTGTGCTTTACCTTTTTTCTGCACGGGCGGTTTCAAGTAGAGAGCCGACACGCCCATGAGGATCATGTAGACTGCCCCCAAAATCAGGAAATTATTAACAAGACCAACGCGAGCCGTCAAAAACTGCATGACAGGCCCGGCTACCAGCGCGGCAAAGCCAAAGCCCATGATAGCAAGACCTGTCGCAAAGCCGCGATGATTCGGGAAATACTTTACCAGCGTCGATACCGGCGTGATGTAGCCGACGCCAAGGCCAATACCGCCAATAACCCCGTAGAAAAGGTATAATAGCGCCAAATTATGCAGGTGCAAGGCCAGCGCTGTACCAAACATACCCGTGCAAAATAACAGCATGGATATCAGTCCGCTTTTTTTCGGGCCATACTTTTCCACGAATCGCCCCAAGAGCCCTGCCGACATTCCCAGGAACAGAATCGCCAGGGAAAAGGTCCAGGTCGTTTCCGAAAGGGTAAATCCCATCGCCTCAATAATAGGACGAGTAAGAACACTCCAGGCATAGACACTGCCGATGGAAATATGAATACCAACGGCTGCTAACGCAATGAGCCAACGATTTCGCATGAGAACCATCCTTTCTGCTGCCAGGCAGCAATCCAAAGGAGATTATGCTCAAACGACAAAAAACCGCCTGAGCATAATCTCTGCCCAGACGGTCGGCGTTAAAAGCCCTGCAGTACATGTGGTCAATTCCACGAATCCGTCAGTCCTGCACGGCTATATTTACTTGTTACGCTCAGTTTAGCAGGTAGCTAATTGACCTGTCAAGACTTTTTCCTGTTTGACATGTCAAACTGTGCCCTCAGCAATTAGCTGGATCTTCGACGCCGTTGGCGTGGAATGCGGCGGCGCGGTCGATGCAAGTGCCGCATTTGCCGCAGGGCTTTTCGCCGCCCTCGTAACAGGACCAGGTCAGCTCATAGGGAACGCCGAGTTCCAGGCCGATTTTTACGACTTCGGCCTTATTGATGTTCACAAAGGGCGCTTCGATTTTCAACTGATGTCCCGATCCTTCCCATATAGCTTGATTCATGGCATCATTAAATACCGGTGAACAATCAGGATATGCAAAGCCAGCCGCATCGTCGGCATGGGCACCATAATAAATGATGCTGCAGCCCTTGCTAAGGGCAATGCTGGCCGCCGTTGACAGGAACAGTCCGTTGCGGAAAGGCACATAAGTGCTGACCGGTGTCTCCCCCTTTGTCTCCTTGATTTGTTCGGCGTAGCTCTCTTCCGGGATTTCTTCATCGGACTGCTTTAACAATGAGCAATTGCTGTACTGGAAAATCTTGCTGAGATCCAAAAAGAGCTGCTCAATGCCATAATGCGCCGCCACCGCCTTCGCGGCTTCAATTTCTTTGTCGTGTTTCTGCCCATAGGACAGGGACAGAGCTATCACATTTTCCCGGCCGTATTTTTTTATTGCCAGCCCCAAAGCCGTCGTGGAATCCACGCCGCCACTGCTAAGTACCATTGCTTTCATATGTCTACTTCCCTTCTTTTATCGATGCTGCCGTCTTTATCCGAAGCTTCTACTCCCACTTAGCTATTTTTGCTAGAGTTGCCCCTGCCGGTTAAATCAAAATCCCCTGGCAATGGTCGATTTCATGCTGGATAATCTGAGCCGTAAAGCCGCTAAATTTTGCTTTCTGCTTGGCAAAGTTCATATCCCGGTATTTAACTTCAATCGTCTCAAACCGCTCCGTTTCCCGCTCCCCAGTTAGCGACAAACAGCCCTCTGTCGTCTTGTAGGACTTAGCCGAATGCTTCACAATCTCGGGATTTAACAACGCAACGTCCCTATCGCCCAGGTTTACAGCAATAATGCATTTGGCTTCGCCAATCATATTGGCCGCTAAGCCGACACAGCCTTCGCGATGTGCGGCTAACGTATCCAGGAGGTCTTGGGCCACGGCAATATCTGCTTTTGTTGCCTTAACCGATTTTTGCTGTAAGAAAAACACGTCTTTTACAATTTCTCTAACCATTTCTATCCCCTATATCTATTATTTTAATGACGAAAACGCATGGCGCTTGGTTCCCCAGCCCTTTAGCCGCCAGAAGAAAAACAGGCAAATGACCACCGATACCACCGAACCGGCACAAGTGGCCAGCCCCATGGGGAAAAGGGTATCGGGATACCAGTTGGAAGCCAGCCAAACCAAAGGTATCCGGGCGGTAACGATGGCAATGAGATTATGCAGGAAGGAAAACTCTGACCGTCCCAGAGCGCAGAAAAAACCGCTAAAGGAAAAATGTATCCCGGCAAAGATACAGTCAAAAATATACCCTTGCAAATACAAAGCTCCAGCCACAATGACAGCAGGTTCCTGGGTAAAAATGCCAACGATTCTGTCCGCTGTGAACTGGGTCAAGAGAGAAACCACTACCCCAAAGATAAGGCAGCTGTCCAAGGCATACCAAAGGGTCTTGCGGGCACGAACCATCTTGCCTGCCCCGATATTCTGCGCCCCCAACGCTGAAACCGTGGCCAGCATGGAGGACGGCACCAAAAAGACAAAGCTGATGAATTTTTCCACAATGCCAACCGCTGCGGCATCGGTGAGCCCACGCATATTCGCAATGATGGTAATGACCAGAAAGGCAATCTGGATGAACCCATCCTGCAGGGAAATGGGAACGCCGATGCGCAGGAGCCGCCCCATGACTTTTTGCCGTGGCCGCAAATCAGACCAGGCAATCGTCATGGCTTTTTTCTGCGCAATATAACCTAAGGCCAGCACCACACTGACACCTTGGGCAATCAAGGTGCCATAGGCTGCCCCCACCGGCCCCAGCCGCCAAAATCCCATAAAGAGATAATCCAGCAGGATGTTTCCCACACAGGCCACTGCCACAAAATACATAGGGGATTTGGCATCTCCCAGACCGCGAAATATGGCACTGATGATATTATACACCGTAATCAAAGGAATTCCCAAAAAGCAAACAAATAGATACTGGCAAGTTCCCGGCACTGCCTCCGCTGGCGTCGACATCCAGCGGGCGATGGGCTCCGTGCCTAAGACCAATACCACGGCCAGCACCACCGCCACCAGCAAAAACAGGGTAATGGTGTTGCCAATCGACGCCCTGACGCTGGCCTTATTCCGCGCGCCAACGGCCTGGGCAATCATTACCGTTGTACCCATGGCCAGCCCCACCAGCATCACCGTAATCATGTGCATGACCTGACTGCCCACCGAAACCGCCGTTATACTGGCTGCTCCTTCAAATTGACCGATAATGAAGAGATCTGCCATCCCGTAGAGGGTCTGCAAAAAATACGAGAAGAAAAACGGCAGGGCAAAGACAAAAATATTGCGAACTACACTGCCGGTTGTAAGATTCTTTTCCATCTGCCACCATCTCATTAAATATGGAAATATTTTTCCAAATCATTACGCTTGCCGATTACCAATACTGTGTCTTCTTGGTTCATTGTGGTCTCAGCCGTTATCTCTACATCGAGAATACCGGCTTTCTTGATTCCCAGAACGTTGACATGATAATGTTTGCGGACCTGAAGCGCCCCCAAGGTTTTGCCGTTCCACTCCTCAGGAATCGGCAATTCGTAAACAGCATAGCGGTCGCTTAACCGGAAATAGTCGAGAATATGGTCATAACCAAAGCGAATAGCGGTCCACTTTGCCAACTGCTTTTCCGGGTAAACAGCCTCATCAGCACCATTGCGCAAGAGGAATTTTTCATGAATGCCTCGGGAAGCACGGGCGACTACATATTTAGCTCCCAATTCCTTGAGTAAGGAGGTTGTCTCCAACGAACTCTGGAAATCATCGCCAATTGCCACGATGCATAAATCAAAATCCCGGATTCCCAGGGATTCCAAAAAACTTTTATTCGTACTGTCGGCCATCAAGGCATTCGTCACATAGGGCAGTACCATATTGACGCGCTCCTCATCCTTATCCACAGCCAGGATATCGTGCTTCATTTGGTAAAGCTCCTGGGCCACATGCCGTCCATAACGGCCAAGACCAATCAGTAATACAGATTTTTTCATGAGAACCTCCTGCCGTCAGCCGACGGTAATCTTCTCCTGGGGCAGACGCCCCGTAACGGGAATACTTCGCTTGTTCAGCGCATAAATCATCGTAAGCGCGCCAACGCGCCCAAAATACATCAGTAGAATCAAAATCAGCTGGGATAATGCCGATAGTTTTTCCGTCAAGCCGATGGACAGCCCAACAGTGCCAAGGGCCGAAGCTGTCTCCACCATACAATCCACCATCGAAAAACCATCCAACACGCTGATGAGCCAACTGCTCCCCACAAAGAGCAGCAAATACATCAAAAAAATCGTCAAGGCCTGCTGATTCGTCTCTTCCGCAATGCGGCGGGAAAAAAACGTCACATCCCGCTTGCGCCGCAAGGAAGCAAAAGCCGAGGTCAACAACACAAATGCGGTCGTAGCCTTGATACCACCAGCCGTCGACCCAGGAGCACCACCAACTAGCATCAGCACCACCAGCATGAGCCGTCCCGATTCACTGAGCAGATTGATATCCACCGTGTTAAACCCAGCCGTTCTGGCGGTTACCGACTGAAACAATGCCTGAAATAGACGAATTTCTTCCGGGAAATCCTGAAACTCCAAAAGGAAAAACAGCATCGCTGGAATAAAAATAAGACCAGCTGTCATCAGCAGAATAATCTTCGTCTGCAGGCGATAACGGGAAAAGCGCAGTCCATTCCAATGAAGATCCGCCCAAGTTATGAACCCCAGGCCCCCCGCTATGATGAGCCCCATTATCGTCAGATTGACCCAGGGGTCTCCGGCATAGCCCATCAGCGAACCGCCGCCACGCTCTCCCATGAGGTCAAAGCCCGCATTACAAAAAGCCGAAACAGAATGAAAAAACGCCATCCACAGACCATCTGCCCATCCATAATCCCGGGCAAAAACCGGGAGAAGGATCGCTGCTCCCAATCCCTCGACAAAAACCGTAAACTTCAAAATAAAGCGCAAAATACGGACAATACCGCCCAACTGCGGCGCCGCGATGGCTTCCTGCATCGTACTGCGCTGCATCAAATCAATGCGGCGGCCTGACGCCATGACAATCGCCACAGCCATTGTCACGACCCCAAGGCCGCCAATCTGAATGAGCAGCAGAATAATGAACTGACCAACCCCCGACCAATACAGGGCCGTGTTTTCCAAGGTCAGTCCGGTCACACAAGCCGCCGAAACGGTGGTAAAAAGCGCCGTCAAAAACGGAGCCGGCTGGCCGCTCTTTGTTGCCATCGGCAGCATCAGTGCAAAGGTTCCCAGTGCAATCAACAACAGGAAGCTCAACATGATAATCTGAAATGGCGATAACTGGTATCCCCAGCGAAATAAGCGCATATATATCCCCTTTCCACAAAGACCACTTTAGGATACTACGCAACTACTCACCTGTAAAGTCCTTTTGACGATTTCCCACGCAACAGGGACGGTATGACACCGGCAAAGCAAAGTACCGAAAAGAAACCAAAGGAAATCACGATATTGCGAGTAAGCAGTTCCCCAGGCGAAAGCTCCGGCCAATTGAGGGAAAGAATCACCGTCACCAGCGCCATACTCAACACCTGCCCACTCATGCGCATGGTACTGAGCAGCGAAGAAGCCATATTGTAATACTCCCGAGGCAGCGAACTCATAATGGCATTATTATTGGGCGCAGCGAAAAAGGCAAAGCCGACACCAATGCCCATAATGCTGGGGATGACCGGCCACAAAGCCTGATTTCCCACCAGCACGGCCAGCACAAGCAGCCCTAAAGTGATGAGGCCCATGCCAATCGAGCATAAAAGCGAGGCTGGCTTATGGTCGGACAAGGCCCCCGTCAGCGGGGACAGCACCATCATGATAACTGGCTGCGTCAGCAGAATAAAGCCCGTCATTTTCGCACTGATGCCTAGCACACTCTGCAAATAAAGGGAAAGCAGGAAACTAATGGCAAAGGTAGCACTGTAGTTCAGCATCGCCGTAAGACAGGACAGGGAAAACTCCCGATTCTCGGTAAACAGCCGCAGGGAAATCTTCGGCATCGCCCCTTGCGGCGCTCTTGGCTGATGCCCTTTAGGCCCTAACCCCCGAAGGGCCACCAACAAAACCAGCCCCGCATAAAAGGCCATAAACCAGAACAAACTCCGCCAGCCAAGGCCATCATTCATAAAACCGCCAATCACCGGCCCAAAGGACAGTCCGGCATAAACCACCGAAACCATCCAGCCCATAGCCTTGCCGCGATTCTTCCCGGGATACGCATCGGCCAGGATAGAGGTGCTGGTAGCAAAAATCATGGAGGAACCCAGCCCCTGCAGCCCGCGAGCCAACAATAGCAGGGCAAAGGAATCAAACAGCACCGGCAAAAAGGAGAACAACATAAACAGGAAATTTCCCAGCTCAAATACCAGCACCTTGCCCCAACGGTCGGCGGCGCGTCCCATGGGAAGCAAAAAGGCTAGCGAGGTAATCAGATATATCTCAATCACCCAGCTTAAAGTTTCCGCCCCCACTTGAAACTCCCGCCCCATCCCAGGCAGCGAAAGAATCAACGCACTGCCGGAAAAAGGAGTAAGAAACGAAGCCATCATGACAACAGCTAATATATGACGATTGCTCATACGACGATAAGTTCCTCCTTTTAATCAAAACCCTTTTCCGTTATAATAAACCTATTGTCCAGTTTTAGCAAAGAAAAAGAGGTAGCTATGAAAATCAATCTTCCCCAATCCTATTTCAGCAAGCTGTTACGCGCCGTTGTTGAATTTGATATGATTCAGGACGGCGACCACATCCTGCTGGGAATTTCAGGCGGCAAGGACAGCATTTTTCTCGCCTATGCCATGAAAATCCTCCAGCAGCGTTTACATAAAAAATTCCAACTGTCCGCTTTGACCATCAATCCGATGTTTAAAGACGAAAAGGGGCAACCTGCTTTTTTTGATATCGACCGAGCCCGTAAATTCATGCAGGAAATCGAGATTCCCTACGAGGTCATCGATGTGGATATCGAAGGAGCCATGGCCGAAACCAGCTACAAAAGCCCCTGCTTTACCTGCGCTTTTTTCCGCCGCGGCGCCATGAACCGCTACGCCAACGAACACGGCATCAAAAAAATCGCCTATGCCCATCATAACGACGACGCTGTGGAAACCTTCTTTATGGGGCTCCTATACTCTGGGCAGCTTCATACCTTCACGCCGGTGACCTATTTAGACCGCACCGATATCACCGTCATCCGGCCCCTCGTTTATTTCCGCGAACAGGAAATCATCGACGCCCAGGCATTCCACGGCTTTGACCCGGTCAAGAATCCCTGCCCCCACGATGGCAACACCAGCCGTCAAACGGTAAAAGAACTCATCGCCAAACTTGACCAGTCCATTCCCGACTGTTATGACCACCTCGCCGCGGGTATGCGCCAAGGTGCCTTAGACCAGCTCTGGCCCGCAACCCAAAGCCGGAAAGAAATGCGCGAAACCTATTACCGCTATATGGGCAACCACATCAAAGAAAAAAAATAAAAGCTCCATCTTACGACAGAGCTTCCATCATCCCCAGCAGTGGCAATAGCACTGACAGGGCAAAAAAGAAAACCAATCCTCCCACGATAAAAATCGCTGCCGGCTCTGCCAGCGATTGCAGCCGGGCCGATTCGTTTTCCGCAATCACCCCACAAAGCCCAGCACCTTTTTCCAACATGCCTTCCAACTCACCAGACTTTTCCCCGGCCCTGACCATTTCCCCCAACACCTCGGGAAAGGCCTCACACCGGTGCCAGGCATCCCATAGCGACGTTCCGCGCTCCACCGCCGAACACGCCGACGAGACAACCGCCCGCAAATAGTGATTGTTCGTTGCCTCTGGCAACAGCTTCAACGCCTCATGCAGACATATTCCATTTGCCAGCAGCACCGAAAGCGTTCCCAGCAGCATCTGCCACTCCGCATAACAAAGGAGCCGCCCATACAGCGGAATCCTAAGCCGCCAAGCATCAAGAACACAGCGGATGACGGGCTGATGCCAGGCCGCCACCGACGCTAGTACCAACAGCCCCATACATAGTAAAACCACCATGCCATCCTGCTGGATTAGCGCCGAAAAATCCAATAAGAGCTTCGTCGGCAGTGGCAGCTCCGCTCGAAAATCCGATAGCATCGCAGCAAAGGTCGGCAAAATAAAAACGGTTATGCCCAGCAGCGCCAGCAAAGTTGTCACCCCCAAAATAAGGGGATATAACAGCACCGACTTTAGCTTTTCCCGAGCCGCAAAGGATTTCTCCAGAAAATCTGCCAGCCGCAAGAACATGACATCCAGCGAGCCAGCAGCTTCTCCTGCCTTGACCATACTGACGATACGGGTGGAAAACACCTTAGGGACCCCCTGTAGCGCCTCGTGTAGCGACTTTCCCTGTATGACATCTGTTAACAGCCTGCTGAGCATCTGCTGATAAGCTCCTCTGCCATCCGGCTGACACAACGCCTTCAAGGCCTCATGAACCGGCAACCCAGCCGAAAGCATCACCGCCAGCTGTCGGCAAAAAAGCACCACCTCCAGCCGAGACGGCTGAGACGAAATGGTCAAAAACGAGCTTTTGGAACTTGCTTCAGCGGGTGGCAAGCTTGCTGGCTCTAGCTCCCGCAAACTTGCCACCCATAATCCTTTTGCCCGAATCTGATGAGCCGCCTCTCTTAACGAGGCGGCTTTTATTTTACCTGTAAATAGTTCACCGCTTCGATTCCGCGCTTCATACGCATAAGATGCCATGCTGTCAGCCTCCTATCCGGCCCAGCCGGAAATCCGCTCCAAAATCCCGCGCGATAAGGCCCGCCCGGCAAAGCTGCTCACAGGCTGCCTTTTCCGTCTGCATCCCCTGCTCTTGATGACTCATCATCACCGACTCCAACTGGCTGTATTTGCCCTGACGAATCAGGCTCTGCACCGCTGGATTCGTCAGCAGTACCTCCGCCCTGCACACCCGGCCCCCACGGATACAGGGCAACAACCGCTGGGCAAAGACGCCCACCAGCACCTCTGCCACCTGCGCGCGAATCGAATCCTGCTGGTCCAGCGGAAACATGCCCTCAATGCGCATGACCGCCTCCATTGCCGACAGCGTATGCAACGTCCCCAACACCAACGCCCCCGACGCCGCAGCCATCAGCGCCGTCTTCATGGTCTCCTGGTCGCGAATCTCCCCAACCAGAATGACATCTGGCATCTCCCGTAAAGCACTGCGAAGTGCCTGAGAAAAAGAAAAAAAATCACGGCCCAATTCCCGCTGACTGATAAAACACCGCCTCGGCTCATAAAGAAACTCCACCGGGTCTTCTAACGTGATGATATGATACGATTTCTCCTGGTTTAGCGCCTCAATAAAAGCCGCCAGCGTCGTAGTCTTGCCTGAGCCTGTCCGCCCCGTCACCAGGATAAGCCCCTGTTCCAGCCCCTTCATCTTATCCCAGGCCCTCGGCGCTCCAATCTCCCCAAGGCTCGGAATCTTCTCCGGCAACAGGCGGATGGCAAGCGCCAAAAATCCCTGCTGGTAATAAGCATTGACCCGGAACCGCCGCCCCGCAAAAGTCCAGGAAAGGTCAATATCCTTATCCTGAGCCAGCCGCTTTCGCTGCTCCTCATCCATAATCACAGCGCAAAAACCAGCCATAAACTGCTTCGTAAGCGAGCAACCATCCATAGGCACTAAGACGCCATCACACCGCATATGGGGCCGTTGCCCCACCGTCAAATGAACATCCGACGCCTCTTTTCCGATAGCCTGACGAATCAATCCCTGCCAATCTATTCCCTCGCCCATATCATCACCTCGTATTCTCTAACGGCATTGTACATCTTTTACATACAATACCGAATGCCTGCCAAAAGCATTGTTCCCATTCTTAGCAAAGTACATCGCATATCCACTACTTTCCTGCTAATATCAAAATCGAAAATAGCAAGAAAGTACCTTCTACCCCACTCTTGTCTGGATGAACTTCAGTACAAAATCAAAATTATCGTCATCAACATAAATCTGATTATAATTCATCGGTTCATTGAGCTTTATGGCATTTCGTTTTCGCAGGATTTCCAGGCTTTTCACTTTGGAAAATTCTGAGTACGTGCTGCTGTGAGAGGCTGCCAGCAGGCCTGATCCCATCGCCGTGAGATTGCCCGCAGCTGCGCCTGTCATAACAGCTAACATCCCGATGACCTTCGCTTTTTTCACCTGGTGCGGCAACTGGGTATGTTTCACGCCTCGCTCATCCATCTCAAACAACACACAATATTTCCCGCCCATAATAAAAGCATAAACCAAATAGCCCACAGCAACCAAAACCAATATTCCCACAAACCCTGCGGCAAGCATGACAATACTATCAAGCAACTGGTCCAATTGGAAACCATCCTCTATCATTACCAACACTTGGATAAAGAAGAAGAGCCCTAGACCAATACCTAGGAATATTTTGCTGACCAAAAAGAAAATGGTTGGATTCGTATATAAATTCAATTCATAGACCCAACGATAGATTCCATCCTTCCCCTGCTGTATCGCCTGCATCCTTATCCCTCCTGCTCTGCTAGCGTATATTCCCAAACCAATCTTCTAATTCGATTCTCTTTCCATTTTTATCAAGACCTAAGAATGAACTGCTAGGCTATCTTCGGAGGTGTTGATAAAATGAATGAGGAAGAAAACTTTATGACTTCAGCCCGCTATCTAATATACATCGGGCTGGTATTGCTGGCATTATTTGTCGTAGATGAACAGCACAAAATGGAGGTATTTGTATTTGCCGGGGCTGTGGGATTTTATCTAGAGTCCCGGAAAGAGGGCTGGCAAAGTCCCCTGATTGAATGGCCGGAAGAACTGTCCTTCCTTGCCACTTGCTATTATGCCTCACTAAAATTCATCAAATTCGGTATTATCCTTGAGGCGGTCGTACTTATCTATCTATTCCATAATGGCCTGATGCAAAGCCCCTATTTATTTCATATTTTGGGTACCATCTACATCGTTTCGCTTATATGGCTGACGGCCACGGCCAGCGTGCTTTCCATCTGTTGGTCCATCCATGACCAATGGGCAAAACGGACTGGCAGCACCACCATAGCATCATTGAAACCGCCCTTCACCCAAGGAACTCGAGGCTTCAAAACATCGAGCTGGCTGCTCTTTGATGGCATCGTAGTCGTAATATTAACCCTCATGTGGTGGGACTACCTATCCATGCAAATTTTCAATATATTTGAACTGACGGCCGTTGCCACAGTCTATTTCATTTTGATGCTGCCTTTGCAGTTGTGGATGTATTTCCACTACAAAGGACTGCTTCCCAAAGAAAGCACCAGCATCGAACCATAAATACCCGTACACATACAGCCATGCAGGCAATCACGAGTCTGCATGGCTGTTTTTTATGCGCATCAATTTTGCCAAAAGAGATACATCAGCCCGGCCACCTGTAAGATGAGTATCAACGGCACACCATATTTAAATTTCCAATGTAGCGTCTTATGATGAAACACCTGAATCGCTATCATTGCCCCGATGCTCCCCCCTGCCAGTGCAAAAAGCAAAAGAGTCAATTCTGGCACACGCCACCATTGGCGCATCGCACATACCTTATCCCAGCCATAAATGAGGATAGCCACTACATTCAAAATGACTAAATACCAAGTTGTTACATTATGTCCATAGATTTCCATTGTTATCCTCCTAGTCCTATTCAAAAGAAATTTACTCAACTGCCATAAAGTACCCTGCGAACCTCCGCCAAAGTAGTAACGCCCGCTTTTACTTTCTGCAAACCATCCTGCCAAAGGGATTCCATCCCCTGCGCGGCAGCAATACGTGAAAATTCCTGACGCTCGCATTGATGAAGCAACGCCTGACGCAGACAATCATCCATAACTAACACCTCATGAAGGGCCATCCGTCCAAGATAACCGGTTCCGCCACAATGTTTGCATCCCTTACCATGCCATAGCACCAATCCTGGTTCATAACAATCCCCCAACAGAGCTGCTTCACAGGATCCTTCCTCCACCACATACGAACAGCGACACTCCGGACAAAGGCAGCGCACCAGCCGCTGGGCCACAATTCCCGACAAGGTTGCTGCCAACAGATACGGCTTAACCCCCATCTCCAACAACCGGAAAATCACCGCCGTCGCATCCTCGGTGTGCAAAGTCGTCATAAGCAAATGCCCCGTCAACGCAATGCGAACAGCCAACTCCGCAGTTTGGCTGTCACGAATTTCCCCCAACAGTACCTTTTCCACATCCTGCCGGAGAACAGCCCGAAGGCCTGTCACATAATCAAGACCAGCTTTCGGATTCATCTGCACTTGATTGACTCCTGGCAATTCCCGCTCTACGGGGTCTTCCAACGTAATCAAACTGCAATCCGACCCATTCAGGGCATTCATCGCCGCATATAGTGTAGTTGTTTTCCCCGAGTTCATCGGCCCGCAGATTACCAACAATCCTGCTGGCGCATGGATAAGCATCTCAAACTTTTGCTGATTCGTCTCCGAGAATCCCAGCTCTGCTACCTTCAACATCTCATCCTCAAGATTCATAAAGCGCAGAACCATCATCTCACCACAAGTTACCGGCATCGATGCCACGCGAATGTCCAGCGTTTTTTGTCCATCCTGCTCATAGCGTATGTGGCCATCCTGTGGCCGCTGACGTTGTGCGATATCCATCCCGGCCATCACCTTGATGCGCGAAACAACAGCCGTCTCTATATTTTTCGGCAGCTTACGCGCATCCTCCTGCAGGATTCCATCCCGCCGGTACCTTACCCGCATCCCGCCTTCCATAGGTTCAAGATGCAGGTCACTGACCATCCAATGAATGGACTGGTCAATAAGTCCGTTCACCAACCACACCACCGCCGACTCCACACCACTACTACCGCGTTGTACCTCCCGCATCGCCTGACCAATCCAACGATACCATGCACACACTTCATCTTGCATAAAATCACTATCCTTACCCAACAGACTTTTTCGCTTTCGTCTCCATTTCGATAAAAAAGTGACATTCTCCTGCTAACCCCGTAGCAGCTTCCCCTAACAATATATCAGCCCTTTCCTAGAATCTTTGCCGTAGGTGATATCCTGCCACATGCCGTTGGCATGGGTTATCTTTTGGATGGCGCCATCGGTATCGCGGGTGAATTTGACAATTGACTGGTCAATTTCGTTACATATATCCGCTAAGCGATTTGACTTGTCAAATCGGTAGTTGACTTTTCGGCCCGTGATGTCTGTCTGACTGGTCTTGCGCCCAAGTTCGTCATAGGTATAGGCCAATAGCGTCCTGCCGCTGGCTTTCTTCGTGAGCAGCAGGCCGTCTTTGTCGTAGGTGTAGCGGTAGTCCATGCCGTCAGCTATGGCGGCGGTCAATTGACCGTTCGGCGCATATTCATAGCTGTTGCTCAAGTCGCCTGCCTTGCGCTCGACGAGATTTCCGTAGACGTTCCACTGGTACTCATTCGTTATACCATTGCGGTCTTTAAAATCGATCAGTTTACCATCGGCGGTGTAATGATACTGCTCCTGACTGCCGTCGGGGTTAGTGATGCACTTCAGCTGATTGTTAGCGTCATAATCATAACGCCGCGTATTATAGTGAATATTGAAATATTAACCACATCACTCCACACGCAGATTTTTTAACAAATATTCATATCTATTTATTATTTTCTGAAATTTATATTTATTTATTCTAGAAACTAACATCACTTCTCTTCCTGTTTTTATGTTTTGCAATATATCTCCTATCGACACAGTCGGATTAAATATTTTTTTTATCATTAGTAAATCAGCCATTTCATCTGGCTTGTCCTTTAAGTATATAGTACAAACATCTTCCAAACTGGTTTCATCTTCAATGAAACCAGCAATATTTCTAACCCATTCTAAAAAGTTTTCACTTATTTTCACAACGTTATTCTCATCCATATCACCCATACCCACTGAATAAACAGCTGTTGAAGAAATATTTTTCTCCATCACATATACTGTATCTCCACTATCATCACCAATAATATAATATGAAGGCATATATTTATACGCTTCGTAAATTTCATTTCTTTCCGCCAAATCATTTAATCCATATAAGCACACTCCGTTTTCTTCAATCACCCCCTCAGTATTTTCTTTTAGCCAATTAAAATAAATTATAGGTAAAGTTATTTCCATTTTAGAATGCTCCTAACCCATCAAAATATTTATGAGCTTTCTTTATAGCTCTTTTAGCCGCTTTTTTACTCCCGCAGAAATCATTTCCGTATATCCTTTATTAAATTCATGTTGTATATTCGTATTAAACCCTTCAATTATTTTTTTACTTTTTCACAAACATACCCGCTCGGATCATAATAATCCACCGGGTTATTCGCACCGTAGGCATATAGATTCAGCCCATCGCCGTGGTACTCGTCTTCCTGTGTGAATCTGGCAATTGCGGGGTTGTAGAACCTTGCGCGCAGGTAGTATTGCTGGGTTATTGAGTCTAGCTGCTGGCCTGTGTATTGGTAGCGGTTCGGAATCTGTTCTTCCGATTCTATTGTATTACCAAACGCGTCGTAGGTGTAGCGATTCTTTACCTCGCCATTCTTTCCCGTGATGAATACAGTACTTCCCTGTTCGTCGCTGGCATAATGGTACCAGGTCTTCTCAGGCTCAACTTCCATCGCCCAGAGGTCGCTGGTGCGAATCAGGCGGGTAATGTTGCCATCCGTTTCTTCCGTTATCACTTCCTTGTTTTCGTTGAAGATGAACTATACGAGCTTGCCGTTTTCTTCCATTTCGTGACGCAGGCCTTCGGCATCGTAGCGGTTTATTTGCGTCATGCCTGTCAGCTCATTTTTCTCGATGCGCTGGCCGTTACCGTCGTAGCGATAGGTGTTCTGCGCCAGTATCTTATCCGGCGTTGCCACGGTCAGGCTGGTGATGTTTTTATCCGCATCGTAGGTGATATCCTGCCACATGCCGTTGGCATGGGTTATCTTTTGGATGGCACCATCGGCATCGCGGGTGAATTTGACAATTGACTGGTCAACTTCGTTGCGTATATCCACTAAGCGATTTGACTTGTCAAATCGGTAGTTGACTTTTCGGTCCGTGATGTCTGTCTGACTGGTCTTGCGGCTCAGTTCGTCGTAGGTATAGGCCAATAGCGTCCTGCCGCTGGCTTTCTTCGCAAGCAGCAGGCCATCTTTGTCGTAGGTGTAGCGGTAGTCCATACCGCCTGCGATGGCCGCTATGAGCTGGCCATTCGGCGCATATTCGTAGCTATTGCGCAGGTCGCCTGCCTTGAAGCACTGTCGATTACCGTCTCGGCTGTCATGCGGTCGTCGATATCATACTCGCGCTGGATCTTGCTGCCATCGGAGAGCTGAATCTCTATGCTGTTGCTATCGGCATCGTAGATGTAGCCCTACATTTTTATTCAGGCTATTCAATGTGCATAAATGTAAGAGATTTTGCTCCTTGCCATGTATCAGGCAACACTTCACATTGAACATCACCTGTAATCACTCCCACTATAAAATCAGTCAATGACATTTCATACTCATAATAGTTTGTCGATCTACCATCATACACAACTATTCTCCAAAAATCAGGATTATCACCTGTTTTTAGCCAATAAAAATCATCCCCATTATCTGTCCCTCCAAATGGTAGCAATCCTCCATTTTCAGGATATACTTTAAAAGGAAAATCATCTG
>NZ_JAILKR010000033.1 GCF_024693525.1 Selenomonas sp. | reverse complement strand
CTTGCCCATACTCGTACCCAATCGTTCCGCCTGAATAAGTGATGTCATAAAAAGCGAGACATCCTGTACCTTACAGCGTCTGGCAACATTGTGCATAGCAGTCCGCCGCACCATTCCCATGCGGATATCTTCCTGCATTCGCTGGCATTCCTCCACAAAAGGCCCCTTCATGCGGTCGGTAATCTTGCGCATGGACGCGTCAAAAGATAATCCCGCTTGAACACTGACGCAGAGAAGGTCGAGCACCTCTGGCAATTGATGCTGGATGGCTGCCTGCCGTTTCTGAATCATGATATTCAAAAAGACCACGGGCATAGCTCCACCGAGCAGGCTGCCCAGAATCAAAAACATCATCTTTTGAACCAGTGCATAATGACCATTCCAGGTCATCATAAATATCAATCCAAACATAGCGCCTGCGCCTAACAAGCACGAAAAGACGAATTCATTCACCGTCCATTCCTTAGCTTTGCCCGCCATGGAAATCCTGGCCGCAATGACGGCATACCACTCTTTCGGTGCCATTTGGGTCATCGTCCGGGCGATTGACTGCCTCAACGGCTGAACTACGCGCTTAGCAAACGGAATATCCTTAAGCGTTTTTCGCTTTGCCACCAACTTTTTATCAGCTGGCAACTGCAGATTCCCATGATCTTGAATGCTCAGGATACGCTGATGAATCTGCGACTGGGGGCTAATCTTTTTTTCTATCAAGCCAAACAATCCCAGAAATACGAGGAGTGAGACCGAAAATGCAAAAAGAGCAACCATCATCAAAATACACTCCTGTCATAAATCTCGTCACTGCCGCCATTAGGCATAAAGAAATCCTCAGGAAGTTCCACTCCGTTAAGCTCAAATTTATCGAGGAACCCCGGCTGAAGCCCCGTCGGCACAAAATGGCCAATGGCCTTGCCGTTTTCATCAAAGCCGGTCTGCTCATAGCGGAAGATATCCTGGGTGGTAATCGTGTTGTCCTCCATGTGCTGAACTTCCGTTATATACGTAATCTTGCGGCTGCCATCGCGAATACGGGACTGCTGGATGATGAGGTCAATAGCCGAGGAAATCTGCTCGCGGATAGCCCGTACGGGAAGTTCTAACCCACTCATAAGCACCATAGTCTCAAGACGGGACAGGGCATCCCGGGGACTATTGGCATGGGCCGTCGTCAGCGAACCATCATGACCAGTGTTCATGGCCTGCAGCATGTCGAGGGCCTCACCGCTTCGAACCTCACCGACGATAATGCGGTCCGGGCGCATTCGCAGGGCATTGCGCACCAAATCGCGAATCGTAATCTGCCCCTTACCCTCAATATTGGCCGGCCGGGACTCCAGCGTCACCACATGCTCCTGCTGGAGCCGCAGCTCGGCAGCATCCTCGATGGTGACAATGCGCTCCCGTTCGGGGATGAAGGAAGAGATGACATTGAGGGTCGTGGTCTTACCAGAGCCGGTACCGCCCGATACCAGAATATTGATGCGCGCCCGGACACAGGCTCGCAAGAACGTGGCCATTTTCTCATCCATCGTGCCAAAGGAAATCAGATTCTCCACCGACAAAGGCTTTTTCGAGAATTTACGGATCGTGATGGCCGGCCCCACCAAGGACAGCGGCGGAATGATGATGTTGACACGGGAACCATCCTCCAGACGCGCATCTACTAATGGGGAAGATTCATCAATCCGGCGCCCCAGCGGCGTCAAGATGCGCTCGATGATATTCATGAGATGGGCGTTGTCATGGAATTTCACATCGGTATATTCGAGCTTACCCAACCGCTCGACAAATACCTTTTTCGGACCATTTACCATTACCTCCGTAATGGAATCATCATCCAAAAGCGACTGGATAGGACCGAGCCCTAACATCTCATCCTGAATATCCTCGATGAGGTGTTTTACCTCGCCGCGCGAAACGGCAAAGGGTTCTTCCTCCATAACTTCCTGGCAGTATTTGCTGATGACCGTTTCCACTTGGTGGGCATCTTGATTGACCGAGGAAAGCACCCGTTGTTCGTCCGGAGTCATTTCCTCGACAATCCGCTGATGGATACGATGCTTGATATTCTGGTAGGAAGCTTCCTCCGCCATATCCTGATTCTCCTCATGCGCGGAGAAAATCATCACCTGCCTGTTTTTCCCATCCATGCGCCCCAGACGCGTAAGCAATGACATCGTATCTCACCTCCCGTTATGACTTATCGACATTTTTCTCGTTATACATCTTGTACTGGATATCTATATCAAAAGCTCGCACTTTGTTGTTGTCTTTTTCATTTTCTTTGGCAAAGAAATTCAACAAGGTATTTATCGTATTTCCCAATACGGATTTTTCATTCAACGGGGCATTGATCTTTACGAGCACATCGTCATCCTTGGCCGTTATCGAAAAATCCCCCATGGTATAAACATCAGAAATCAAGCCGCTTTTTTTATACTTATTACAGATTTCCTGATATTTTTCCTCGCGCGCCTGTTGTTTCGCCTTTTCACTGCGCGTTTTATTATTCTTATCCTTTGAGGACACCGAAACGATTGCCGCTTCGCGGGCACTGTCGCGCGCGATATAGGTCAACTGCAAGTAATCGGCAAAGGCAAAACTAAAATAAGCCACCGCTAACACCAAGAATAGAAAAAAAGGAAAGATGACAGAAAACTCCACCATGCTTTGACCCTTTTGCATTAATTTCATTTCTGTCATCTCCCTAATAGATAGTTTAGCAAATAATATTATTATCCTTGCGTTGTTGTCTTGCTAACAGCATCTTTTACATGGTTGAAGCCTGCATCAATTGCCTGCTGGAAACTACCATTTTCTTTAAAAACAATAGCTGCAACACCAACGATAAAAGCAACGATCAGGGCATACTCCACCATCCCCTGAGCTTTCTCGCTCAGATAACGTGCTTTCAGATACTCAAGAATCTCCTTCATAATTAGTTCCTCCCTAAAAAAAATAGAACAATAAATTTATGTAAAATCCCGAAGGATATCACATATCACACCTTGATATCGACAATCTTGCGGATGACCAAAAAGCCAATAATCTCCATGACGACGGCCACGGCAATCGCAATCCGCCCGGTGGTCTCCTCAAACAGCGGCCGCATATAATCCGGGCTTACCGTTGTCAAAAAGACCCCCAAAGCTACCGGCAGCAGTGCCAGTACGATGCCCGACATCCTGCCCTGTGCCGTCAGCGCCATGACTTCCCGCCGCATGCGGACGCGTTCCTGTATCGTCCCGCTGATGGTGTCAAGGATCTGGGCGAGATTGCCGCCCACCTGGCGCTGAATCAGCACCGCGGTAACTACGAGTTCAAAATCGGGACTCTCCACGCGTTTTTGCATGTTCTCGAGAGCCGCCTCCAGGGTTACACCGACATTTACCTCATTGACCACCTTCTGGACTTCGCGGCCGATTGGCGCATCCATTTCGCGGGCGATTAGCTCAAAGGCCTGCATGAAGCTGAACCCCGCCCGCAGGGCATTGGCCACCATGGTCAGCATGTCCCCGAGCTGATTCGTAAAAGCTTTTTGTCTGCGTTTGATGCTGACATCTAATAAAAGGATACCTAGAATCACACCGGCGAAACCTGCCGCTAAAGCTATCCACGGATTTAGCGTGGCTGCCAGTGTGAGGATGGCACAAAAAGCTCCGAAGATTGCCAGGATGACTTCAAATTCAGACCCCAGCAGCGGCCAGTCGACCTGTTGCATCTTAAAGTCCAGCTGGTTTCCCTTCTGGATATTTTGCACCTTTTGGGCGGCTTTCCGGACAAATTCCCGGAACTGCCCTTTGACTTTTTTGCGTTGCCGTTGCCGGAGCTGCTGCTGCCGGAGTTTCACCGCATTGCCTGAGAAGTACTCCATGCGATTGACGATGTTTTTATGTTCCCGCGCCTTGATGCGCAGCAGCATCAGAAACATCGTCAGGCAAAGGATTGTGACAGCTAATGCCAGGATAATTCTCATGACTTGTCCCACCTGATTCTACGGCCATGGCCGGTGATTTCATCGGCCAGATGGTCTACACTCCTGGCCAGCGGGCTGTCCGGCCGGATATCGCTGGCCATTTTGCCATTATCCGCAGCATCCGAAACGATGCCGTATTCGTTCGGGATAATGGCCGTTACGGGATACCCCAGCCGATCCGAAAGGTTTTGCTTGGACTGGCTGTTGCAGGGCTCCACGCGGGTAAAGATTGCCTTCACTCGTTCCTCGTAGTTATCCCAGTCTTTAAAGATCTCCAACGCCCGTTTCGTATGGTCGATTTCATAGGCATCGTTGATCATGCTGACCAAAAACGTC
>NZ_JAILKR010000077.1 GCF_024693525.1 Selenomonas sp. | reverse complement strand
AAATAGCCGATGAGGCAAAAAATACAGCTGTTGCAGTAGTAGATAGTATCAAAGAACAATCGACAGGATTTTGGGGGGCTTTGGCACAGCAAGGTGCCACAAATAAAGGTGATAGTTATGCCAATAAAGCAATGGGCTGGATGAATCGAACTTTTATGGCAACAGACTACCCGGGAATTCATCAAACGTATCAGGCTACTAAAACTTTGGGGAAAACTTTTGGTTTGGTAGGAATGGCTATGACCGGAATAAGTATATGTGATGATTTTAAAAATTATCAAGGCTTGAATTGTGCAAAGGCTGTAGCTGTTGACAGTGTTGCATTTCTAGGTGGATGGGGAGCAGCGGCTTTGGTTACATATGCAGCATCTTTTTTTGCAATTCCAGCTGTTGTAGTGGGAGGAGGGGCGCTATTGGCAGGAACGTTGGTATCAGTAACAGTGCAATCAAAAAAAGATAGAATTGATAGAAAGGAAAATAATGGAAAATAACCAACGATGGGTACCATGGGTAGCTGTGATAGCTTGTGCAGCCGGGCAATATTTATCCTCAAATATATTAATTTTTGTCATGGTAATATGTGTGTTTGGATTATTGGTGTTTTTTATGTGTCATATTAAAGATAATGTTCCGTTAATAGTGGTATGGGTTTTTGGGGGGTTAATATTATCAGGAATTAGTGGAATTACAGCAGAAATTTTAAATTTTAGTAGTGAAATAAAAGTGTATTGCATATGTATACCGTTGACTATATTTTTTTTAGGTGCAGGTTTTATTTCTTGGGAAAATTGCAGAGAAATGTCTTATAAAGCCTGGATTGGTGCTCTTTGTATTTTGTTGTTGATGTTGATTGATTAGTTAGCATGTTTAATACTATGAAAGCAAAATAAAAAAGGTATAGGTTTGTTGGATAAATAATGGGAAATAAAAAGTGGATTTCTAGTGCGGTTTTTATATCGATGGGAGTATGTAAATATTTATCAACTGAAAATCAAACTATACTTATGGGGATATGTTTGTTGTTATTAGTAATCTTATTCTGTTATCAAAACTTGATACAACAGATTTATTGACTACCGATAATAATATGAATTTTTCCGTATCTAATTCTTTTAGTGACTTTACGACTAGAGTAGTTAATGATTATGAGGCTAATATTGATAATAATGTTAGACATGCACAAGAAACTACGATGTTTGGAGCAATGCCTTTTAGTATAGCTGCAGGGGAATTAGTAGGTGGTCAATTACATATGGGAAAAGAAGGTACGGCAGTCGGTGTTGCAGCTGGTATAGCTACAGCGATGGGGTATGGACATTTTGCAGGTAGAATTGGGGGTACTATTACGACGGCATTTGAAGCAGTTGAGGATGTGGTTACTGGACATGATGTGAATGCGAAGGACGGTGATAGGTAAATGACACATCGGACGTATGCGGTGATAAGTTTATGCTTAGTAATGAGTTTTCTTATTAGTGTTGTATGGTTATTGGTTACTTTGTGTTTACGGAGATGGCGATTGAGGTCATTGGCGATATCTTTTTCATTGTTGATGATATCTACGATAGAAGCATCTTTGATGACATATGATTATGGTGATGCGTGCATGGTATTAGCTATTTCTCTTTTTGCTTGGGGGGCAGGGGTATATATAGATGAATCGCGCAGAAAAGCAAAGGGGATTGATGTTCCAAGATGGTATAGATATCGAAAGATATTTTTTATTGCGGCTGCAATATCGATGCTGTTTTTTATCTATTGGTGGCCGGATGAATATCGGAAATACGAATATATGATTCCGCCGGAATATAGGTGGGAGAATATTGATTTTTCTGGAAGAAGATAAATAATGTTATGCGAATATGATTAGTGTTTTAGCGGTAATAAGCAAGACTTATTGCCGCTTTTTTAGAATGAGATTAAATCATAAATAAGAAAATGTTAATGGCAATCATAGAGATTTTTTAGAATTTAGGTATAGGGTAATAGAAGGTGAATCAAATAAAGTTTCCGTTAAGGCGTGTGTGACAATATGGGTGACAAGGATAATAGCACAAATGGGTATGGCAGTAGTGATACGGGCCACTACGGTAACATTATTGACGAATGAGACCGCAAGAGTATTGCTAATAATACAAGTATTAATGTGGAATTGCTGGCATGTTGATTTGTCTTGGCTGACTGGTGTTGGACCAGTTAAGCGTTATTGATCAGAAAAGGCTTATTGTAATGGATTAACAAGTGTGTAGTGTAATAAAAATTTATGGAAAGGAATGGTGACAATGGAAATACAAGATGAAAGTTATATAAATACGGTGTTCTGTTGGGGAATATTGATAGCGGTAATTGGCTGTTCCTTGTTGCCTGTTAGTCTGGCTGGATTTGCCGTAGTTTTTTTAGGGGCAGGATTATTGTTAGGGATGAAGATAAAAAATCATGTTTCTTCCGGCAAGGATTTAGTGTGCTGGTTGTATGGTTATGTGGCAACGGTTGTCTGGGGGATAAGTTTTTCAGGGTACATCAGTCATAGGATAGGTTCTCTCTTATTTATGATAGCCTTTTTTCTTATGTACAAATTAGCGCGCAAGATAAAGAAGGAAAAGGAGCAGGTACAGCATTAATGAAAATGGTTATGGGAAGGAATTTGTGGGCGAAGGCTGTCTGGGGGTGGAGGCAGTTTAATCTGCCTTGGATTGTGCGTCCGATACTTCGTTATCGGTGCTATATGTTGGAAATATTTCTGGCGGCAGGTGTCTTTCAGGCACTGGGGGTTGTTTTGCCGCTGGTCACACAGGTGATTATTGATAAAGTTATTGTCAATCACGGTATGATTACGCTTAACGTTCTTTGCGGCGGTTTGCTGTTTGTTTTGGTTTTTCAATTGCTCATGGATTGCAGCCGCCGTATTTTGTTTGCGCATACGGCTGGCAAGGTGGAACTTATCCTGGGGGCGCAGTTTATGCACCACTTGATTCAGCTGCCCTTGTCTTTTTTTACACAGCGGCGGATTGGCAATGTACTGATGAAAGTATATGCAATGGAAAATATTCGTCAGTTTTTGACGAATACTGTGGTAAATGCCTGTATTGATGTATTTTTTGCACTTATCTTTTTTGGTCTGATGTTCTATTATTGCTGGCCATTAGCTTTGGTCGCTTGTTTGACAGTACCAGTTTTAGCGGGCATAAATTATGGTGGAGCTCCCTTATACCGTAAATTGATACGCGAGCAATGGGGAGCAGAAGCGCGTAACCGGGCCTTCCTAGTAGAAATGATCCATGGTATGGAAACGGTGCGTTCTCTTGGTGCTGAGCCGGCTTTTCGTTATCGTGGCGAGCGATTGCTGCAGCAAGTGGTGGAAAAGAATTTTTCCCGTGCGAAATTAGGAACTGCACTACAGGAAGGGGTGCAGGCAACCCAGGGGATAAGCAGTTATATTTTGATTTGGTTTGGTGGCTGGCTGGTCATTGGCGGGACGGTTACTATTGGTCAGTTTGTGGCATTTCAGATGCTGGCGCATCAGGCAGCAGCACCACTGCTGAGGCTTTCCTATATATGGCAGGCCTGCCAGCAAATGGCGTTGTCTTTGAATCGTTTGCAAGATGTTTTGGGGACGGCTCCGGAGCCAATCTTTCCCTTGAGCGGTAGACGGTTGCCTAAGATATGTGGTGATATTCGCTTTGCTCGGGTTACTTTTGCCTACCCTAAGCAGCGGGCTGCGGTTTTGAAGAATATTACGATGCATATAAGGGCGGGAGAACATGTAGGGGTTGTCGGCCATTCTGGTTCGGGAAAGTCTACCTTAGTCCAATTGCTGCCGCGCCTTTTTGATTGGCAACAAGGGGGGATTTTTCTTGATGGCGTGAATATCAGGCGGTTGCGGCTCCCTTGGCTGCGGCAGCGTATTGGCTATGCTTTGCAGGAAAGTCAGCTGTTTCCTCTTACTGTGCGTGAAAATATAGCGTTGGGCCTGCCGGAGGCGACAGATGAAGAGATTCGCCAAGCTGCGGTAATGGCTGGTGCGGATGACTTCATTCGTGATTTGCCGCAGGGCTATGAAACGCGGATAAAAGAGGATGGCAGCAATATTTCGGGGGGGCAGCGTCAAAGACTGGCTCTGGCCCGGGTCCTGTTAAAAAAACCGCAGGTGCTTATATTGGATGAGGCGACGAGTGCCTTGGATTATCGGACGGAAGCTGCAGTTTTTGCGAATTTGCGGACGAGATTTGCCGGGATGACTATGTTGACGGTGACCCATCGGCTGCATAATGTGAAAGAATTCGATAGGATTTTGGTTATGGATGATGGCAGGATTGTTGAGGAAGGAACGCACGAAAGTTTGTTGCGGCAACGAGGTCTTTATCATCAATTGTGGTATGCACAGGAGGTTGGCTGATTGAGTAATTGGGAGAAATTTCGTAAAGGATTGCGGCGATTGAAACCGCATGCGGAGGAAAGGTTTACGAAGCGGCAAACATCTTTTTTGCCAGAGGAGGTGGCTGTTACGGAGACGCCGCCTCCGTATGCAGGGAGAATTATCATTTGGACGATTGTGATTTTTGTGGCAGTGATTTTTATGTGGATGATATTCGGAACGGTTGATGAGGTGGCAGTGACATCGGGGAAGATGATTCCTGATGGTTATGTGCGGACTTTGCAGGCGGAAGATAAGGGGATCATACAGAAAATATGCGTATCGGAAGGGCAGTTTGTCCATGCTGGCGATGTACTCATGGAGCTTGACCCTACGATGTCGGAAGCTGATTTGGCGAAAATCAAACAGACAGCGGCCCATTCGCGCCTAGAGATTTCCCGTCTTACTGCTGAGCGTGATGGAAGCCCGTTCGAGCCAGAGAAGGTAGAGGGGGCGGATGCTGACGATATAGCCAATGAAAAGAATCTCTATCAGAGCCGGCTGGGAGAGCATAAAACTCTGCTTATGGCGGCAAAAGCCTTGGTGAATCAGGGACAAAGTTCGCTGCGGGGGGCACAGATCGCTTCCGCGAAAGATGGAGAACTTTATCGGATTGAGGCAGATAAAGAGAATCGGTATGAAATGTTATCGGAGGCCAACGCAATTGCGCAAATCACCTACCTCGATCAGCAGGCGAAACGAATATCAGCAGAAAATGCCTATTACGAACAGCAGCAAACCGTGGGAGAACAGTCCGCTGCTTTAGATAAAGCGCAATCGGATTATAATCGGATTACGGCGGAGTGGCTGCTCGATATCAATACGAATTTAACCAAGGCTCAACAAGAGTTGGCGGCTGCTGAAGAAGAGCTGAAAAAGGCAGATGAGAAAAATCGTTTGATACAGATTGTGGCGCCGGATGATGGTTATGTGAGTAATTTGACGGTTCATACGGTAGGCGGTGTGGTTACAGCAGCGCAGCCATTGGTGGAAATCGTGCCGCGGGATACGCCGCTAAAGCTGGAAGCATGGGCGGAGAATAAAGATATTGGCTTCCTGCACGAGGGGCAGACGGCGCAGGTTAAAGTGGAAACCTTTGAGTTTCAGAAATATGGAACAATACCGGCTAAGGTGGTAAATATAAGCCCGAATTCCGTCGATGACCCGGATAAAGGCCGAGTGTATCGCCTTATCTTGGAGCCAGAGGCAGATACGATAAAGGTCGATGGTGAAGAGTTACCGTTGCTTAGCGGAATGAATGTCACCGCTGAGATAAAAACACGTTCTAAGCATATTTATGAATATTTCTTGGAGCCATTCCGTAAGTATAAGAGTGAATTCTTGAGGGAGAGAGCGTAATGGCAGAGAGAGAAATAACGGCTTGGGATTCCGGTGCAGCGTGTTTTTTGCAGGTGCTTCATTATTTGGGCTGTTCGATGACGGCAGAGGATTTGCGGCGCAGCTATATTATACCGACGGGCCGGATGGAGTACCTATCTATGGTGCGTATTGCCCGTGAGTTGGGGCTTGAGTCAGGTCTGCTGGAGTATCAGCGTGAGGATGAGGTGGTAGCTATACCGCCCGTGCCAGCAATCGCCAAAATGAAAAACGGCGAGTATATTATGGTCAGTCAACAAGCTGCGGATAAAATCAAAGGTTTTTCTTTGCATAAGCAGGAGCGTTGGTTCTGGACGTGGGAGGAATTTCGTGCGTGCTGGACTGGCAAATTGGTGCTGTTTTCCCGAAAAGAATTACGAGCTTCGGAGAAAGCGGATGCTTCCATCGTGTCGTGGCACAATTTGTGGCAGTTGGTTTTATGCCAGTGGCGCAGTTTGCGTATTGTAGTGCTGTTATCGTGCCTGCTTCAGTTGATAATGCTGATAAGCCCGCTTTTTATGCAGTATCTTATTGATAAAGTGTTGGTTCAGCACGGGGTCAGAGCGTTGAATCTTTTGGCGGTTGGGATGCTTTTGTTGTGTGCCTTTCAGGGCTGGATGTCGTTTTTGCGGCGTTTGTTGCTCAATCATGTGGCGGAAAAAATAGATATGGTATTGAATGCCCGTATCTTGCAACGCGTATTGCATTTGCCGTTATCCTTTTGGCTGCAATTTTCCGCGGGGGATTTGGTAAATCGGTTGCGGGAATTGCGTACGGTGCGGCAGTTTTTGTTGGGAACAGCAGTGTCAGCTGGGCTGAATCTTATTTTTTCGATTGTGTATTTGGTCGTCTTATTTCATTATAATGAAGAGTTGACTTGGCTGACCGTGGCAATTGGCATTGGTATGGTGATGCTGAACTTTGCGCTGGTTCCTTGGCTCAGGCGAAAACTTCGGGAAAAATACATTTTGGAGAGCCAGAAACAAGAATTCCTGCTAGCACTGCTGCGTGGCATCGTGTCGGTGAAAACGATGGTGCTAGAGCGCATAGCAGTCAATCGTTGGCAGGAGAAGATAGCTCGGCAGGTAAAGGCTTCTTATGATATTGACCGGGTTAATGCGGTAGGAATTAACTTGACCCGGACGTTGAATCAGTTGCTCATGGTTCTGATTTTGTGGCTCGGAGTGCCCAAAATAATGGCTGGAGATTTTACGGTCGGAGCCTTAGTGGCTTTTCAGCTATATGCCAACAATGTCATGCAGCCATTGGTGCAGCTGGCAATGTTATGGCAGGATTGGCAGCAGGCTAAAATATCGATCGATTATATGAAAGACATCGCAGAGGCACCAGTGGAAAAAGGGAGCGGCCAGTTGATGGATCATCGGGTAGACGGCAATTTGTCGTTACGTTCCATATCTTATGCGTATCCTGATTCGCCGCGGAGCAGCTTGGATGGTGTCTCGATGGAAGTGCCAGCAGGCTCCATGATTGGAATAGTCGGTCCATCGGGGGCGGGGAAGACCACGTTGCTTCGGCTGCTGCAGTCGGTGGTAAAGCCTGATGCAGGCAGTATTTTGTTGGATGGCATAGATATCCAGAAATATGATCTAGCTTGGCTTCGCCGTCATATTGGCATTGTCATTCAGAATGGGTCTCTGTTCCAAGGGACAATCCGTGATAATATACGACTTGTACAGCCGCATGCTGAGGTGGATGATGTGGTAAAGGCTGCCCAAGAGGCGGGCGCGCATGATTTTATTATGAAGCTGCCTAAGCAATACGATACGTTGGTAGGTGAAGGTGGTGCTGCGTTATCTGGCGGCCAGCGGCAGAAAGTCGCTATGGCCAGGATGCTTTTTGCGGATCCAGAGATTTTGATCTTTGATGAGGCGACGAGTGGTTTGGATCCGAAATCCGATCGTTATTGGCGGACACAACTGCCGAAAATAAAACGAGGCAGAACATGCATCGTTATTTCGCATCGTCTGGCGGATGTAAAAGAATGTGATTGTATTTATTATTTGGACAACGGGCGCATAGCCGAAGCCGGCAGGCATGAGGAGCTTATGGCCCAAAGAGGTAAGTATTATCAATTGTCATTATTAGAATAAGAAGAAAACAAAAAACGCCAGGTTTAAAACCTGGCGTTACTTTTCGTATGGCGGAGTGGAGAGGATTCGAACCTCCGCACCGGTTACCCAGCCTAACGATTTAGCAAACCGTCCTCTTCAGCCTCTTGAGTACCACCGTAAGAAGATCATGGCCAAAGAGAAAAGGGAATGGTTCCTTACTCAGGCTTTCCTGATCCTCATCGGAGTGGTCGTTCTGGTATGGGTCGTAATTGCCGGTTATCAGGCAATCTCGAATCCCGGTACAGACACCAGCACTACTGTCGAATCTAAGACATACACCGTTGACAGTTCTTCTCTTCTTTATATCTGTCAACTTTTGCCTGACTCATGATTCTCCCTGCTCCGTTTCCAGGTTAATAAACCTTGTATATTTACCGGCTGTATTCCTTCCGAATAAGCCCATATGAATCAAGTATAATCAATTTTGTATTTATTTCAAGGTTTTTATTTGCCCTTGGTGTTTCCCTGCATCTCACTGATCATTCCATGGATCTTATCCGTGAAATTAGACTTGGCAGTTTCCTGAAGCTTCATGGCACGGACCTTCAGCGGAAGACCAAACAGTGTGATAAAGCCCTCAGCGTCATGATGATCATAAAGGTCACCTGTGGTGAAAGATGCCAGTGATTCATTATAGAGAGAGTAGGGGCTTGTGGTTCCGTTCTTAATGATGTTGCCCTTATAGAGCTTGAATTTCACTTCACCGGTAACAAACTGCTGGGTAGATTCTACAAAAGCCTGGATGGCTTCACGAAGCGGGGTGAACCATTTGCCTTCATATACAGTCTGCGCCATCTGGCTTGCAAGCCTCTTCTTGTATTCCATGGTCTCACGATCAAGACAAAGCTCTTCAAGCTGATCGTGGGCAGCCATAAGGATCGTTCCTCCGGGAGTCTCATAAACGCCGCGGCTCTTCATACCAACGACACGGTTCTCTACGATATCGATAATTCCGATTCCGTTCTTACCGCCAAGTTCATTGAGAGAGCGGATGATGTCAGAGACCTTCATGGCTTTGCCGTTCAAAGTCTTCGGTACACCCTTTTCAAATGTCATGGTAATATCGGTCACTTCATCCGGAGCTTTCTCAGGAGTCACTGAGAGGACCAGAAGAGAGTCATAATTCGGAGCGACGGAAGGATCCTCAAGCTCAAGTCCTTCATGGCTGATATGCCACAGATTGCGGTCGCGGGAATATCCTTTTCCCATGGAGAAGGGAAGATTGATCCCATGGCTCTTGCAATATTCGATCTCATCTTCACGGCTCTGAAGGGTCCATACATCGGTCATGCGCCAGGGTGCGATCACTTTCAGGTCCGGAGCGAGGGCCTTGATTCCAAGCTCAAAACGGATCTGGTCATTGCCTTTGCCTGTAGCGCCATGGCAGATCGCGACTGCGTCTTCCTTGCGGGCGATCTCGACAAGCTTCTTCGCGATTGCCGGACGGGCCATGGAAGTACCGAGCAGATATGCATGCTCATAGACAGCACCTGCCTCTACACAGGGCATTACAAAATCATCACAGAATTCATCGACGATATCTTCAATATAGAGTTTGGAAGCGCCGCTGGAGAGGGCTCTTTCTTCCAGCCCGTCAAGTTCTTCTTCCTGTCCGCAGTCTACACAGCAGCAGACAACATCATAATCGAAGTTCTCCTTCAGCCACGGGATCATTGCGGTGGTATCCAGCCCGCCGGAATAAGCGAGGATAACTTTTTCTTTTGCCATTGTGGTTCCCCTTTCAGATATACATTTAAAGAAAAATTGCTTGATGCGTTTCATATATAAACAGCGGTTCCTGCACGCATCTTTGTTAATATAGCGCGGGTGTGATAAATATGCAAGCTAAAAAAGAAGAATATGCACGATAAATGTATAAAACCTTGAATAATATTCATTTCATATGAATAAAACATGCAATATCCGTGATATATGCATAAGTTATGAATATTTTTTTGAAAAACAGCGGTATAAGTCTTTACTTTATAATGTATGTAGGTTAAGATTATCCGCGATATGGTAATTTCTGACAGCCAGGCAGATTGGATTTTAATTTTACATTGATCGTATTGGAGAGAAAAGAGCATGATTAAAGCAGGAATCATTGGATCTACAGGTTATGCAGGCGCGGAACTTGTCCGCCTTCTGCTTCAGCATCCCCAGGCTGAGATCGTCTGGTACGGATCCAGGAGTTATGTGGACCAGAAGTACGCGGATATATACCGGAATATGTTTGATCTGGTAGACGAGAAATGCATGAATGATGACATGGATGCATTGGCACAGAAGGCTGATGTGATCTTTACGGCCACTCCTCAGGGACTGTGTGCTTCTCTGGTCAATGAGAAGATCCTGGAAAGTTCAAAGATCGTAGATCTGAGCGCCGACTTCAGACTGAAGAACGTCAGCATATATGAAACCTGGTATAAGCGTACTCATGAGGCTCCTCAGTATCTGCCCGAGGCAGTATACGGGCTTTGTGAGATCAACCGCAGCAAGATTGCTTCTGCAAGAATCGTAGCAAATCCTGGATGCTATACTACTACCTCGATCCTGACTCTTTACCCGCTCGTGGCCGAAGGCCTGATCGATCCTGACACGATCATTATCGACGCCAAATCCGGAACTTCAGGAGCAGGAAGAGGCACGAAGCTGCCGAATCTGTTCTGTGAAGTCAATGAGAGTATCAAGCCTTATGGTGTCGCGACTCACAGGCACACACCTGAGATTGAAGAACAGCTCAGCTACGCGGCCGGTATGAACTATATGGAAGGGGAGAGTGTCCTGATCAATTTCACTCCGCATCTTGTCCCGATGAACCGCGGCATACTTGCTACCTGCTATGCTTCTCTCAGACAGGGTGTCGATACCGCTATGATTCAGTCAGCTTATGAGAAATATTATAAAGAAGAATATTTTATCCGTCTTCTCGGTGAGGGTAGTTTCCCGGAGACCAGATGGGTGGAAGGTTCCAACTTCGTAGATATCGGTTACACTGTCGATCAGCGCACTAACCGTGTGATCGCGGCAGGAGCGCTTGATAATCTTGTGAAAGGCGCAGCCGGCCAGGCCGTCCAGAATATGAACATTCTGTTTGGTCTTCCTGAGAATACAGGACTGCAGCTGGTTCCGGTCTTTCCGTGATGATCATATAGTAATTGAGATACAGAATTCAGAAAACAATCAGGAGAGAAACTGCGATGGAATTATATGATGGTGGAGTAACACAGCCCAGGGGGTTCAGCGCGATCGGCATCTGTGCCGGTATCAAGAAAGACCGCAAAGATATGGCGATGATCATGAGCAGTCAGCCCTGCACCCTGGCGGGAACATTTACGCAGAATATAGTCAAGGCATCCCCCGTTGTATGGGATAAAAATATCGTTCATGAATACAAAATCGCCCAGGCTTGTGTAATGAACAGCGGTGTTGCCAATGCATGCACAGGGAAACAGGGTGATGATTACTGCCTGGCCACTGCCCAGGCTGCAGCTGACGCTCTTGATCTGAGGCCTGAGCAGGTACTTCTTGCATCAACAGGCGTGATCGGAAGACAGCTTCCGATCGAGAAGATCTGCGAAGGCGTGAAAACCATGTCCGGGATGCTGTCTGATTCAAGGCAGGCAGCCATGTCAGCAGCAGAGGCGATCATGACCACCGATACGAAACGTAAAGAGATCGCTGTTACCTTTGAACTGGCAGGAAAAGAGGTGACGATCGGCGGCATGACAAAAGGTGCCGGCATGATCCACCCGAATATGGGGACCATGCTCTGCTTCCTCACAACCGATGCAGCGATCAGCGCTGATATGGCTCAGAAGGCGCTTCTTTCCTGTGTACAGGATTCCTTTAACATGATTTCCGTGGACGGAGATCAGTCGACCAACGATACATGCGTCCTCCTTGCCAATGCTCTTGCAGGAAACCCTGAGATCACGCAGGAGGGAGAGGACTATGAGATATTCCGGTCCGCGCTTGAGCTGGTGACGAAAAACCTTGCAAGGCGTATGGCAGCCGACGGAGAAGGAGCGCATGCTCTCTTTGAAGTTACAGTTACCGGAGCTTCCTCAAAAGAACAGGCTGTAGTCCTTGCCAAGAGTGTGATCGAGTCAAGCCTCGTCAAGACAGCGATCGCCGGTCATGACGCAAACTGGGGCAGGATCATCTGCGCCATGGGTTACTCCGGCGCGGTATTTGACACAGAGAAAGTTGACCTGACATTTTCCAGCAGGGCCGGAAGTGTCAAGATCGCGGAAAACAGTGTTGACACAGGCTACAGTGAAGAGCTTGCGACGAAGATCCTCTCAGAAGACGAGATCACGGCAATCATCGACATTCATGAGGGCAAAGAAATGGCGACGGCATGGGGCTGTGACCTGACACATGAATATATCTCGATCAACGCGGATTACCGGTCCTGATCAGCGTCAGCGTATCAGACCAGAATCGATGTCAGTGTTATATCGTCTGTGACAGTGTTCATATCAGAATCAGAATAATCTTATAATCAATACAGAATTCATACAGATAAAGACAGGATAAAGAAAGAGGATAGTATGGAACAGGAAATGAGTTCAAAAGAGATGGAATTGTATCTGGATAAGGCTGGCGTACTTATTGAAGCGCTTCCTTATATCCAGCATTTTCAGGGTGCTACCATCATTGTGAAATACGGCGGAAGCGCTATGGTCGATCACGAGCTGAAGAAGAGCGTGATCAAGGATGTGGCGCTTTTGAAGCTGATCGGTTTCAAACCGATCATTGTTCACGGCGGCGGTAAGGAAATCACCAGCTGGCTCAGTAAAGTCGGTAAAGAGAGCGAATTTGTGAATGGATTCCGTGTGACAGACCAGGAGACGATGCAGGTTGCGGAGATGGTCCTCAACCGCATCAACAAGGGGCTCGTGTCCATGATGGAGAAAGTGGGTGTCAAGGCCTGCGGGATCTCCGGAAAAGACGGCACCATCCTGAGAGTAGCCCAGAAGAAACCTGATGGCGCGGACATCGGTTTCGTGGGAGAAGTGATGGAAGTGGATACTACACTGCTTACCACTCTGATCGATGCCGGATTTGTCCCGGTGATCTGTCCTGTAGGTTCTGATGATGGATATTACTCCTACAATATCAACGCGGACGACGCAGCCTGCGCGATCGCCAAAGCTATGAAAGCCCAGAAGCTCGTCTTCCTTTCCGACATCAAGGGCGTTCTGGAAGATGCGCATGATCCTGAGAGTCTGATCTCTGAGATGACTGTTGCGGAAGCCAGGGAATTTATTGAGAAAGGCCATGCTGGAGGCGGTATGCTTCCGAAACTGAACAGCTGCATTGACGCCATTGAGGCAGGCGTTCAGAGAGTCCATATCCTTGACGGCCGTATCCCGCATTCCCAGCTTCTGGAATTCTTCACCAACAAAGGTATCGGAACCGCCATCATCGGAGATACTGAGAGACGCTTCTACGAAAAAACGAAAAAAGACTGAGAAAAAAGTCCGGAATTGATAGGTAGTAAATAACCGATTTGTAAGCGATGACTGAGAGGAGAATTGATATGTCACTGTCACAGAAGATCATGGATGATACAGAGCAGTATGTACTCCATACTTATAATCGTTTTCCTGTTGTTTTCGAACGTGGCGAGGGTGTATACCTCTATGACGCAGATGGAAAAGAATATCTTGATTTCGGAGCAGGGATCGCTGTTTTCGCGCTGGGCTACGGGAATAAGAAATATAACGATGCCGTGAAGGCCCAGGTCGACAAGCTGATCCACACTTCAAACCTGTTTTATCATAAGCCGCTGCTTGAAGCCGCCCGCAAAGTGATCAGTCATACCGGAATGGACAAAGTATTTTTTACCAATTCCGGCGCTGAAGCAATCGAAGGCGCCATCAAAGCGGCAAGAAAATATGCTTTCCTCAAGGATGGCTCTAACGATCATGAGATCATTGCCATGAATCATTCCTTCCACGGCAGGACCATTGGAGCTCTTTCCGTTACAGGCAATACTCATTATCAGGATCCCTTCAAGCCTTTGATGGGAGGTGTGAAATTTGCCGACTTCAATGATTTTGACAGTGTGAAGGACGCAGTTACGGACAAGACA
>NZ_JAILKR010000051.1 GCF_024693525.1 Selenomonas sp. | reverse complement strand
ATTCTCTCCTTAATAACCGCTGTCCACCGGCTGGCAGACCAACCATGGCAGCGAATCCATCCCGTAAAACCAGCAAAAGCCCTTACGGGTATAATAACGCCGTAAGGGCTCAACATATTTGAGCCCACGGCTCATCATAACATATTGAATTACAGACCGAAACGCTCGAAAATCATATCGACGCGGCGGATGAAGAACTTATAGTCGAAGCAATCGTCGATTTCTTCCTTCGTCAGATACTTCGTGATATCCGGATCGTTTTCAACGCTCTCCTTGAAGTCCTTGCCTTCCATCCAGCGTTTCATGGCGTTGCGCTGTACCCACTTGTAGGCATCCTCACGCAGTACGCCCTTGCTGACAACTGCCAGCAACAGACGGGAGCTGTACATGAGACCGCCCGTGCGGTTCATGTCGTGCATCATCTTCTCCGGATAGACGAGCAGCTTGTCGATGATATTCGTAAGCTTTCTCGTGCAGTAGTCGAGGTTAATCGTCGTATCCGGCAGGATAACGCGCTCAACGGAGGAATGGGAGATGTCGCGCTCATGCCAGAGCGTGATGTCTTCCATAGCGGCTACGGCATTGCCACGGTTCAGGCGAGCCATGCCCGAAATGCGCTCACAGTTGATGGGGTTGCGCTTGTGCGGCATAGCCGAAGAACCCTTCTGGCCCGGGGAGAAATACTCCTCGGCCTCACGGATATCCGTGCGCTGCAGGTTGCGGACTTCCGTCGCGATTTTCTCGAGCGTACTCGATACGATAGCCATCGTCGTCACGAACTCAGCATGGCGGTCACGCTGAATGACCTGCGTAGCCAAACGGACCGGCTGAAGTTCCAGCGTCTTGCCCACCATTTCCTCAATGCGCGGGTCAATATTGGAGTAAGTGCCCACAGCACCCGAGAGCTTGCAGACCGAAACGATTTTCTTCGCATGCTCAACGCGCTCGATATCGCGCTCAATCTCAGCACTCCAGAGCAAAAGTTTCAGACCGAACGTCATCGGCTCCGCATGAATACCATGGGTACGGCCAATGCACGGCGTATGTTTGAACTCAACCGCACGACGGCGCAGTACCTCGCGGAACTTCTTGAGGTCATCGAGGATGATATCAGCAGCATCGCGCATCATCATGCAATAAGCCGTATCCTTGACATCACTCGAAGTCAGGCCTTTATGGACGTACTTGGAATCATCACCAACATTTTCGGCGACGTTGGTCAGGAAAGCGATGATGTCATGATGCGTAACGGATTCAATTTCCTTGATGCGCTTAACATCAAACTTAGCCTTGGCGCGAATATTTTTCGCAGCCTCAACTGGAATCTCGCCGAGCTCAGCCATGGCGTCGCAGGCAGCCATTTCAACATTCAAAATCTGCTGCCATTCATTTTCGATGGACCACAGGTGACCCATCTCCGGGTTGGTGTAACGTTCGATCATTTTTGTGATTTCCTCCTCATCAATTCCTGGCGGCGTCACTGCACCGCGGAAGTGAAAACACGACGAAAAAACTCAAATTGACCTATCCCCTTGGGGTACAGGCCTCATTTTGAGTCTGGAGAATCCCTTATTTCCCTTGACTATAATAGCAAACTCCCCTGCTACTGTCAACGGAAACTATATAGATAAATACAATGGTCCGTATTTGATGGATTTTGGCTTTTCCCTCCGCATAAAAAAAGCCGTACATCGTACGGCAATATTCCTTATGGTGCTCGCTGAGGGATTCGAACCCCCGACCCCCTCCATGTGACGGAGATGCTCTAGCCAACTGAGCTAAGCGAGCGTTTCAACATGTTTTATTATACGCTTCTGTTGGGAAAAAATCCATAGCTTTACAAAAATAAAATAAAAAAGCTCCCGCAAACTGCGAGAGCAAAATTTCTTAATGGTGGGGTTAACAGGATTCGAACCTGTGACCTCCTCGATGTCAACGAGACACTCTAACCAACTGAGCTATAACCCCAAGTCATAACGACAAAATTTATTATACTGGAAGTACCTCCTGCTGTCAATATATTTTTTGCAAAAAAAGTTAGCAGGAAATAACCTTTTCCTCACTGCCTCTCTGCTATATAATAGAAGGCAGTGATTTTTTTTACAGTAGGAGGTTTTCCGTTCATGAAAGATTTATTGGACGTCCATACGCATACCATCGCCAGTGTCCATGCATATAGCACCCTTCGTGAGATGATTACAGCCGCCAGGGAAAAGGGGCTAGAACTCATCGGCATCGCGGACCATGCACCGTCCATGCCTGGCGCCTTCCACGAATTCTATTTTTGCAATTTCAAAGTAATACGCCCGGAAGCCTACGGCATCGATGTGGTCATGGGCGTCGAGCTAAACATTCTCGACTATACCGGTTCCATCGACCTCAAGGAACATCTGCTTTCCCGGCTCGACTATGCGATTGCCAGTCTGCATGATCCGTGCATCCGTCCGGGCACGCGGGAACAAAATACCGCGGCTCTGATTGGTGCCATGCGTCATCCCAAGGTCAAAATCATCGGACATCCGGACAATCCGTTGTATCCTGTCGATTTTGACAAACTGGCCAAGGCCGCCTGCGAAACCCATGTCCTGCTCGAAATCAATAACAGCTCCTACACCCCCGGTGGCAGCCGTACCGGCTCCCGCGAGCTTGCCGGCGAGCTTCTTGCCGCCTGCAAAAAGTACGGCACCACGGTCATCCTCGGCAGCGATGCCCATATCGACTTAGATGTAGGAAACCATACATACTCCCAGGAAATGATTGCCCAGTACGACTTCCCTGAAGAACTCGTCATCAACAGCAATCCGAAAAAATTCCGCGACTGGATTGCCGAATAATTTCCTATTTATATGCAAATTATACTTCGAAAGGAATGTACTATCCTATGAACCTTTTCCGCACCAAAAGCATCGAGCAGATGCGCGCTGCTGCTGAAAATTCCGGCATGGCCAAGACCCTCGGCGCCTTCGACCTCATCCTCTTAGGCATCGGCTGCGTTATCGGCACTGGCATCTTCGTCTTGACCGGCGTCGCCGCAGCCAAATACGCCGGCCCGGCTGTCACTATTTCCTTTATTCTCTCCGGGCTTGCCTGTGCACTGGCCGGCCTTGCCTATGCCGAGTTCTCCTCCATTGTTCCCGCATCGGGCAGCGCCTACACCTATACGTACGCTTCCCTGGGCGAGTTCATTGCCTTCATTGTCGGCTGGAATCTGATTCTGGAGTACACCGTCACTGCCAGTGCTGTGGCCTCGGGCTGGTCCGGCTATGTCACGGGACTGTTGCAAAGTGCCGGCATCGAGGTCAGCCATGCGCTGACTCATGTACCAGCTGACGGCGGCGTCATCAACGTGCCCGCTATCCTGATTACCCTGCTGCTGACGTTCTTCTTGATCCGCGGCACCCAGGAAAGCACGAAACTGAACCGCATCTTGGTCTTCATCAAATTAGCGGCAGTTTTCATCTTCCTGCTTTTAGCGGGCCCCCATGTCAACACCGCCAACTGGGAACCCTTCATGCCCTTTGGTGCCTCGGGCATCGCCGCCGGTGCCGCCATCGTATTCTTCGCCTACATCGGCTTTGATGCCGTTGCCACCTCCGCCGAGGAGTGCAAAAACCCGGCCCGGGACCTGCCCATTGGCATCATCGGGTCCCTCATCGTCTGCACGGCACTATACGTCATCGTTGCCGGCGTCCTCACCGGTGTCGTTCCCTACACCGAACTCAACAACCCGGAACCCGTCGCCTTTGCCTTGCGCTATATTGGCTACAACCTCGGCTCTGCCGTAGTCGGTGTCGGCGCGATTGCAGGCATCACCACCGTGCTTCTGGTCCTGCTCTACGGACAGGCCCGCATCTTCTTTGCCATGAGCCGTGACGGCATGGTCCCTGCCCGGGTCTGCAAGATTCACAAACGCTATCATACGCCTTACATCGTCACCGTCCTCGGGGCTATCTTCGTCTCGCTGATTGCCGGCTTTGCCCCCATTGGCCTTATCGCAGAAATGGCCAATATCGGTACCCTGTCCGCCTTCCTGGTGGCAGCCATCGGTGTCATGGTCCTGCGCGTCACAAAACCCGATGTACCGCGTGCCTTCCGCTGCCCCATTGTCTGGCTGGTTGCTCCGCTGGCCGTTCTCGCCTGCGGCTATCTCATGGCCCACCTGCCCCTTGACACTTGGATCCGCTTCCTGGTCTGGTGCGCCTTCGGCTGTCTGGTTTACTTTGGCTACAGCTACCAGCACAGCACTGTTGGCATCCAGCAGCGCAAAATCCGCAAGCTCAAAAAACTGCGTACCGATGCCTGATTTTTGCTTTGACAAAAATTAGTACCTAGTATAAAATTAACGCAAGCAGAAAACCTGCCCGTATTTTTTTGAAACAGAAAGAAAGAGTGATGAAATGTTTATTCATGACCTTATTCGTCAGGGTGCACCTGACGCCTTGGCCATCGTTGACCACGAGCGCCGCTTCACCTATACAGAATTCCAGGAATGCGTGAACAACTGCCGCGACCGGCTCTATGCTGCCGGTGTCCGCCAGGGCGACCGCGTCGGCCTGTTCACGCGCAACAGCGCCGAGTTCGTCTTTGCCTTCATGGGCATCACCTCCCTGGGCGCCATCGTCGTGCCCATCAACTTCCAGCTCAGCAGCCGCGAGATTGCCTACATCATCAAGGATGCCGGCATCGAAACGGTACTGACCTATCAGCCACTGAACCTGGCCGACGCGATGGCCCAGCTGCGCTGCAACCTCAAGGTCACCCAGATGGATATCCGCAACATCGGCCAGAAGAAAGACGGCATTCCCACCGCGCCGGTCCTGACTGAGTATTTCAGCGAGGACAATCCCTGCGAAATCATCTACACGTCCGGCACCACGGGCAATCCCAAAGGCGCTGTGCTCTCGCACCGCAATGTCGTGGCTAACACGCGTCAGATGTCCTTCATGGGCTGCAAGGCCGAGCACACCGTTCTCTGCGTCCTGCCAATGTATCACGTATTCGGCCTGACCTGCTCGGTATTCTATCCCTTCAGCGTCGGTGCAACGGTTGTCATCCTCGACTCCTTCACGCCGAAAGAGACCATCAGCACCATCCGCGACGAAAAGGTTACGGATCTCTACATCGTTCCCTCTATCTGCAGCCTGCTGACGAAGCTGGCCAGCGAAGAGGATATGAAGACGGTGCGCCTCGTCGTCAGCGGCGGCACCACCCTGCCCCTCAAAATCCAGCAGGACTTCATGGGCAAATTCGGCGTCGATATCTGCGAGGGCTATGGCCTCTCCGAGACGTCGCCCGTTGTCACCATGAACCCGCCGGAAAAACCGAAAGTTGGCTCCTGCGGCCCGATTGTACCGGGACTCAAATGGCGCCTCATCGATGCCGAAGGCAACGACGTTCCGCAGGGTGAGGCCGGCGAGCTGGTCGTAAAAGGCGACAACGTCATGCTCGGCTACTGGAATCTGCCGGATGTCACCCACGACGCCATGCGCGGCGGCTGGTTCCACACCGGCGACGTTGCCCGCGCCGATGAAGACGGCTATCTCTTCATCGTCGACCGCATCAAGGATATGATTATCAGCATGGGCGAAAACATCTATCCGCGCGAAGTCGAAGAGCTCATCTACCAGTTCCCGGGCATCTACGAAGCAGCGGTTGTCGGTATCGAAGATAAACTCCGCGGCCAGGCCGGTGCCTGCTTCTACAGCGTTCAGGAAGGCTGCACGGTCAACGTCCGTGAACTCAAGAAGTTCCTGCAGGCCAACCTGGCCCTCTACAAGATTCCGCGCGAATTCCATATCATGGACAAACTGCCACGTACCACCACCGGCAAAATCGCGAAAAAGACCATCCTGACCGAATTCCAGGCTGGTAAAATCAAATAAACAACAAAAAAGGGACTGTGAAAAATCCCTTTATATTGACATAAATTCGTAAAAGCCTCCATAAGGTAGATTGATTTACCTTATGGAGGCTTTTACGAATTTATCAACGAACTTTTACCAATTACAGTTTGTAGGGTAGCATTACCAAGTTCGTGTTCGAGACAAATCGCCGGCGGCGGGGCCCCCAGTACCAACGCTCCACCGGTGACAACCCGCTACAAGAAATTTTTGCCTTTTAATTAAGAGTTGGAAAACAGTTAAACGCGCTTCGCTTGGACGAAACTGCTTTTCCAACGAGAACGCAGGCAAAATTTTCTTGCTTCACGCGGAACGTCAAGGCTACGCTTATGGTACTGGGGCCCCCGCCGCCTCGGTTAGAGTCGGCACAAAACTGCCTTCCCCTCTGGGGAAGGCTTTTAGTTCCAAAAGTCAGCCGCCGCTAGGGGCAGTGCCATAAACGAAGCGTTTGATGTTTTTCGTGAAGAACGAAATTTTTATCCTCACCGTTCGTCGAAAAATTGCTATCGTTCAAGCGAAGCGCGTTTTGCAACTTTTTCGATGCTTAATTAAGGATAAAAATTTCGTTTAGAAAAACATCTCCCGCGTAGTGTTGGCACTGCTCCTAGCGGCGGCGAAGAGCTGCTTCGAATGAGATTCGTGTAACCTACAAACTGTAATTTGTAAAAAGTGAGTGGATAAATTCGAAAACGCCTCCATAAGTTAGATTAATCAATCTAACTTATGGAGGCGTTTATATTTTATGCCAATAAAAAGCGATTTTCACAGTCTCTTTTTATTTTGCTATTAATTTTCCGCCACCGGGGAGTTTGTAGGTTTTTCCGCCGAGATTTGGATTGGCTTTTTTGTCATAGTAGATTTTGTGGCCGTTGCTATTGATGTTGCTGAAGGTCATATCAGCGTCGCTGATGGTGGTGAGATAAGAATTGCCGGTAACCTCCCAAACTGCGTCCTTAGCTAGATTCAAGACTGCTGCATCGGCGGTGTAGTCCTCGTTGAAGGAGCCGGTCCAATGACTGCCGCTTTGGAGGTTCAAGGTGACCTGACTGATGGTGTTCGCGAGGATTTTCCCTTTGAGCTCCTGACGGGTGGCATTTAGGGTAAAGCTGCCACCATTTCTCCCTTCGTTGCCCCAGCGGTCGCTGGCAGCCTGAATCAGTACATCCCCGTCCTGGATTAGCTGGGTGCTGTCCAAGTTGGCAGTAGCTGTGGTATTGGTGATATAGAACATCGGTCCATCCGATTTGTTGGTGAGGATGGAATTCTTGGCGGTGAATTTGGCTTCGCCAACGCCGGCATCACCGGAAAAACTCTGGTAGAGCATGATGCCGTGTTTGGTGTGGCCAGTGAGATGGGCATTGTTGAGCGTAATCGAGTTCTTGCCTTCGACAACGGCAATTTCACTGCCCATGGCCTCGCCTGTGCCGTTAGTAAGCTGGATATTGCCTGTTGAGTAGATGCAGGGGCTGCCTTCGCCGGAGGTGACGATTTTCGCGTTTTCGACGATGACATTGCCCTCCCCGCGATCAGTGGCCAGGGCCCCGCAGTGAGCGCCTTCCGTGGTGATTTCTACATCCTTGGCGTGAATGGTACCGCCATAGGTGGCATCAAGTCCGCGGGAGGAATTGTTTTTGGTGTGGATAACTACATGGTTCACATTGACGATGCTCTTTTCGCCGGTGGAAAAGATGGCATTTGCCCCATCGGCATTGGAATCGAGCTTGAGATTGGACAGGGTAGCGATGCTGTTGCTCGACAGGAAGACCGCATTCTGTCCAGAGAAATTGCTGGCATCTACGTCACTGGAATCGCCCGTTTTGCAAAGGGTAGAGTTGGTCAAGGTGACGGTGGCACCGTTGCGGGCCAAAAAGGCATTTTCATCGGCGGAAGATGCCGTGATGGTTTGGTTATCATAGGTGCCCGCTTCGTGGTCGCTGATAAGATGGGCTGTGAGTTTGGAGGCATCCTGTTGCTCCTGTCCTGGGGCTGGTGGCATTCCTGGACCTTGGGGTGGAGCACCTAGGGCTGACTGTTCCTCCGGTGGAGCTGGAATAGCGCCATCCAGATTGACAGAGAGGGGCTGATTCGCGATGTCCTGGGCTGAGCAGAAGGCCGCACCTCCTGCGCTGGCCGTCAGCGCGAGGGCCATTATTGCCGCCAGCTGGCGGTATTTTTTTTCATAATTCCATTTCATGTATAATCACTCCTTCGATGCAATCCCTGCTTGATATTCTGAGCTAAGTATAAAGGATAGGAATTAAACGGTCTTGTGTCATTTATTAGACGAAAATTAACCTTATACTAAGGTTATCCACAGGAAAAGGGGGATTAATCCCCCTTTTTGGTGCATAAATTAGCCGTTACTAGGTTTTGATGAGGAGTTTATCCACAATATCCACAGGATTGTGGATAGAATATGTGGATAAATGGCGGTGGTGTTGATTTGAGTTTTTTGCCTGTTTGTGCTAGCATAAGGTTGTTGGCAAAAGATGACATCACGATGGTGAGTTATACTTTTCCGGTTTAAAATCGAATACGCTTCGGTTGTGAACTGCTTAGATCCTAGGGACTGAGACAGAGAGGACACCCGTGCGACTTCCCGATAATTTTTTGATTATGGGCTTTTTTGCGCGCCTTTCAGGTCTCCCTGAGCGGCGCGTTTTTGATTTTCCGGACCATTTGCTTATGCGCTCTTTTGCCTCGAAAAATTTTATATTTTTAAGGAGGTTTTTCTGTTGAAGAAAATCATCAAGCTGCTGGTGGATAACCTGGCACTGCTGGTTATTGCTGTGGGGGTGCTGGGGGCTGTGGCCCCGGAAACCCTGACCTGGGTGGGGCCGTATGTTTCCTGGATGCTGGGCGTGGTCATGTTTGGAATGGGCATGACTTTACGGGTAGAGGATTTCCGCAATGTGATTAAGGCTCCGTGGCAGGTGGGGCTCGGTGTAGCGGCGCAGTTTCTCATCATGCCCTTGGTGGCCTATGGCCTCGTGAAGGTTTTTCAGCTGCCGCCGGAATTAGCGGTGGGGGTTATTCTCGTGGGAACTTGTCCCGGGGGAACGGCTTCAAATGTCATCGCTTATTTGGCGAAGGGGGATGTGGCCTTGTCGGTATCCATGACCATGACGACGACGCTGTTAGCGCCGATTGTCACGCCGGCACTGACCTGGTTTTTGGCCGATGCCTGGGTAAATGTTTCCTTTACGGCCATGATGATTTCCATAGCCGAGATGGTTTTGGCACCGGTGCTGTTAGGCTTGGCCATCCACCATTTCGCCGAGCGCCAGGTTGAGCGCATTATGCCGGTTATGCCGCTGGTATCGGTGGTTTGCATCGTACTGCTGGTGGGCTGTGTGGTGGCCCTGTCGGCTGACAAGCTGGTGGAAGTTGGCCTATTGATGTTCGGTCTGGTCATCCTGCATAACGGTTTTGGGCTGTTGCTGGGTTATTTTATGGCCTGGGCCTGTCATTTGGATTCGCGGAAGGCACGGACCGTGGCCATTGAGGTGGGGATGCAGAACTCGGGAATGGCAGCTAGTCTTGCCATCCTGTACTTCAACCCAGCGGCGGCTATTCCCGGGGCAATTTTCAGCGTCTGGCATAATGTGTCGGGGTCCCTGGTGGCAAATTATTTTGTCCGCAAGGAAGAAAAGGAAGAATTAAAGGCAGTTAATGCTTAATCGTACAAAGAGGGGAAGCAATCATGAAAATTTTACGTACCGTCAAAGAAATTCAGGCTTATGCCAAGGAAATAAAAGCTGCTGGGAAGAAAATCGGTTTAGTGCCGACGATGGGGGCCTTGCATGAGGGGCATCTGACGCTGATGCGGAAGGCACGGGAAACCTGCGATATTGTCATTGCTTCGGTTTTCGTAAATCCGGTTCAGTTTGGTCCCAATGAGGATTACGAGGCATATCCGCGCCGGTTTGAGGCCGATTGCGAAAAGCTGGAGTCCGTATCCGTGGATGCGGTATTCCATCCAGAGCCGGAGGAGATGTATCCGGAGGGCTTTTCAACGTATGTGACGGTGGAGGGTGAGATTACCGATAAACTCTGTGGTGCCCAGCGTCCTGGCCATTTCCGCGGGGTTGCGACTGTCGTGACGAAGCTCATCAATCTGGCGCGCGCCGATGAGGCCTTCTTTGGACAGAAGGACGCCCAGCAGGTGGTAGTTATTCGCCGCTTCGTGGAGGATCTGAACCTCAACGTCCATATCCATATGGTTCCGATTGTCCGTGAGGAAAGCGGCCTTGCCCGCAGCTCACGCAACCAGTACCTGTCCGCTGAGGAGAAGGAAGCGGCTCTGGTGCTCTCCCGTAGTTTGAAGCGGGCAGAGGAAGCCTATGCGCATGGGGAGCGCAATGTGGAAAAACTGAAGTCGGTGGTAAAGAACACCCTTAACGATGAGCCTCTGGCAGCGGTGGATTATGTAGATTTGTATTCGTTCCCGGGCCTTACGCCCATGTACACGGTGGCAGAACCGGCACTGCTGGCCATTGCGGTGAAAATTGGCAAGACTCGCTTGATTGACAATACCATTCTGGGGAAGGAGAGCGCGTAATATGATGTTGAATTTGTTAAAGGGGAAAATTCACTGCGCAACGGTGACGGAGGCAAATCTCCAGTATATGGGCAGCATTACGATTGATGAAGAGCTAATGGAAAAGGCCGGCATCATTCCGAATGAACGCGTGCAGGTGGTGGACAACAACAACGGCGCGCGGCTGGAGACCTATACGATACCGGGGCCGCGCGGTTCCGGCGTCGTTTGCCTCAATGGGGCGGCGGCGCGCTGTGCCCAGGTAGGGGACGTGGTCATTATTATGGCCTATGCATTTTTCGACGAAGTCGAGGCCAAGGCACATAAGCCCAAAGTTGTCATGGTTGATGAAAAGAACAAAATAAAAGAGGTCCGCCACGTGGAGTACCACGGACAGACCGAATAAGATAAAGAAAGCTCCACTGCGTGATTTTATGCTAGTGGAGCTTTTTAGTATAGCGGAGTTTGCACGAAATCGCATCATAGAACTTTGGTGGAGAAGATGGTTTTGTATTTGGCGGTAAGTTCTTTTTGCCGTTGCAGCAGTGCCTGGTTTTCATTATAGAGACAGAACAATGTGAGCAGCAGGGCGGCAAGGTCTGCTGCGGGAACGGCTAGCCATACGCCTGGGAGACCTAGATAGCGGGGCAGAAGCATGAGGAAAATCACGATGCCTGCGAGATTGCGCACGAAGGATAACAGGGCAGAGGTCTTGCCGTTGGACAGGGCGGTGAAAAAGCCGGAGGCGAAAAGGTTGAAGCCGACGAGCAGGAAACTCAGGGAAAACAGCAGGAATCCCGACAGCGTCAGGGTAAAGGCTGGACCGCCATCCGGCAGGAACAGCGTGATGAGCGGCGTGGCGAGCAGGCGGGAGGAGGCAAAGGTCAGCAGACTGAAGCTGGTGATGATGCCGAGGCTGATTTTCAGCAGGCGGGTCAGTTCCTGGTGGTGGCGGGCGCCGTAATGATAGGAGAAAATTGGGGCGACACCGTTAGTGAAGCCCATGAGAATAGAAGTCAGCAGCATTTCTGCGTAAAGGATAATTGAGATGGCGGCGACGCCGCTTTCGCCGGCCCAGCGGAAGGTGATAAGGTTGAACAGGAAGGTCACCAGCCCTACGGAAAGCTGGGTGACGAGTTCGGAGACGCCATTGCTGCAGGCAGCGCTCAGAACCGGAAGCTCTGGCCGGAAGGCGCGAAGATGCAGGGTGCGGCTAAAGCGTGTGAAGTAGATAAGGCCAATGCCGGCAGCCAGCAGGTCGGCTATGCCGGTGGCCAGTGCCGCGCCGCTGATGCCGAGTTCCCACTCAGCCAGAAAGAGGTAGTCCAGAGCGGCATTGGTGATACCGCTGGCAACGGATACGAGGAAGCCTTGGATGGGCCGGCCATCGGCGATATAAAAGGCATTGAAGATGACCATTAGAGCTGCTGCCGGGAAGAAGGGCAGCAGTATGCCGAGGTAGAGGCGGCAGTCAGCCAGCATTGCTGGACTGGCGCCGAGGAAATCCAGGATGGGAGCGAGAAACAGGCCAACACTTAAGGCGAGGCAAAGGGCAATCCCTGCCCCAGCTGCGGTCAGCCAGGCAAAGCGATGGTTGGCGGCGGCAACCTGCCCTTCCCCTAGATTTTTCGCCACGATGGCAGACCCGCCTGAAGCCAGCATGATAGCCAGTCCCAATACCAGATTGATGACTGGATAGACGATATTGGAAGCTGCCAGGGCCAGCGCCCCGGCATAGCGGCCAATGAAGATGCCGTCGGTCACCGTGTAGAGCGAGATGACGAGCATCATGCCTATCGAAGGAGCGGCGAAGCGCAGCAGGGAAAAAATAGTGAACCGCTGCGCCAGTGGTGTGGAGTTGCTATTTTCCATAAATATCTTTCCTTTCTTGTAATTTCCTTGTATAGTTATCTTAAAGTATACAGTAACTGTAATGTCAAGGGAGGGGAGGCCATGAAACGGAGGCTGACATTTCACACCGGGGAATTTGCCAGGATTGTCGGGGTCAACAAACGCACCCTTCATTATTATGATGAACAGGGAATTTTCAAGCCGGACCATGTGGCAGAAAACGGCTACCGCAGTTATTCATTCCGGCAGTTCTATCCCTTTTATCTGTTGCGCATGCTGCGCGGCATGGGGCTGGAAATTTCCGAAATCAAGGAATACATGGAGCATCGCAGTCCGGCGCGGCTGGATGCCCTGCTGGGGGAGCAGCAGCAATGGCTGAAACAGGAGCAGGCCAAAATCCGGCGGCAGCTGCGCATTGTAGAAAATCAGCGCCATCTGCTGGAACTCGCCAAGACAGTGGCCTGCGGAAAAGTGGAGGAATTGGAACTGCCCGCGGCGCGGTTGGTACTCTCGCGCAATACGAGGCGGCAGGCTGCTGCTGAGGATTGGCCTATGGTCGAGCAGATGGCAACGGAACATGAGCGGCAGGTAACAGAGCTTCAGTTAAGTGCCGGTCTGGGCGTTGGTGCGATGGTGGCAGCGCGGGATTTCCTGCAGCCCGGGCAGGAGGGCATACTCAGTCATTTCTTTACCGTAATCCATGGCCCCTATCGCAGTGTGGAACGGGAATACCGGTACGAGCGGCCGGCAGGGACCTATCTCGTCACCTATTTCCAAGGGGATTATGATGATACGGCTGAGGCCTACCGACTGCTGCGGCAGTATATCAAGGAGAATGATTGCCAGGTTGGTGCCTTTTCCTATGAAGAAAGTATTCTGGAAAATATGAGTCTGAGTGATTCGAGCGGTTTTATCACGCGGATTGCCGTCAAGAAAATATAGCGAGAAATTTAATCTGATTTTAATAAAATATTTAAGAAAATCCTGTTAAAATGGCTCCATTACGCTTATCAGAAAGGAAAAAATATGCAAATGACAAATAAAACGCGATTGTGGCTGACGGTATTTTTAGGCATCATGTCCGCCATGGCACCTTTATCGACCGACATGTACCTGCCGGCACTGCCGACGGTGCAGCTGGATTTGGGTATATCGGCCTCCTTGGCCCAGCTAACCTTGACGATGACGATTATCGGCATGGCGCTGGGGCAGATTTTTACCGGGCCCTTGAGTGACCGCTATGGGCGGAAAGGGCCGTTGTTCATCGGGATGCTTTTGTTTATCGTATCGACAGCAGGCTGTGTCTTTGCCCAGGATATCCGGCTGTTTTTGGTATTCCGCTTCTTGGCCGGCTTTGCCGGGGCCAGCGGCATCGTCATCGCCCGGGCAATTGCGCGCGATGTCTGTGAGGGTGCAGAGCTTACGCGCTTCTTTGCCCTGTTGATGATGGTAAATGGCCTGGCCCCCATACTGGCGCCGGTGCTGGGCGGCCAAATCCTGCTGTTTACCAGCTGGCGGGGCGTCTTTGTGGTGCTGGTATTCATTGGCATCCTGCAGGCGCTGGCAACTCTCGTTTATAAGGAAACCCTGCCCCAGGACCAGCGGCTGCAAAACCTGGGGGAATCCTTCAAGAAATATCCGCAGCTGCTAAAAGACCGCTACTTCCTGGGGCATTGCCTGCTGCAGTGCTTTATCTTCGGTGCTTTCTTTGCCTATCTGGCCGGTTCCTCCTTTGTCTTCCAGAATATCTATCAAGTATCGCCCCAGATGTTCAGCTTGATTTTTGGCTTTATCGGAATGGGGCTGATGCTTGCTGGCATGCTGCCGGCACGGCTGGCAGGACGGGTGTCGGATGTGCTCTTGCTGAAATGGTCGATTCTGATTCCGCTGGTGGGGGCGATTTTCCTGCTGGCAGGTTTTTGGCTGGCTGCGCCCATCACCTATACGGTGGCGGTGCTGTTTGTGACGGTGGTTCCGCTGTCGGTTATGGGGGCCGCCAGCTTCTCGCTGGCGCTTTCGCGGCAGGGGCATAATGCGGGCAGTGCCAGTGCCCTTGTCGGCTTCTTCTCCATGATTCTCGGTGCTTGTATGATGCCAGTGGTAGGCATCATGGGCGACCATACGGCGATTCCGATGGCAGTAATCATGGTCATCGGCTACGCGCTCGGCGTTGTTTGTTTCTACACGATGATTGCTCCGGCGCATCGGGCAGAGTAAAATAAAGACGAGGACTTGTCGAGGAAATGTCTCAGATGATGGGAGGAGATTCTGATGGCAATTTTGGCAGCGATGGCGGTGCCGCATCCGCCACTAATCATTCCCGAAGTCGGTCACGGGGAAGAACAACAGATAGCTCCGACGATTGCGGCCTATCAGCGGGTCATGGAGCGGGCGGCGGCCCTGCGGCCGGATACGGTGGTGATTCTAAGCCCCCATACGGTTCTGTACGCGGACTATTTCCACCTGTCCCCCGGCGCGGGGGCGTCGGGCTCCTTTGCCGCCTTTCGGGCGCCCCAGGTTCGGGTGGAAGCTAGGTATGACACCGAGTTTTCCGAGGCCTTGGTCAAGCGCTGGAAAGCCGCGGATTTTCCCGCGGGAACGCTGGGGGAAAAGGATCCCGCGTTAGACCATGGCACGATGATTCCACTGTATTTCCTGCAGCAGCATCTGCGTAATGTTCCCATCCTGCGGATTGGCCTGTCGGGACTGCCGGCCCGGGATCATTACCGTCTCGGGCAGCATATCGCTGCCGTGGCCGAGGAATTGGGGCGAAGGGTGCTGGTCATTGCCAGCGGCGACTTGTCCCATAAGCTAAAGGAAGAGGGTCCCTATGGCTTTGCGGCTGAGGGGCCGGTATTTGATGGGCGGATGCAGGCGGTTTTCCGCAGTGGAGATTTCCTGGATTTGCTTTTGACACCGGCAGACCTTGCGAATGGAGCGGCGGAATGCGGTTTGCGGTCCTTTTGGATTATGGCGGGGACGCTGGATGGGCGGCAGGTAAAATCCGAACTGCTTTCCTATCAAGGGCCCTTTGGTGTTGGCTATGGCGTGGGCTGGTTCCTGCCTGGGGCGGTTGACGCCACCCGGGACATCGGTGCCCAGCTGGCACGGTGTGAAGCCGAGGCCATGCAGGCTATCCGGGAGCGGGAAGATTCGCTGGTAAAACTGGCGCGGCTAAGTTTGGAGACCTTTGTGCGCACCAATAAGCTGGCGGCCATCCCCAAGGATATGCTGGCGGCGTTGCAGAACCAGCGTCGCGGGGCCTTCGTCTCCCTTAAAAAGGACGGCCAGCTGCGCGGCTGCATCGGCACCATCCAGCCCGTTCGGCAGAATCTGGCCGAAGAAATCCTCTACAATGCCGTTTCCGCTGGAACACGGGACCCGCGGTTTTCGCCGGTGGAGCCGGAAGAACTTGCCCAGCTGGTCTACGATGTGGATGTACTTACGGAGCCGGAACCCATCGATTCATCGGAGCAGCTGGATACCAAACGCTATGGCGTCATCGTTCAGAGCGGCGATCGCTGCGGCCTGTTATTGCCGGATTTGCCCGGCATAGACAGTGTTGGCGAGCAGATTGCCATCGCGCGCCGCAAAGGCAATATTGGCGAAAACGAACCGTATCAGCTCTGGCGATTTGAAGTCGAGCGCCATGTTTGAAAACCAAATAAAAAGATTTATTTGGCAGGAAATGACTGCCAGTAACGCGAAATAAAAAGGACCTGGAATAATCCAGGTCCTTTGTTATGGAAATAGGTTTAGGAGAGCGATGTTATTGGGGTGGTTTTTTCCGCAAGCTTGCCCTTCAGGTCATGGTCGGTCATCGCGCATACCGATGCGTCAGACCAGACATTTTCGGCCGTTTCAATCATATCAATGATGGTGTAAATCGGCAGGATGATGCCCATGAGACCGATGGGAGCGCCGATGGAACTCATCAGCGACAACGTCAGAAAGTAGCAGCCCATGGGGACACCGGCATTGCCGACAGCGGCGAGCACTGCGATGAAGAGCCAGGAAATCATCGTGCCCAGCGTCAATTCAAAGCCAGCATTCTGCATGACAAAGAGTGACGTGACAAGGATAAAGGCAGCGCAGCCGTTCATGTTGATGGTGGTGCAGATGGGCAGGACAAAGCGGGAGATGCGCGTATCTGCCTTGAGATTCTGCTCGGCCGAAGCCAGGGTGACTGGCAATGTGCCTGCGGAGCTCTTGGTAAAGAGAGCCACGGCTACGGCAGGGCTCATCTTCTTGAAGACATCAAGCGGATTAAGACCGCGCAACAGCAGGAAGAGTGGCAGGATCACAAAGAACTGGATGGCATTGCCGCCAAGGACAACGGCAACATACTTGCCCAGTGCGCCGACGATGACCCCGGCCTGAATCTGGGCGGCCAGCTGGCCGGCAAAAGCCAGGATGCCAAGGGGCAGTGCCCAAAGAATGGCCTTGATAAGCGTAAACAGTAATTCCTGGACGCCGTAAAGCCCTTTGATGAGAATGGCGCGATTCTCGGTTTTGGGCATAAAGGCAAGAGCCAGGCCAACCGAAGCCGCAATCAGCATAACCGACAGTACATTGCCAGCCAGGAACGGCTGCAACAGATTGTTCGGAATGACGGAAATGATATGGTCATAGTAGGATAGGGAACCGACTTTATCCAATGGTACAGAGGCGGCACCAGCGCCGACCACCTCAGCAGGAAGATTGCCCGGGGCAATCCAGAGATAGAGCAGCAGGCCAACCGCTGCGGCCGAAAATGTCGTGAGCAGGGTATAGGTCACGGCATGAGCGAAAATCGTCTTGGTCTCTTTTTTCCCGCCCAGGGACGAAAGAGTCGTGATAACCGCGAGGGCAATGGTTGGGACGGCAATAAATTGGAAAAGCCGCGTGAATACTGTCGCGATAAAGTTGAATAGCTCATTTAGGGCGGTGATACCGAAAGAGCCGAGTATGCCACCGAGAATCAGTGCACTGAACCAGAGAAGCATCTGCTGGCGGCTGGCACCAGGATTATGCTGGCGCAAAGCTTCGTCACGTGCTGTTTTGACGCGGTCCTGTTTGGAATCGGTCATAAAAATACCTTCTTTCTTGCTTGTGGGATAGTAGAGTTTATAAACAATAAATCATACATGTTTAATATGTTTACATTATAGCGTCATAAATGAGGTGTGTCAATAGCATAATGTAAAAAAAAGAATAAGTACGACGGAAAAAAGGGACAGAAGTCCGATTGCCATAAGAAAAACTTATGGATGATATAGGAAAAAATAATTAGTATACAATCTTGGGGAATGGTAAAATCTTAGAGGTGTGTAGATGTAATGTTAGGGATGTGTAATTAGGAGGAGTCGATTATGGGTTTTGATCAACTAAAAGTGGCCTATAAGCTAATGTTGATTGTCGCGGTAGCGGCAATAGCTATGATTGGAATCAGTGTCACCGGATATCGTTCGCTCAGCAATGCGGATAATGCGATGAAGAGCATGTATGACCATGAGATGCAGGGCGTACAGAAACTCGGAACGGCAGTAGAGTTCAGCCGCGTCATGATGGTAAAGACGCTGCAGGCAGTAACTCTGCAAGACAATCCAGAGCGTCTTAATAAGGTATTAGGACAGAAAAAAGAAGCTGAGGACAATGTCGAGAAGTCCATCGCGGAATATAAAACCGCGGTCAAGGGAATGCCGATTGAGGATACTTCCGATATTGATACGCAGTGGGCCAATTACAAAAAGATTATGAACAACACGGTGGAATTGGCCAAACAGGGCAAAAACGTAGAAGCGTTGAGCTACTATGAAAAAGAAGGTTCGCCGGCAACCCGCGGGCTGCGCGATGCTTTCCACAACCAGCAACAGAAGGTCAACGAACAGGCCGAGGCCAATGAACAGGCTAGCCGCGATGCCAACAGTACTGCCGCTATGATGATTATGATTGTCACGCTGGTAGCCCTGCTGGTGCAGGCAGGTGCCAGCCTTATGACGGCACGCAATATCACTAATGCCCTTGATGCAATGCGGGCCGTATGTGAAAAACTCCGTGATGGCGACTTCCGCGGTACGGCACTGGCCCTTAACCGTGGCGATGAATTCGGGCACCTGTCCCGGGTCCTTTCGGAGATGCAGCAGAAACTCGGCACCTATATGCGGGGCATCAGCAACGCCATCAAGGATATCAGCTCGTCGTCGGGCAACCTGAAAGAGGCTTCCATGCAGTCGGCTCAGGCATCGGTCCAGTCGGCGGAGTCCGTCGGTGAGGCTGCTCATCTGGTTATAGAACAGGAAAACAAGATTAAGGAAAGCCAGGATCTTTTGTTGAAGGTTAACGATTCGATTCAGACTATGCGTGCCCATGCCAATGCGGTAACGACGAATTCCATGACGGCTGCCGATGAGGCAAAACAGGGCAATAAGGCACTGGAGACCTCCGTCCGCGAAATCCGCGATGTGGAGGCAACGGTCAGCAGCACGGCCGAAATGGTAAGCCGCCTGGGTAACCGTTCCGAAGAAATCGGTGCAATCGTAGATACGATTTCGGAGATCGCCAGTCAGACGAACCTGCTGGCGCTCAACGCTGCCATCGAGGCAGCTCGTGCCGGCGAGCAGGGCCGTGGCTTCTCGGTCGTGGCTGAGGAAGTCCGCAAACTGGCGGAGCAGTCTGAGGAAGCCGCCCAGAAGATTGCCGAGCTCATCAATGCGATGCAGCAGGATACCTCTGAGGCCGTTGAATCCATGAAACAGGGCTGTGATGCTGTTGTGTCTGGGGCTAAATCCGTTGAGGAACTCCAGGCCGTATTCAACCGCATCCATGACTTGGTACAGGATGGTGCCGAGAAGACGAAGGAGATGGATGAAGCGATCCGCATGGTAAATAAGGATGCGCAGAACATCTCTGATTCGGTCACCGAGGTCAGCAGCAAGGGCCAGGAAGTGTCCGAGCATATGGAATCTGTATCGGCAGCAACCGAAGAGCAGTCTGCTTCTTCGGAGGAAATTGCCTCTGCCAGCGATACCCTTTCCCATATGGCAGCCGAGCAGGAGCAGGCACTCAAGCAGTTTAGATTCTGATATAGTTTTATATACTTCCGCCAAGGTCATGCCACTAGGGCATGGCCTTGGTTATTTTTTTTACTTTGACCTATTGACTTTTTGTCTATTTGATTTATAATAAGAAATGAAAAGAGGGAAACCTCCTGAGATAAATCAATACCATGAGCTGTTGAAACTTATGGCGCAGTCTTGAAAGGGGCGACAGTTATGTTTGGTTTAGTTCCATTTGGTGCAAGAAACAATCTCGCAAAGAGCAGTGAGCGTCCACAGTCGATTTGGGATGTATTCGATGAACCATTTTTCAAAGATGATTTCTTCCCGGCTATGGACCGTTGGAATGGCGCTGGCGGCATGCGCGTCGATGTCAAAGACAACGGGAACAGCTATGAGCTTACTGCTGATTTGCCGGGGATGGCAAAGGAAGACATTCACCTGAGCTATCAGAACAGCTATCTGACTATTTCGGCCCAGAAGGATGAGTCGAAGGAAGAAAAAGACGAGGCGGGAAACTATATCCGGCGTGAGCGCCGTTCCGGTTCTATGAGCCGCTCGTTCTACATCGACAATATCGACGAAAATCGCGTCACAGCAGAATTCAAAGATGGAGTTTTGCATGTGAATATGCCGAAAGCCGCTGAAGTTCAGCACTCGACCGAGATAGAGATAAAATAAGCCTTCTAAATAATTCCTTAAACATAAATTCACAGCAAAAACCCGGCTGACATTTTGTCAGCCGGGTTTTTGCATTCGGGGTTATGGGATTTGCTTGCTGGTACCGGGACCGTCCTGAGAAATCGATACCTTGGTATCAGCAAAGGTGCGCATGTCATTTAGCATGTGCAGGGCGGCTTCCGTGATGTTCAGACCGAGGGCGGCGATAATGCCACCGGGTAAAGTAATATCGGCCTGCAGTAATGCCGGCTGGACATGAAGAATATAGGGCCGGACTTCTGGACATAAAAGCTCGGTGTAGCGCGCGATGATTTCCGTGGCTTCGTCATCGAGCAGGATGAAACTGCTGTTGTGGGCTGCGGCGATAATCGCCCCGATAATGGCCCCAATAGCGCCCTGGTAGGCCTCGGGGGCCTTTTGTAAGAACTCATCCGCCGGGTAGCGAAGACTGCCGTCTGGATTCAGCAGGGTGGTTTGGAACTCTATAGCCGCCGTTCCAAAGGGCGCATCTTCGTCGAGTTCCGTCAGTGCCAGTCCCAAAAGTGGGTAGGTCAGTGACAGGTACTCTGCCTGTTCGCGGCCAAAATCGAAAGCGGCTGTTGGCGGCAGTCCATCGCGCAGGTGGGCTAAAGTTACATCTGCGCCAGCATGCTGGGCAAAGGCGGCGGTGAGCTGAGCTTGCAGAGAATTGGTTTGGCGGCCGGTGAAAACCAGCAGAGCCCGCTCCAGGCCACATTCGGGTTGTTCGCTGCCGATGATGCCGGCTACCTCGGCGGCAATTTGTTCCAGATAACCGAGACTGTCCAAGGGTTTTGCCAGATTATTGATGCGGTGCTGGCAGTTATGCAGGGCCTCGTAATCGAGATCCTGCATCGTATGCAGGTAGAAATCAAAGGTTTTATCGGTAATCTTGGGGATGGTATGGCGCATGAATTCCTGATGGAAGGGCGTTTCGACAGGTTCCTGGGGGAGCTTGTCGATTACATCCCAAGCGGAGAGCATTGCTTCTAGCATCGTGACCAAAATACTGGAGCCGCAGGCTTCGCCCAGTTTCAAATCCAGGTCCATCAGCGGCTGCAGGCCGAGTTTTTCCAGGGCAAAGGCATGGGATTTTTCCGCGCTGAGGTGGGAGGCAATCACATAGCTGATGGACTCCGGGGCGATGGCTTGGGCAATCAACGCGGCGGCACTGGTGTTGGCGCCATCGAGGATTACCGTGCCGTGACGGGCAGCGGCACCGAGGATAATACCGGCAATGGTGCCGAATTCAAAGCCGCCGATTTTGGTCAGAATATCGATGCCGTCGTTACGGTCAGGCTGGTTGATATCTAGGGCCTGTTGGACAATGCTTATTTTCTTTTGCAATCGTTCGTCGGAAATGTTGGTGCCCCGGCCCGTGGTCTCCACCGCCCGGCGGCCACAGCAGGCGGCGGTGATAGCCGCGCTGACAGTGGTGTTGGCAATGCCCATTTCCCCGGGTAGGATGCAGTCAAAGCCCTTGTCCATGACCTGATTGGCGATGTCGATACCCGTTTCGAGGGCCAGGATGGCCTGCTTCCGGGTCATGGCGGGGCCTTCGGCAATATTGGCGGTGCCGTCGGCGATGTGGCAGTCGATGAGTCCTGGAATACCCGAAGCATCGTCGGCGATGCCCAGATCGACCACCAGTAGCTCAGAATCGCAATATTTGGCGAAGGCATTGGCGGCTGCTCCCTGACTGATGAGATAATTGCGAGTCATCTGCAGGGTAGTCTCGGGGGGATAGGCGCTGACGCCCTCTGCGGCCACGCCGTGGTCGGCGCAGCAAATGATGGTACATTTTTCCGGTGCTTGGGGATGGCGCTTTCCGGTTATGGAAAGATAACGCAGTAATAGATCCCGGAGACCGCCGAGGCTTAGATCATCATCCTCCATGACCTGATTAATGCGTTTGGCCGCCGCTTGGGGGATTTCCCAATTGGCGGGTTCGATGATGGCGATGGTTTGTTCCAGCAGGCTCATCCGATTTGCGCCTCCTTTGGCACTTGTTTTAGTGACAGACCGATGCGGTTGCGTTTTTCGTCAATGCTGATGACCATGACATTCAGCACATCACCGATAGACAGGACATCCAGGGGATGCTTGACCCGTTTCTTGGACAATTCGGAAATATGGATGAGGCCATCCTGATGCAGGCCGATGTCTACAAAGGCGCCAAAGTCCGTGATATTGCGTACGGTGCCGCGCATGATGGTGCCCGGCTTGATATCACTCAGTTTGACAATAGCCTGGCGGGTAAGCGGTGCAGGCAGGTCCTCACGCGGGTCGCGGCCTGGTTTTACCAGCGCATCGAGGATATCCTTGACCGTTGGCTCCCCGGCATCGAGGTCTTTGGCTAGTTTGGCGATGTCTACCAGTTTGCTCTTGGCGGCCAGCATAGCCAGCTGATTCTTGTCAGACAGATCCTGCAGGTCAAAGCCGAGTTTATCTAGGATGGCTTCCGCCAGTTTATAGGATTCTGGGTGGACCGGTGTGTTATCCAGCGGCGATTTTGCCCCGGCAATGCGCAGGAAGCCAGCACACTGGGTAAAGGCGGCGGGGCCGAGACGGGGGACCTTGAGCAGCTGGCGGCGGCTCATAAACGTGCCGTTTTCGTTACGGTAGGCAACGATGTTATTGGCAATGGTGCTGTTGATGCCGGCGATATGTTTTAAAAGTGCGGCAGAAGCCGTGTTGAGGTCGACGCCGACATGGTTGACGGCACTTTCGATGGTAGCGTCAAGCGTCTGGGAAAGTTCCTTCTGATTGACATCGTGCTGGTACTGGCCAACGCCGATAGCCTTCGGGTCGATTTTTACGAGTTCGGCCAGCGGGTCCTGTACCCGGCGGGCAATGGAGACTGCGCCACGGATGACGACATCGTATTCCGGCAGTTCCTCCTTGGCAAGAGCCGAGGCCGAGTAAACGGAGGCACCAGCCTCGTTGGCAATGATGTAGTGAACGTCGGTGAGGTCGTTTTCCCGGATGAGTTCTGCGGTGAACTGCTCCGTCTCATATGAGGCCGTGCCGTTGCCGATAGAAATCAGCGTAACGTGATTTTTCTTGATGGATGCCAGTACTGTCTTGGCGGCGGCTTCCTTGGCGCGGTCGCTTTGGGTAATCTGCAGGACACCGTGGTCCAAAACCTGTCCTGTGGCATCGACGACGGCCATCTTGCAGCCGTTGCGGTAGCCTGGGTCAAGTCCCATGACCGTATGGCCTGCCAGTGGTGCTTGCAGCAGCAGCTGGCGCAGATTTACGCCGAAAACCTTGATGGCCTGTGCTTCGGCTTCTTCGGTGAGCTGGGCGCGGATTTCGCGCTCGAGAGCCGGCAGCAGCAGGCGTTTGTAGCCGTCCTCGATGGCAGCGCGAAGGCAGTCATCGAAGATGGAGGGCTGGCGGTGGATGTCGTTATAGATGCGGCGGCAGTTCTCCTCATGGTCGATTTCGAGTTTCACCTTGAGGGCCCCTTTTTTCTCGCCGCGGTTAATGGCCAGGATGCGGTGAGAGGGGAGCGTGTGAACGGGTTCACGGTACTCGGCATACATTTCGAGTACCTGTTTATCCTCTTCGGCGGCGTCATCGCAAAGGCTCGTAGTGAGGACGGCCATATTCCAGAGGCGGTTGCGCATTTTCTTGCGCAGGGAAGCGTCCTCCATGGTGGTTTCGGCAACGATATCCCTGGCACCGGCCAGGGCATCCTCGGCGGTTTCTACCCCTTTTTCCGCATCGATGAATTTGGCTGCTTCCTCAAGGACGGAGCCCTTGGTCTGGGCCTGCAGCATCATCGCATTGGCGAGGGGCTCTAAGCCCCGCTCCCGAGCCATCATCGCGCGGGTGCGTTTTTTCTGTTTATAAGGAAGGTAAAGATCCTCCAGTTCCTGCAGTTTAGTGGTCTTCTCAATGGCCGTGCGGAGCTCGTCGGTGAGCTTGCCCTGTTCCGCAATTTTACCGAGAATTTCTTCCTGACGCTTGGCCAGATTGCGCAGATAGGAAAGGCGCTCCTCCAGCTGGCGCAGCTGCTCATCTTCGAGAGAGCCAGTGGCTTCCTTGCGGTAGCGGGCGATGAAGGGAACCGTATTGCCATCGTCAAGCAGTTCGATAGCCGCTGCTACTTGTTTCGGGCGTACCTTGAGCTCCTTGGCGATAATCGTTTCAATATCTTTTGTAAGCATAAAATGCACCATCTTTCTTGCAGTTTCGTTCTTCATTATACCACAGATATTCGTCTCATTACCGTTTCCGTGGTGATGCCATTTTGCGTTTTGTTTTTATAAAAAAGAGGAAAAATACGATATAATAGAAAAGAGTCTATTACCTTGGTTATTGGTAAAGGAGGAATTTCTTATGAAAAAGGTTTTAGCAGGTATCTTGTTGGGGGGCGTTTTGGCTGTGGCACCGTTGATGGCGCCGGCTCCCTTTGCAGTTTCCGTAGCAGAAGCTGGTGCGGTGAAGACCTACGACGGTGCGTGGTTGGTAGAAATTGATGACTCTTCGGTCGCCATGGTAGGAACCAATCATGCGCATGTTGGAATTCGGTGCAAGAATCTGATTCCGGGCCGCAAAAACTATGACCCGTATACGGTGGTAGACGTCCGCTGGGGAAAGGGCGTGGATTGCCGCTATTTAAGCGGTGGTACGGTGAACAATAACATCGCCCTAGCAATTGCGAATTATATGAGTGAAAATTACTGATTGCCTCGCTCGTTAGGCTGCGACGGAAAAGGGAAGGCAGTGAAGCCGCATAAATCAAGGAAGGAAGAAAAGTTTTGAGTATGAAAAACGTATTATTTGTTTGCCATGGCAATATCTGCCGGTCGACGATGGCGGAGTTTGTGATGAAGGATATGGTGGCAAAGGCTGGGCTTACGGAGGAGATTCTTGTCGAATCGAAGGCCTGCCGCACCGATGAGGTTGGCAGTGATACGCATCCGGGAACGAAGCGGGTGCTGACGGCTCATGGCATTCCCTTTACGCCGCGGCAAGCACGGCAGATTCGGCGCAGTGATTACGAGGAATATGACTTGATTATCGCCATGGATGATGAAAATATGCGTGATTTATCGCGCTTGACAGGCGGCGATCCGCAGGGAAAGTGCCATTTGCTGCTGGAATATGCCGGGGAATCCCGTGAGGTGGCCGATCCCTGGTATACGGGGAATTTTGAAGTCACCTATGCAGACGTTACGAAGGGATGTCGATTCCTGCTGGACAAAATTAAGCCGATGCGGTAATATAGATAGGTAATTGCGTATAGGAGTGTATCATTGTAAACCTAAAAGAGATACATTTCCGGCCGCAACGGAATTTTAATTAGAGAAGGTGCTTTATTGGAATCAAGAGGAAGTTTTTCGACCCGTCTGGGCTTTATTCTGGTTTCCGCTGGCTGTGCAATCGGCCTCGGCAATGTCTGGCGTTTCCCCTATATTACGGGAGAATACGGTGGCGCGGCGTTCGTGCTGATTTATCTGGTGTTCCTGGCCATCCTGGGCCTGCCCATCATGGTGGCGGAGTTTGCCGTTGGCCGTGCGAGTATCCGCAGTGCGGCGATGTCTTTCGATGCGCTCGAACCGAAAGGGACAAAGTGGCATCTTTATAAGTATGGAGCCATTGCGGGCAATTTGCTCTTGATGATGTTCTACACGACGGTATCCGGCTGGATGCTCTACTATCTCTACAAGATGGCTTCGGGCGGCATGGAAGGTCTGGATGCTGCTGGCGTTGGGGCTGTTTTTGGTGCTCTGTTGCAGGATCCGTTGACTATGGCTGGGTATATGATAGCCATCGTACTGCTCTGTGGCGGCGTTTGCTATCTGGGCGTACAGGCTGGTGTCGAGCGGATTACCAAATCCATGATGTCCTGTCTGCTGGTGCTTATGGTGGTTCTCGCGATCAACAGTGTTCTGTTGCCGGGCGGCGAGGAGGGCCTGCGCTACTACTTGTATCCGGATTTCGGACGGCTGATGGAATTCGGGATTAAGGAAGTCATCTTTGCCGCGATGGGCCAGGCTTTCTTTACGTTGTCCATCGGCATTGGCGCCTTAGCAATTTTCGGCAGTTACATTGGCAAGACCAAACGCCTTACCGGTGAAGCCATCTGGGTGGTCCTGCTGGATACTTTCGTCGCAATCATGGCGGGGCTCATCATTTTCCCGGCTTGCTTTGCCTATGGTGTCAATCCGGCCAGCGGCCCGAATCTGCTGTTTGTATCCCTGCCAAACGTATTCAATGCGATGCCCTTCGGCCGCCTTTGGGGAACGCTGTTCTTCCTGTTCATGACGTTTGCTTCGATGTCGACGGTCATTGCGGTATTCGAAAACCTTATTGTCTGCTTCTTTGAGTTGCTGCACAAAACGCGCAAGACAATCATCCGCTGGGGTATCCCCGTCATCATTCTCTTGTCGATGCCCTGTGTGCTGGGGTTCAATATCTGGAGCGGATTTCAGCCGCTGGGGCCAGGGTCGGGGGTGCTCGATCTGGAGGATTTCTTTGTCAGCAATAATTTGTTGCCGTTGGGATCGCTGGTCTATCTGGCGTTCTGTACAAGCCGTTATGGTTGGGGCTGGGATAACTTCATCAAGGAGGCCAACACCGGTAAGGGCACGGCCTTCCCAACCTGTGTGCGTTTCTATGTGACCTGGATCCTGCCGCTCATCGTACTCGTTATCTTTATTAATGGGTATCATGCGCTGTTCTTCAGCAAATAAAAGTGATTTGAGAAAAAGTTTTGGGAAGATACCCCCGCTGACTTGTTTGGAGTCAGCGGGGGTTTTGTGATTGGCTGTAGGATATTTTGTTCTTGGCAAACTTTGAATAATAGCGTTATAATTATTTTTAGACTTATTAAATATACATTAAGGCCAGTAGGCATTGGTGTTAGGAGGTTTATTCATGGAGAATAGGGAAACTGCGACTGCTGAATGGCGTTGCAGTTGCGGACAGTCTGGCAACAAGGGCAATTTCTGTGTGAAATGCGGGAAGCCACGTCCGGTAAGCCAGCCACAAGCGCCGCAGCAGCCACAGCAGCCGCCTATGCAGCAGATGCCGCCGCAAAATCAGCAGCCCTATGGGCAGCAGCTTTATGGGCAAGTGCAATATGGCCAGCCAAACTATCAGCCGCAGTACCAGCAGCCGATATACGGGCAGCCGGCTTATGGACAGCCCTACCAGCAGCCAGAGGATAAGAATAAGAATAAGAACCTCAAGATTGGGCTGGGGGTTGCCGTTCTGTTTTTGGTGCTGGTGCTGGTATTCTTTGGCATGAAGGAAGGCGCTTTTGGCGATGAACCGGCGTCGAGCAACTACAGCTCGGTATCCAAAAACGGGGAGAAGGCAGCGCCAAACCAGAATGCGGACAAGAAGCAGGCGGGCAGCCGTGAGATGCAGACAGATCTTTCCTTGGGCGGAATGGATCTGGGAATGACGGTGGCTCAGATGCATGAGACGCTGGGCCAGGAAATATCCACCAAGCAGAAGGATGGCATGGTATTTTACCAGTATCCAACGGTTGAAGTCGGTACCTCTGGGGATATCGTCACATCGCTGGTATCAGAGACCGATAGTGCGGTGACGAAACGAGGCCTTCATCAGGGGTCGTCTTTGAGCGAAGTCAAGAATACCTATGGGACAGACTATATGAAATCTGAGTATGGCGGCAAAGACCTTTACGAATACCGCTATACGGATCTTCAAGGACAGATGGGTATCTTGCGTTTTGCGGTAGTTCAGGGAACGGATACGGTCAACTACATCAGTATTCGCCGCACGACTGAGTAAAGCAGGAGAACCATGATGATCAAGAAAAAATGGGCAATCGCCCTTAGTTTTATGATGGGAGCCTTGGCACTCTGCACGGGTTGTCTGTCGACAGCTGATACGGGGAAGGCGCTTGCGGACAAACCTGCCCAGACATTGGATGAGCAGGTCGATACCATCGTGGAATCCATGACGCTTCCGGAAAAAGTTGGGCAGATGGTCATGATTGGTATCTATGGTACGGATGTAAATGATGATAGTTTATTTATGTTGCATCAGTATCATATCGGCAATATCATCCTGTTTGACCGCAATCTCGAATCGGCGGAGCAGACAAAGGCGCTCACCGCTCATCTTCGTGAGCAGGCCGAGCAGAAAGTACCGTTATTCATTGGGATTGATGAAGAGGGCGGTGCCGTGGTTCGTGGCAAAGCATTCATCACGCCACCACCGTCCCAGCAGGAAATCGGTGCCTCGGGCGATGTCACCAAGGCTGAGGGTTGGGCGGATAGAACCGCGCAGCAGTTAAAAAACTTGGGGATTAATGTAAATTTTGCCCCCGTGGCGGATTTGGGCGGCACGCGCGGCCGTTCCTATGGACAGGACCCGGAACAGGTGACCAAGTTCTTAGCGGCTGCAGCTCAAGGGTATGAAAAGAACCGCGTGATGTATGCGCTCAAACATTTCCCGGGGATTGGCCGAGGAACAGTGGACACGCATCTCGATGTTTCCACGGTCATGGCCAGCCGGGAAGAACTCATGCAGAACGATGTAGTGCCATTTAAGGGAATAATCAGCAGCCGTTCGGAGGAAGATTACTTCATTTTGGTGGGGCATCTGAAATATCTGGCCTTTGACCCTGAGCGGCCAGCCAGCCAATCCCCCGCGATTGTGACCGATCTTTTGCGCAAAGAACTCGGCTATGATGGTATCATCATTACCGATGACTTGAACATGGGGGCTGTGGCAAAATACAGCAGCCCACGTGAGCGCGGCATTCAGTCGGTCAAGGCTGGGGTGGATATGATTATGATGTGTCATGAATATTCCTATGCAACGGACGCTTATCTGGGCATCTTGGAGGCCGTGGAAAACGGGGAGATATCCCAGCAGCGAATCGATGAATCAGTAAAAAGGATTGTAAAGGCAAAATTATTGCACCAAGGGAAGGAGTAACCAATGGAAGAAAAGCAAGAATGGACCTGTGCCTGTGGCCAGAAGAATTCCGGCAATTTTTGTGAGATGTGCGGAAAGCCCCGCCCGGAAGCGCAGCCCGCTGACGGATCGAATCATGAGGCGATGGAGAATACTCAGCCGCAGCCGCCAGTTACCACGGCGATGGAGACACAAGCCCAGCCGACGGCGCAGCCTGCTGACTCAGTAGTGACACCCGAACAGGCCGCTGAGGCCGAGAAGGCTGCGCAGGCAGCAATGGAGCTGCAGCAGCAGGCACAGGAAATGCCGCCGCTCGATGCCACGCAGAGCATGCCGCCAGTGCGGGAACTTGCTCCTATGCCACAGCAGCAGCCTTGGCAGCAGGGCATGCCGCAGCAGCCGATGGTGCAGCCACAGCAGCCACCATACATGGCTCCGCCACCACCGCCGGGTTACGGCTATGGTGCGCCGATGCCGCCGAAAAAGAAACATACGACGCAGATTCTTATCGGCATCGTAGTAGCGCTCCTCATCGTTGCCGTAGGTGCCTTTGCCTATGTCCGCGGAGCGGAAGACCGCTATGTAGCCAAATGTGTCAAGGGCGAGGAAGTCGTCACCGAGGTGCAGAATCTCCTGAAAGAGACGAAAGACCTCAATGGCGATCCCGATGCCGATGCGACCAAGGACTTTGTTGTCCGCTTGGACAAAGCTGGCGAGAATCTGGATAAACTGGCCCGCGACCTCAAGTCTTCGCGTACCGGCAGCAAGTACAAGGATGCCAACCAGAAACTGGTGGAAGCTGTTCAGCTGGAGCGCAGCCTCATCGATGACACCAAAACAGTCGTCAATCAGCCTCTCGATAAGGGGACAGACGAGGTGGTAAAACGCGTTCAGGCCAACACCAAAGATTTGGCCGAACGTGCAGGCGAGATTCAGATACCCAAGACGGATTTTGCCACGGCGATGCAGCTTAGTGCGCTACCCGATGATCTCAAGGCCTATATTAACAAGAAAAAGGCCATCGAGGAACAAAAACGTATCGAGGCCGAACGCCGTGCGGCTGAAGCCGAAGCCGCGCGTAAACAGGCCATCCGTGACCGCCAGGCTGCACGCAACCAGCGGATTATCGATGCTTCCAATGGCGTAGAATTCCTGGCCACCAGTGTTCGCCGCACCAGCGCAAATCGACTGGATATCGACGGCTATTTCTACAACGGTTCGTATAATTCCATCCAGAAAGTAAGCAGCATGACGCTGAATATCACGCTCTATAATAACGGTGCGCAGGTATATTCGGATCACTTCTATTTTTACAACGACATGTACCTCGGTTCGCTGAGTCCGAAAGGACGTCAGAACCAGAGCCTCTGGGTAACGACAAACGGGCAGTCGATTCCAGAGTTTGATGAGTTTGAAGTAAATTCTACGAACGTAAATTGGACGTATTGGCGAAACTTCTAAAACGCAACAAAAAAGCATGTGGGCAATTCCACATGCTTTTTTGTTGCATTTAAAATTTAGCGATAAGATTAGAAGGCTGCGACGACAGCACCTTTGTATTTCTCGTTGATGAAAGCTTTGACTTCCGGGCTCTGCAGGGCTTTGATGAGGGCCTGGATTTCCGGGCGGTCTTTGTCCCCTTCGCGGACAGCAAGGATGTTGACGTAGGGGGACGTGCTGTCCTCCATGAACAGGGCATCCTTCGTCGGAACCAGGTTAATCTGCATAGCATAGTTGGTGTTGATGACAGCGGCATCAACATCTTCCAGGGTACGCGGCACCTGAGCTGCCTCTACTTCCTGGAATTTGAAATTGTGCGGGTTTTCGGCGATGTCCTGGACCGTAGCCTTTTCGCCAGCGCCCTCTTTAAGCTTCAAAAGACCTGCTTTTTCCAGCAGCAGCAGGGCACGGCCCCCATTAGTCGGGTCATTCGGGAGGGAAATCACAGCGCCATCTTTGAGTTCCTTGAGGTCTTTGACCTTCTTGGAATAGACGCCCATCGGCTCGATGTGAATGCCAGCTGCATTTACGAGCTTTACTTCCTTATGTTCTTCCATGAAATTCGTAAGGTACGGTTCATGCTGGAAGAAGTTGGCATCGAGCTCCTTGTCGTTCAAGGCAAGGTTCGGCTGGACGTAGTCGGTGAACTCGACGATGTCCAGTTTGATGCCGTCTTTTTCGAGCAGCGGTTTTACCACTTCGAGAATTTCGGCATGGGGAACAGCCGTGGCGCCGACTTTCAGCGTTTTCATGCCCGAGGAATTCTGGGCTACCGCACTGGTGCCGGAGCTGCTCGAGTCACTGCCACCGCATCCGGCGAGGGCAAGGGTAGCGACTGTAAGAGCCGCGATAAGTGCAAGAATCTTTTTCATAGGTAAGCCTCCTTGAATTGTAATCGGATTACTTTTTATCTAGTTTTTTCGCCAGGGTATTACCCACAAGCTGGACTAGCTGGACTAAGATTATGAGGATAACCACGGTGGCAATCATGATTTCCGGGCGGAAGCGCTGATAGCCGTAGCGGATAGCCAGGTCGCCGAGACCGCCGCCACCGATAGCACCGGCCATGGCGGATTCGCCAACCAGGCTGATGATGACCGTGGTGAGTTGGGCCGTGATGCTAGCCAGGGATTCCGGCAACAGGACCTTCCAGATGATCTGGAAGGGGGTAGCTCCCATGGACTGGGCGGCCTCAATAAGACCGTAGGGAACCTCTTTGAGGCTGGTTTCCACCTGACGGCCGATAAAGGGGATCGAGGCGATGACCAGTGGAACCATTGCGGCTGAGGTGCCGATAGCCGTGCCGACGATCATGCGCGTTAGCGGGATGATGGCGACCATCAGGATGATGAATGGGATAGATCGGATGACGTTGACAATGGTGCCCAGGCACTTATTAAGGCCTGGGGCCTCCAGAATCTGCCCTTTCCCGGTAGTATGCAACAGTACGCCTAGCGGAATACCGATTGCCGAGGCGATGACCATGGATACCGCCACCATATAAACCGTCTCGCCCAAAGCCTTAGTGAGCAGTGGAATCATGTCGGTGAACATAGCCAATCACCTCCTCTTTGAGATCTTTTGCCTGCAGATAGGCAAGCGCCTCCTGGACTCGCTCATGAGGACCGGTGAGTCCTATAATCATGCGGCCAAACGGCGTCGACCGGATTTGGTCGAGGTTGCCAAAGAGCATGGTGGTCTCCACCTCCGGGAAGTTCCGGATCATGCCGGCGATAACCGGGTCATCGGCCCGTTCGCCGATAAAGGTCAGCCGCACCAAGAGATAGGCATCAGGGGACGGCTCTTGGGAGACGATGCTGCCGCGGAAGGCCGCTGGCAAATCGTTCGAGAGCAGTACGCTGATGAACTCTTTCGTGATGGGCTGCTGCGGATTCGTAAAGACATCGATGACAGAGCCCTGCTCGGCGATGACGCCTTGGTCGATGACAGCGACTTTATCGCAGATATCCTTGACGACTTGCATCTCATGCGTGATGACGACGACCGTTAATTGCAACTTGCGGTTGATGTCGCGGATGAGTTCGAGAATTGCCTTGGTCGTCTGCGGGTCAAGGGCACTCGTGGCCTCGTCGCACAGTAGAACCTTTGGCTCACTGGCAAGCGCTCTGGCGATGCCTACACGCTGTTTCTGACCACCGGATAGCTGCGAAGGATACTGATGCGCCTTGGCCTCCAGTCCGACCAGCTTCAAGAGTGGCTGGACCTTCTTTTCAATCTCATCGGCAGCTGCCCCTGCAAGTTTCAGCGGAAAAGCAATATTCTCATAGACCGTTGCCGATGAAAGCAGATTGAAATGCTGGAAAATCATACCGATATCCTTGCGGGCTTCGCGAAGCTTGCTGGCAGACATTTTCGTCAGCTCCTTGCCATCGACGAAGACCTGTCCGGATGTAGGCCGTTCCAGCATGTTTATGCAGCGTACCAACGTTGATTTGCCGGCACCGGACAGGCCGATGATGCCGAAAATCTCGCCGCGCGCAATCTCAAGATCGATTCCCTTGAGTGCTTTAACCGGACCGCTCGGGCTGTCGTAAGTTTTCTCTATATGAGAGAGCTTAATCATAAGCGTCATTCCCTCCATTTCCTAGTAGTATTATATGTTTTGAATAATAGCACGAGGTTGACACTTTGTCAATCGTTAAGACGATATAAACCGCTACTATGCATCTACAATAGACATTATATCATTAAATACGTACGGAATACACAAATTGCACGATATAATTTATCGATGTGCACCATAGATTTTTTCTTTGGTGATAAAGGAGGATTATTTACCTTGACATATAATGGTTGACGTGCTATTATCAAGGTAACGAATGGAAGACATTATGTACGAACCCCCGCCAATCAGCTTAGGACCTGATTGGCGGGGGTTCTACGTTTTTGGTTAATCCTAGTGCGTCAACCACCACTCAAATAACTTGAGCAGCACACCGACAATTAACGGAGCAACGATGAGCTCAACGAATTTATGGAAGAACATTATGTACACCTCCTTTCGATGGAGGCTATATATAGGATAGCATATATTTTCAAAAAATAAAAGAACGTTTGTTTAGTACCTCTTAGCTTGGAGGTAAGTTAATGCTAGAATCGTTTGATGGGGATTTTATTTTTATAAATGGTTGACAACTTTACATGCTGGTGGTATTGTTGTATGTAAAGTTGTAAAGAACAAAACACATATCACACACAGTTGATGACGAGAAAGAGTATGTTCACGGTGAGACGCATAGCGAGCCGGGGATGGTGAAAGCCGGTAGTACAGCGGGAGCGGAAAATCATCTCCGAGACATGGCGCCGAACGGCAGCGAATCGCTGTCAGTAAGTGGCCACGGCAGCTCCCCGTTACAGGAGCCGCGTATGATGGTACGTTGATTGCAGGAAGAAACTATATCGATGCCGCCAGAGTACGTAGTAGAGCGCCATAGCGGATAAAACGCTATGGAATCTGGGTGGTAACGCGGATATAACGTCCGTCCCTTTATGGGGACGGACGTTTTTTATTTTATCAATAGTTAAATTTTATTTTAGGAGGAATCATCTATGGAAAATCTGGACCTTGACAGACTCAAACGCAAGCGGGATTGGCGGATCATCCTGCCGGTATTCCTAGTCTCCATCATCGCTTGCATTGACCGCGTCAACGTGGCCTATGCCAAACTCACCATGACGCAGGACCTCCCCTGGATTACCCCGGAGGTATTCGGTGCCGGCGCAGGCATCTTCTTTGTCGGTTATCTCATTTTTGAGATTCCTGGATCGCTGGTGGCCGCAAAATTCTCTGCGACGAAGTGGATCGCCCGCATCATGTTCACCTGGGGATTAGTCTGCGTGGCCATGGCCTTTATGACGACTCAATTCCATTTCTATCTCTGCCGTTTCCTGCTCGGGGCTTCAGAGGCAAGCCTCTATCCGGTTATCTACTCCATCCTGTTCCCGCGCTGGTTTACCGCGGCGGAACGTTCCCGGGCCACGAGCCTGATGCTCACGAGCCTTTTGCTCTCGAACATCATCGGTGCGCCACTGGCTGGTGTCCTCTTAGAGACTTCGTTCTTTGGCATGCATGGCTGGCAGGAACTCTTCATCCTTGAGGCGGTTCCGGCCCTGGCTTTTGCCGTATTCTTCTTCTTCTGTGTCAAAGACCGTCCAGACCAGGCTCACTGGCTCACGGATGCCGAGAAACAGTATCTCACGGAAAACTACGAAGCCGAGCAGTCCGCTATGCAGGGCCGAAAGAAATACACGGTCCTCAAAGCCTTTAAAGATCCGAAAGTCCTCAAACTCTGCCTCATTTACTTCCTCTGGGTCGTTGGCTTCTGGGGCTTCTATTTCTGGATGCCGACGGTGCTTAAAGAACTCTCTGGTCTTTCGACCTCGCTCCTGGGCGGTGCTATCGCCATCCCGATGACGGCAGCACTCGTTGTGCAGATCATCATTGGCTATACCTCCACGCGTACGGGGGATAAAGTCTGGCATGTAGCTGGTGCCCTCTTCGTCGGCGCTGTCGGTCTGGCCTGCTCGCCCCACGCGGGCAGCCTCGGCATGGCCCTCTTCCTCGTCTGCCTCTCGGCTATCGGTATCCATGCTGCCATGGGTGTATGGTGGACCATTCCGACGACTTTCCTTACGGGATCGGCTGCAGCCGCATCGGTCGCCCTCATCAACAGCTGCGGCAACATCGGTGGCTGGGTAGGCCCGAACATGATGGCATGGGTCAAAACCACCACGGGCAATTTCGACCTCGGGTACTACATCATGGGAGCCTTCATGTTCCTCTCTGGACTGTTGGTTCTTTCTATTAAATATAAGTTCAACGGTCAGGTTCGCGAAGATGCCGACCCCGTAGCCGAAGTCGTTGCAGCTGACACTTGATAGATAATCTTTTTTTGCAGCCGAAAGGCTGCTTTTTTTCTTTTCGCGTCATGTATAAAAGTGAGAGGGGCAAGGAACCACTCCTCGAGAAACTACCATCCCATATAGAAAGGAAGTAATCCAAATGGCAAAACGCAAAGACAACACCACGAAACTCATCCTCAAAGTTGTCATCGGCCAGACAGCTGATGGCAAAGAAAAGCTGGCCCAGCGCACCTATAGCAACATCAACGCCGAGCTCACGGACGACCAGTTCTACGCCGTGGCCCGCGCACTGGCCGAGTTCCAGACGGGCACGGTCAGCGCCTACATCCGTCAGGATGCCAGCAGCATCGTAGCGTAATGGTAGATAGTGAAAGGAGAATGCATTATGAAATCCACACTCAAAATCCTCATGAACTTGGCTAACGGCAAAACGGCAACGATTACGGTTCAGAATCCCCGTGCCGACATCACGAAGACGGATATCGATGCTTTCGTTGAGGCCATCGTATCCACCAAGGCGTTGATTGTCGCCGGCTATCCGGCCGTGGGCCTCAAAAAGGCTTACATCCAGAACGTGGACGATCAGGAAATCGTCGCATGACCATGGAAAACACCATCCTGACGGCAATATCCACCGTTGGCTTTCCCATCGTAGTCACCTTCTACCTGCTAACCCGTTTCCAGCGTTCGATGGATAACTTCACCGAGCAGCTGGCAAACCTGGTAAAAGAACTTCAACGCCGCCCTTGATATAGAGAAAGGCTCCTCGCGGATTGCGGGGAGCTTTTCGTGCGAAAAAACAATGCAGATTCGATTGTAATTTACATTTAATCAATTTATAATAATAACAAGGCGTCTAATGTTTCACGACCTGTATTAAATAATGGAAAAGAGGAATCCATCCATGATTTATCCAAATCCACATGAAGTAAACGCCATCGTTCCTTTTACCACCGCGGATGGTGGAGAGGGAACCAAGATCCTGACGAGCAGCGGGGAGTGCATCATACAGGAGCACCGGACAGCCAGCTACGTCGTCAGGCACTATGCTGAGGACGAGGACAAGACGTTGCGGCTGATAGGCCACCACTACGCGCCGAGCCTGGGCGCACGTCATGCCTTCCTGCTCCCGATATCGCTCGATATGCTGCTCGTGGGACTCAAATACCGTACCCCGGGCTACAGCACCCAGCATCGGACATGGGCCTACATCAACATCAGTCATGTCGAAGGCCTCCGTGCAGATCCCGAAACCAAGCGGCACAGTTACATCGAACTCACAGGAGGAAAGATCTTGCATCTGCTGTGGTCCGTAGCTACCGTACGGCAGAAACTCATCGAAGCCCAGTACATCCATTTTCGTCAGCTCCATCAGACCAGACTCATCCTGCAGCGCATCGACAATCACATGATGCGCAAAGGAACGGTACCTGGCTGGATGGGAGAAAAGTCCTAATAATATAACAAAACAGCAAAACAACACGCCCAGATAATTGGAAATAATCGAATTATCTGGGCGTTTTTTGCGTGTGCAAAATTGACATAAAAACACACGAATTATATAATTGCAATAGATGTGTATAGATGATGGTGCATATTGAAATATAAGAAGAAATAGGGGAGAAAAATCACATGGAAAAAGAAGAAAGCATTGACCTCGGCAGACTCCTGCAGATCATGCTCGAGCGGAAAAAAATCGTTGGTGGCATCATTGTCACCTGTACGATCGTTGCCGTCCTCGTAGCCTTTCTGTTGCCCAAACAGTACGAGTCCACGACACTCGTCCAGACCCGCAGTGCCGGCAAGGACATCGGTGGCGCCGCAGCCATGGCAGCCGCCATGGGGATAAACGTCGGTAGCCTCGGCGGCAGCAGCTCAAATGCCTCACCGACCAACTACATCGAACTGATGAAGAGCCGCCGCGTCCTCGAACCGATTATCGATGAGATGGAATGGCCCAATGGCAAAAAGCCGCAGGCAAAAGACTTTGCCAAGAAGCAGCTCGACATCAAAAATACCAAGCAAACAAACCTCATCGAAGTAACCGCCAAAGGCCGCACGCCGGAAGAGGCCCAGATGATCTCGCAGGGAGTCGTGGACAACTTCCTGACCATGCAGACCGAAAACAGCCAGCAGACCCAGAGCCTCCTGGTACAGTTCCTTAACGAGCGCATCGAAACGGTAAAACAGGACGCTGATGATGCGGCCGCAAAATTGGCAGCTTATTCTAAAGAACACAAGATCTATAGTCCGACCGATCAGGCAAAACTAGCTATCGAACAGCTCAATGCCTACGACAAGACTATTGGTGAAATGCAGGTAAAACAAAAATCTGCGCAGGCGCAGTATGATGTAGCGACCCAAAAACTCGGTGAACAGAAAGCCGGTGCCAGAAGCTACAATATCAACGATAACAGCACCGTCCAGAACATCCGCTCACAGATCGTGAAAAAGGAAGTAGAGCTTGTGGGCCTTCGTCAGAAATACACCGAGAACCATCCCGATGTAATCGCCGTTAAGAACCAGCTCACGCAGCTCCAGAGTGCCCTGTCGGATGAAGTCGGCGCAGTAGTAGGGTCCAACGCCGCCAGTCTCAACGCGGCGCAGATGGAAATCCTGAAGACGCAGGCTATCGCGCAGGCTGAGGCCAGCGCTGCCAGCGCCAGCGAAGCCGCTATCAAGGCCAAGAAATCCGAGAAAGAAGCCGAAATCGGCCAACTGCCGGATGCCATGATGAACTACATCCAGCTCGAAAGCGACGCCAAAATCAAACAGCAGATATACTTGAGCCTCGTCCAGCAGTGCGAACAGGACAAAATTCGGGAAGCCATGGAAAGCATGGATATCCAGATCATAGACAACGCCGATTTGCCGGATGTAGATAAACCCGTAGCACCGAGGAAGAAACTTATTGTAGCGATAGGCTTTGTATTGGGATGCATGATTTCGTGTTTCTATGGATTGGTTATGTATAAACGTGAGGATGTAAAGTGAAAATACTTCATGTGGGAGAATATGTTCAAGGTGGTGTAGCGACATATATAAAAATGTTGTTACACCATCCGGCCGAAAATGATATTGAGGATTATTTAGTATTAGCTGAAGAAAAATCAGATCATGATTGGCCATTAGCAGCAAGTCATATTCATTATTATCATTATAAACGTTCGATGTTCGGGGCCTTAAAAACAATACCTCAGTTATTGAGGTTTGTATGTGAAATACAACCTGATATTATTTATTGTCATAGTACCTGGGCTGGCGTTATGATGCGGTTGCCATATTTGCTAGTAAAAAAAAGACCGAAAATTATATATAACGCCCACGGTTGGGCATTCCTTAGAGATACTGCGACATATAAAAAGAAGATATATGCGTGGATTGAAAAGGTTTTATCTAGTTGTACCGATGTGATTGTTAATGTGTCAAAGTATGAGATGAATCATGCGGTGGAATATGGAATTCCTAGCGAAAAACTACGATTAATATACAGTGGAATACCTAAAGATGGAATGGACATTGATTATTCAAATTTTGATTACTATGACAAAAATAAAATCAATCTACTATTCGTAGGAAGATTTGATCCCCAAAAAGGCGTGGATTTGTTGCTGGATGCCATGAATAACATCAAAAGAAAAGATATTCATCTTACATTAATTGGCGATAATGTCGTGGGAAATGATTATTGTATCAAAAAAAAAGACTCGGAAAATATCACATTTCTAGGTTGGCTATCATATGATAAATTGGCCCAATACTATGCAAACTGTGATGCGGTAGTTATGCCTTCGCGTTGGGAAGCTTTCGGGTTGGTAGCGGTAGAAGCAATGAAGTATGGGAAAGCGGTAATTGCTAGCAGAAATGGAGCTTTGCCAGAATTGATTGTTGACAAAGAAAATGGATTGATTGTTGATTTTAAGGCAGAGAATGTGTTAGAGGTTCTACCAAAAGAGAAAAATAGTTATTGGAAAATGGGGGTTAAGGGAAAGGAACTATATATAAATTTATTTACAGTAGATAATATGATTAATAATACAATGAAATGCTATAAATCTTTGGTAAAGACAATAATAGATTCAAGAAGGATTAAAGATGAGTAATAAAGACTTAAATAGATTTTTGCTTATTGAGGGAGATTTTGTTTATCCACCTAATCATGGAGGACGTGTAGATGCATGGAATCGAATAATAACAATTCATGAGATGGGAGGATATATACATTTAATATGTACGGTGAAGACATATCCTCGTGACGATTATATGGCAGTTGTAAAACAATATGTTGATGAGATTACTATTTTGCCACGAAAAAATCGTTTACTAGATATGCTGTACAATCGTCCCTTACAGATGGTATCGCGCAGATGCTTAAAACATATTAAATTCGAAAAGGCCTATGATTATATAATCTTAAATGGCTCTTATGTATATGATGTTTTAGAGAATGATACACTACGAGTTAAACATAAAATATTACGAATGAATAATGATGAATCGACCTATTTTAAAGGGTTAGGTCAAGCAACGTCATCGTGGGTGAAAAAGATTTATTACTATTGGGAATCGCGAAAGTTTAAATCATTTGATGAGAAATTAATTCGAAATATACCTAATGTAATGTTCGTTTCTCATGACGAAGTGGAAGACTATAAAAAGAAATATCCCTGGATGAATGGATGTTTTTTACCGACAGCGGTTGCTTTAGACTTTAAACGGAGAGATCTAAAAAATAATTGTGTACTTATGGTTGGTTCTTTTTTTATGGTAAATAATCAAGAAGGAATCCGATTCTATATTGAAAATGTGCATCCATTATTAAATGATATTCCCCAATATAAGCTAGTTATAGCAGGAAATTCACGTGGGCAGAGTATTAAGTGGCTGAAGAAACTTGCGCTGAAATATAACAATATTGAGGTATATGATTCTCCAGATGAGTTGGAACCACTTTATAATGAGGCGACTGTATTTGTTAATCCAATGCTTCATGGTGCAGGGGTTAAATTAAAAACAATCAATGCTGTGATAGAAGGGCTGCCTGTCGTAGCAACATCTGTTGGTAATGAGGGAACTGGTTTATTACATGGGAGAGATATCATCGTTACCGATGATGCAAAAGAGATGGCAGAAAATATAAAGAAACTATTCGGAGAAGAGCAATACGCAAGAGAAATTGTGGATAATGCTCAAATGTATGTAAGAGAAAACTATGACCAAAGGAAAAGCCTGTTGAAGTTTTTAAATAATTTGTCCGAAAGTGAGTGCTGAAATAATTGATTATCACAAAGACACCATTTCGCATGTCCTTTTTTGGCGGCGGTACGGATATAAAGGAGTTTTATGAAGAATATGGCGGTTCGGTGTTATCGACTACTTTTGATAAATACTGTTATGTAACAGTACGCCATTTGCCAAGATTCTTCGATTATACTAGCGAATTTGTTTACGCAAAAACAGAACGGGTGAAGGATGTTGAGAAAATTGAACATCCGTTAATACGCAACCTAATGAAATTCAAAGAGATGCATGAGATTCGTCTGTCATATGAAGCTGATTTGCCAGCACGCACAGGATTGGGGACATCATCTTCTTTCGCAGTAGGTATGCTGAATGCTTTCTACGGTATGAAGGGAAAACGTGTAGATAAAAAGCGATTGGCTGATGAGGCTATATATGCTGAACGTGTTTTGTGCAAAGAAGCAGGTGGTATACAAGATCAAATAGCTGCTGCGTTTGGTGGTTTGAATCGTATTGATATGACAAAAGATGGCTACAAGGTAAATCCGATTATCATTTCGAATCAGAAGAAAAAAGAATTTAATAGCAATTTGATGTTGTTTTTTACTGGGTTTTCTAGATTTTCATCAGATGTACAGCAACAGACTAAAAAAAATATATCTGAAAAAATTAAGCAATTACAAGAAATGAAGTCTCTTGTAAGCGAAGCAGAAAATATTCTTACGGATACTAGTAAAGATATTAATGAATTTGGTAGGTTGCTCGATTACACATGGAAATTGAAAAAAGGAATCTCATCGAATATATCTACAGATAATATTGATGAGATATATAAAAAGGCAATTAGTGCAGGTGCATTAGGGGGGAAGCTCTTAGGCGCTGGCGGCGGTGGTTTTTTACTTTTCTATGTAGAACAAGAAAAGCAGTCTAAAGTTTTGGATGCATTAAAAGGCCTTTTGTATGTGCCATTTTCCTTTGAGTCAGATGGAACGCAGGTTATTTATTTTAAGGCGGAAGACTATGAAATTCCAGAGCGATTCCGTAAAGAGGGATGAATATGGAAGCGATTATATTAGCAGGTGGTTTCGGAACGCGGTTGCGACAAGTGGTTTCAGATGTGCCAAAGCCAATGGCGCCAATGGATGACAAAGGGACACCGTTTTTAACGTTTATTTTAAATGATTTGTATAAGGCGGGGTTTTCGCATGTGGTTCTTGCTGTTGGTTATATGCATGAAGTTATTATTCGTTACTACGGCGATAACTATAAGGGAATGCGACTTTCCTATTCGATAGAGGATAAGCCTTTATTAACTGGTGGTGCAATAAGGCAAGCTATGAATAGCTGTCATGAGAATAGGGTTTTTGTATTGAATGGCGATACGTATTTTCAAGTTGATTATAATAAGATGGTAGATTATTGTAAGCAGAAAAATGTGGATATATTGCTCTCGTTAAAGGAAATGAATGACTTTGATAGATATGGTACGGTTGAGGAAAAATCTGGTCGTATCATCTCTTTTAATGAAAAGAAATTTTCGCATCATGGTCTTATTAATGGCGGTGTATACTATATGAATCGATCGCTTTTAAAGGACGAAAATAAGAAATTTTCTTTTGAAGAATATTTATCTTTGAATATAGAATTGTTGGAAATTTACGGCATAAAAGATAGAGGCTTTTTTGTAGATATTGGAATACCAAGTGATTATAATACTGCTAAGAAATATTTTTCCGCGTATGAGGAGATGTCTTGATGGATGTTTCAACGAAATCATTGTATCAATATAGTATGAATGCATTGTTCATATTATTTCTTTTTTTGTTGCCATTTCAAGATTCTGGTTTATCAGAAACTGCATTGAACTATGTGGGATTATATTTATCTAATATACCGCTTATTATAATGGTTTTACTATCAAGTTTTTATGCAATTTATAGGCGTAATATTATGGCTCGTAGGTTGTATGTTATAATTGGGGTATTTGCGTATGTTATCGTTTTTTCGCTCCTTATGTGTTTGTGGGTAAATGAGGAAATTACAATTTCTTTATATAAAACAATAACTGGATGTATTAGTTTGTTTTTACAAGTTTATGTATTTTATGTTTGTAGAAATAGATTGCCGTTAATAAAAAAATATATTTGGATTGCTTTTTTGATAGATATGTTGGGATGGGGGTTATGCGATGTTTTAAAGGTTGATATGGGGTGGATAATACATCGCTCATTAGGTGATGAAAGATTTCATGGGTTTGCTTCGGAAACAAGTTGGTTTTCGTTTACAACTATGATTTTGGGACTGCTAAGCATAGAAGCCAGTGATAGAAAATATCTAAAAATAATTTATGCAATATCGATGATTGGTGTTGTTTTGCTTGGTGGGTCAAAAGGTACTGTTTTATGTTTGATGATTGCTGCTATAGTTGGGATATTGTTAAATGACAATGTAAATATATTTTTTAAACCATTGTTGATACTTACTGTAGGAATAGTGGGGTATGTTGTATTTCAAAATCTCATATTGGATAGTTTTGTTCATGATTTATCTGATGCCACATCTTTTGCTACACGAGTGTCCTCTATTCTTGCAAGTGTAATGATTGTTATTGATTATCCTTTTGGGACTGGGTATGGTGCGTTTCAAAGTATATTAAGAGAATATTATGTAGATGCCTTTGACTTATTAAATTCCTATGTGCCTCTTTTTAGCTTATCCGCTAGGGAGATACTTTGGATGGTTAATGATACAACTGGAAGCGGATTGTCCATTAAAGGAATATTTTTTCAGTATATGGCATATTTTGGATTGCCTTTTTTTATGTTTGTTATTTTAAGCTTTTGGCGATTTAGTAAATATGAATTAAATAATTATTGGAAAGTATCGGCCATGTTTGTGGTTATTGGATTGCTATGTTTTGCTAATTTTTATTACGATTCAATTTTGTTTTTTGCAGTGTTAGCTAAAAATATCAAGAGGGAAAATCAAAAAACATCTATAGTGGGGATATTATAAGATGGTATATATTTGTGTTTTGAATTATAACAATGCAAAAGATACTATATTATGTTTAGAATCATTGCTGAAATTAAGGTTTAATGAGTATAAAATAATACTGGTCGATAATGCATCTATAGATGATTCAAGGGATGTTTTATCAAAATATGCATTGGACAAAGAAAAAGTAGTGTTTATGCCACTAGATAATAACCGAGGATATGCTGCTGGTAATAATGTAGCATTAAAACATGCATTATCTTGTGAAGATATGGATTATTGTTGGATATTAAATAATGATACAACGGTAGAAGATGATGCATTATCCTGGTTAGTCGAACATATGGAAAAAAGACCTGAGATAGGATTGTGCGGATCGAAATTAGTTTATTCTTGGGATCGATCATGTATCCAAGGTTATGGTGGTACCTATAAGCCATGGATCGCTTTATCAGGCACTATTTTAGATGAAAAAGATATTCCATATATAGACTATGTTATTGGTGCTTCTGTTTTTGTTAGTAGGGAATTCTTGAAGAAAATAGGATTGATGTGTGAAGATTATTTCCTATATTTTGAAGAAACAGATTGGGCTGAAAGAGCTCGTGGTAAGTTTAAATTATCCTGCGAACCGCGAAGTGTTGTTTATCATAAAGAGGGAGCGGTTGTGGGGGCTAATGCTAAACATCCGGAAGAAAAATCAGAACTGGCTGATTATTATTCTATGCGAAATAGATTGCTATTTACATGGAAATTTTATCCACAATATATTCCTACGGTATATCTGAGTTCATTGGTCATGATATGGAACAGGTTTCGCCGACATCAATATAAGCGTATGTGGATGTTTGTGAAGCTGTTATTTGGTATACGTGATTCTCGATTTGAGTGTAAAGCCCCGATGGATAAAGTATGAATATCATTTTTAAAAAGAGGATTCCGCTGGCGAAGTGCTGATGCTTTTGGCTCGGATATTTTGGAAGTTTAATTTAGTTAAATCTATCAATTAGATTAAAACTGCTAGACGCGGGTTGTAACGGTTAGAGGCAGACACTAAGGGAAAATATTTAAGATACAAAATCCAATATGGAAATTTACATAGTCTAAAAGAAGAGGTGAATTTGTTTATGAAATTTATGTCAAAGCCGAGAAGAAAGTTGCTTTATGATTATGTTTTATCATTTGTATTTGGTATGTTGTCTATTGCAGTAATGTTACCATTTTTTGTCGGTATTATAAAAATAATTAATTGGATGTTTGAGTTAACAATCGATATAAATAACCTTTTTGCAGCTGGGTTTATACCTATTATAACGGCAATGTTGGTTTTTGTGCCAGCTACTGCTACTACGCTGAATTCAATGCGAGAGCAAAAAAACGATAAATAATTGTTAAAGGGGATATCAGTAAATACATCTTATTTTGCGGTGGTATCACATCTGCGTAGTGTATGAATTTTCTTAACCATATTACAAGAAAAATTTAAGAGAGGCACTATGTAACGATGTGTTAAAGGAGGATTGGCTTTTGGGAGGTTTGTGGCTATATCGTTTGCAGTTGTGCAAAAAAAGGCTAAAAAAACATGGAATGCTATGGGCATTACGTTTTTACTATCAGCGTATAGCGAAATTGTTATTTTGTCTTAGTGTCTTTGGCCGCTGTGATATGTCGATTTTTCCTGATGCGCGATTAGGTGGCGTGGACTCGATGCAAATAGGAAAAGGCTTCACTGCTGGGCGTGGTTTGTGGCTGGAGGCGATTACGGATTATGAGGCGGCCGGGCAGATGTTTTCGCCGCAATTGATTATCGGTGACAGGGTAAGTGTGGGGGAGTATGTCCATATCGGTTGTAACCATCGGATTGTCATTGGTGACGATGTGTTGATGGGCAGCAAGATATATATCACGGATCATAACCATGGTGTTTATTGCGGGGCAGATGCAGATAGTCCGGGCATTCCGCCGAGGGACAGAAAATTGACCACAGGTAAAAGTGTGGAAATTGGTGATCGTTGTTGGATAGGGGAGTTTGTAACGATTCTCCCTGGGGTCACGATTGGTGAAGGATGCATTATCGGCAGTCATACTACGGTAACGCATAATATTCCTGCCAATTCCATTGCCGTGGGGAGTCCAGCGCGAGTGATAAAGGTTTGGAATGGGGATATAGAACAGTGGATAAAAGTATAAAAAGTCAGTTGTCGTTAGTAGAAAAGGGGAAAAAAATGATTCATTTTAATGTGCCACCATTTATTCCTAAGGCATTTGATTACATGCGAGATGCCGTAGAAAATCATAAAATATGTGGTGATGGCAAGTATACAAAATTGTGTAATGAGTGGATTGAGAAAAAATTCGGTGCCCATAAGGCACTGCTTACTACATCTGGGTCTACAGCTCTTGATATGGCAGCGTTGTTATGCGATGTAAAACCGGGGGATGAGGTCATTCTGCCGTCATTCACATTTTCGTCTACGGCAAATGCATTTGCATTAAGGGGTGCTAAACTGGTTTTTGTCGATATTCGCCCCGATACGATGAATATCGATGAAACAAAGATTGAGGCGGCTATTACAGAACGAACTAAGGTAATTGTTCCGGTTCATTATGCAGGCGTAGCTTGTGAGATGGATACAATAATGGCTATTGCCAAGCGTCATAATATATTTGTAGTGGAAGACGCTGCTCAAGCTATAACCAGTACGTACAAAGGGAAATATTGTGGAACAATTGGTGATTTCGGCTGTTTTTCTTTTCATGAAACTAAAAATCTTTCTATGGGAGAAGGCGGAGCAATTCTTATCAATAATGAAAAGTTTGATTCTTTGGCAGAGATATATCGCGAGAAAGGGACGAATAGAACGGCTTTTTTCCGTGGACAGGTAGCAAAATACAATTGGGTAGAATATGGTGACAGTTATTTGCAGAGTGATTTAAATGCTGCATATCTTTGGGCACAGTTGGAAATGGTAGAAAAAATTCAACAAAACAGATTATCTACATGGCAGCGTTATTGGAATGAATTATCTCCGCATATTCATGAATGGCAGATAGAATTGCCAGCAGTGCCGAATGAATGCGTCCATAATGCGCACATGTTCTACATTAAATGCAGCAGTTTAGAGCAAAGAACAAGGTTTATAAAGTTCATGAAGGAAAATGATGTCCTTTGCGTATTCCACTATGTGCCATTACATTCTGCTCCAGCAGGATTGAAATATGGTCGTTTTGATGGCGAAGATAAATATACAACGGCAGAGAGTGACCGTTTGGTGAGATTGCCTTTGTATTATGATATTACTTCTCAGGATTTAGATAAGGTAATAGCAAAGGTACACGAGTTCTTTGATGGTGAGGGTAATCATTGATGCGATACTTATCTTTATGTATACCTACGAATGGTGTTTCGGAATGGGTATTTCCAGTTCTTGACCAAATATATAGCCAAAAAGCTGATTTAAATCTGTATGAAGTCATTGTCACCAATAACGGAGATAATGAAGATTTTCATATTGCTATGGAAAAATATGCACACCAGCATGAGAATTTGATCTATAAGCGTACCAATGCATATATGTTTGAAAATCAAATTGCAGCGCTTAGGCTGGCTAGCGGTGAATATTTGAAGTTTATCAATCATCGTTCTTTGTTAGAAAATGGAGCGATTGATTGGATGATAAGTATTGTTAAAAATACAATGTCAGAAAAACCTGTTATATATCTTTCAAACGGTGCATTGGACATGAGACAAGAAAAACAGAAGATATACGATAGTTTTGATGGCTTTGTTAAGGGACTAAAACACATAGCATCATGGACAACAGGCGTTGGGGTGTGGAGAACGGATTTTGAAAAAATACCGCTTGACCATAAATACACTAAGATATCTCCTCATTCGGATGTCCTTTTTGCGGAGCGCACGAAAGGGAAATACATTATAAATGATACAAAATGGTCACATGATATATATAGTGGTCATGAGAATAAAGGCACATATGATTTGTATAAAGCTTTTGCTATTGAGGAGATATCAATAATACTAGATTTATTCAAAGATGGTGATATAAGTGCGGATACGCTTAAAAGTACGATAAATGCATATAAAAAATTTGTGGCTGATTGCTACTGGAATTTTAATATTATGCATAAACCATGTTCATATAAAATTGATGGTTTTAATGATGCTATGGGAGTATTTATGGGGAAAAAAGAAGTTGTTATTATTACGTTGATTGATATACCTATGAAGTGTGTTAGGAAGATAAAGCGAATAATAAAAATAAATGAATAGTATTGCCTATAAGTAATTCAAATTTTCACGGTGATGAATGGGGCGTTAGTATGTAGGTGGGGATAGAATGCTGGATATAGTCTGGGGGATACAACACTTATTTTGAAAATGGTAATTATATTGCTGGTGATTAATTTGAGACGTAAAAAGAGTCCAACTGACCATCAGCTGGACTCTGGGATTGGTTAGCAAGGTGTTCCATATTCATAAATTGTATTACTAGGCAAGTCTATTTCATCATTCCAATATATGCAAGTTCGGCTTTCATCTAGTTGAAAGTTTTGAAACAATCCATGTTCAGTTTCAAGGATACGATAAGTCGGAAGTGTGCGGATATCGTCTTTTACATCGTAAAGGACAGTTTTACCATCGTCAAATGTGACATATAGCGTAAAGTTACTGCGTGGTTCTATATGTTTGATGCGAGGAATCACGGGAAACACCTCCTCATTTCAGTGGTGGAAGTTTGCGGATAAGTTGTGTGTCCCACATTCCTTGTAGTTCATTTTTGTAGGTTTTGAGCCATTCTGTAACAAGTTCTTGAGCCTTGGGCGGCAAATCGCCTTCAATCATTTCAAAGGTAAGAATATTGAACTCGCCTACATATTCACCATAGAGTGCATGAATGTGGCTGGGTTCGTGTTCTTTGGGTTAAAAGAACATCTTGATGATGATTCCATAAAATCGCGTGATTTCTGGTATGGAGAAGGACTCCTTTCTTGAATTATAGTATAGGTGTGGATTGTAGAAAATACTTAATTTTACAACTATTTACGACTATTATAGTATGGATTAGTATAAATGTCTATTGGAAAAGATGTGGAGTGTGGAAGCTTTTATGGAACTGAAGGAAAATAAGTACCTGATATTTGACTCACCCAAGAAGGTATCGGTCAAATATCTGATTAAGCGCATATTGGCAGGACTGGGACGGGGGGCTTATTCTTTGCTATATATTTTTACGGCACCTGATTATATAGCGAAGAAGTATACCGTTTCGATTTGTGCTATCTTTCGGGATGAGGGGGGATATTTGCAGGAGTGGTTGGAATATCATCTACTTATCGGTGTAGATCATTTTTATCTATACAATAATTTTTCTCAGGATAATTATCGGGAAATTTTAGGGCCGTATATTGAGCAAGGGATGGTAACGTTAATAGATTGGCCAGTGCCGCAAGGGCAAATGAAAGCCTATGCAGATTGTGTGGAGCGCTTTGGTTGTGAGACGAATTGGATTGGCTTCATTGATTTGGATGAATATGTAGTTCCTAATCATGATGATAATATTAAGGTTTTTTTGGAACGTTTTAGGAATCGTCCCTTGGTGCTTATTTATTGGCTATACTTTTCTTCATCAGGGTTACTGACACGTGACAGATCAAAACTATTGGTTGAGGAACTGACGGTTAGTTGGAAGAAATATTCGAATATTGGTAAATTGTTTTTCAATACAGCTTATGATTATGCAGATGATTTGCCGGGGAATGAGCATATGCATTACCGGAGGGGAAGGATTGGTCGGTGGGTGTTGCCACCGGTCAATGTATTTGACAAAGTTTGTTTGTTTGGTGAAAATCCTGTTTCCTCAGATGATATGCCTGTGCAAATCAATCATTACGTGGTTAAGTCTTATGAGGAATTTCAGGAAAAGACCAAGAAGGGGGATGCTGTGTTCAAAGGCTATGTAAAGGATGAGAACTATTTCTTTGAACATGATATGCGAGGCAATCGAGAAGATCATCATATTTTTAAGTATTTGATAAAGCTAAAATTACGGTTGAGAAGTTTGAAAAATAATACGGAGGTATGATTTTGCAGAAAATCGGAATTTTGACCTTTTGGAATGTACCTAATTATGGCGCATTTATGCAGGCGTATGCATTGCAAAAGGTGTTGGGAGAACTGCTTCCTGAGGATGATGTGCGACAGATTGCATACCTTAATCCGCGGCATTATAACGCCTATTATGGGATGGTGGACACAAATTATCGCTATTTCCTGATAAATCCTCGATTTTATCGAAATCTTTTCTATAGGTTGAGAGATCAGAGGAAGATTGAGCAGTTGAAATCATTTTTTCGTTATTTTGACCAGATTCCGCATACGCGGCCATTTTCGGCAGGTGAGTTGTCGCAAGAGAATTTTGATGCAGTAGTGTTGGGGAGTGACATCGTTTGGGATTATAAGCAAGGATTTTTTGGCAATGATCGATTCCTTTTTGGTAATGATTTCCAAGCAGATAAGGTTATTTCCTATGCAGCCAGCTTTGGTACGGTAAAGGCAGAGGATATGGCGCCAGCCTATGTGGTAGATGGCTTGGAGCGGATGCGTGCCATTAGTGTTCGGGATGAAAATTCGGCGCAGCTGGTGAAAAAATATACGGGCAAGGATGCCTTGGTGGTGCTTGACCCGACACTGTTGATGGATGCAGATGATGACAAGTTTGTAAAGCCGGATATGGAAGATTATATTGTAGTCTATGGCAGTTCCTTTATGCCTGAGCTTATCCAGGGAGCGCGGGAGTATGCAGATAAGCATAATCTGAAGTTGGTTTGTCTGGACAGTCTTGACGATACATTTGACTGGTGTGATGTGAATATAAGTCAGGAGGGGCTGACGCCTTTTGCCTGGTGTGGTTACTTTAAGCATGCTAGGGCTATTTTTACCTGCACTTATCATGGGCTGCTATTTGGGTTGATTTTCCAGAAACGGCTTATTTTCAGTCCCACGCAGTTTATTCTGGATAAGGCATCTTCCTTGATTGACTATCTTGATTTGCGGGATGTTTTGGTTGATATGAAAGGCTTTGCAGAAAAGGCAGATTGGAATTGGGACTATACGCAGATTCAGCCAAAGTTTGAGGTAATGAAGGAAAAATCGTTGGCATATTTGAAGGAGTCACTGAAAGTTGATGGCTGATAATGCAAAGCGGGTGGCAAAAAATACGCTGGCGCTATATTTCCGTATGATTTTTCTCGTGTTGGTATCTTTATATACCGTGCGGGTGGTTTTATCGGTTTTGGGCGTGGAGGATTATGGCCTTTATAATGTTGTTGGTGGCTTTGTAGGCCTGTTTTCTTTCTTTTCGGGCACGCTGGTTAATGCGGCGCAACGATATTTTGCAATTAGCTTGGCTACGCAAGACTGGGAGAACCTCAATAAAATCTTGTCCTTAATCCTGGGAATCATCGTCGTTTTTTCACTTGTGGTATTGTTTGTCTGTGAAACTGGCGGTTTGTATTTTGTAACTACTCAAATGACGATTCCCACGGATCGGATGATGGCAGCTATTGTAGTGTTTGAGCTATCGCTATTGGGGTTTATTGTTGTTATGCTGGGGGCACCGTTGCAGGCAATATTGGTAGCGGATGAAAACCTCTCTATCTATGCTGTGATATCCGTGCTTGAAGGTCTGCTTAAGCTTGCCGTTGTCTATGCATTGTTGATGTTTGCTGTGGACAAGCTGATTCTCTATGCGGTGTTGTTGTTTTTGGTCACATTGGCTGTACAGGGATTTTTTCTTTGGTACTGTCTGGAAAAATATCCGAAGCTGAAGGTGCATTTTTATCGGGATTACAGGGAATACCGGGGAGTTTTCAGCTATGTCAACTGGAATGTTATCGGGGCTATTGCCCAAATCCTCAAGGGGCAGGGAGTAAACATCATAATCAACATCTTTTTTGGGCCGGCAGTGAATGCAGCTCGTGGAATTGCTTACAGTATCAGCAATGTAGTGTTGTCTTTCTCCCAAAACTTCATGAAAGCAGTTGATCCGCAGATTATGAAGGCTTATGCATTAGGGGATGGGGATAAATTTCGCTTTATGCTGGTCATTTCCTCTAAGTTATCGTATTTTCTGTTATTTGTAGTGGCCCTGCCTTTGATGTTGAATGTGTCCTATGTGCTGGAATTGTGGCTGGGGACACCGCCATTACAAACAGATTTATTTGCTGTGCTGGTTATGGTGGATGTTTTACTTTCTGCGCTTACAGATCCCTTGTGTACAGCAGTCCATGCCATTGGGAAGATGAAGGTCTATCAAATTGTGGTAGGGGGCGCGAGTTTGATGAATTTGCCCCTGTCCTATGGGTTATTGCTTTATGTTCAGGAACCTTGGCTGCCCTTTGCTGTGGGGGTGGGAATATCTTTATTGATGGGCTTTTTGCGGATGCTTACCTTTCGGCGGCTCTATTCCTTCAATGTTCAGCGATATTTTATGCAGGTGTATATTCCGGTGGGCATAGTGAGCTTGCTGGCATGGGGAATTAGTTATAAGTTCTGGTCTAGTGCAGTTAGTTTCTGGCAACTGGCAGGGAATAGTGCGGCATGTGTTTTTTTGACTTGTGGACTGATATTCTTACTGGGCTTGAACAAGGCGGAGCGGCAGCTTGTGGGGCGGATTTTGCCCGTTGGGAAAATAATGGATAGGCTGAAACATAAAGGAGCGTAATTGTGGAGAGCGTAGCGAAGGTAAAACCAGAGACTTGTTTTGGTTGTACAGCATGTATGGCGATTTGTAAGTTTGATGCTATTACCATGCAGCCGGATGCGGAAGGTTTTATGGTGCCGATAGTGGACGAGGAGAAGTGTGTTGGTTGTGGTGCTTGTACGAAGGTGTGTCCAGCACTTAATCCTTGGCAGGGGAAAGCAGGCGAAAATAAATTTTATGCATATCAACATGAGGATAAGGAAGTCTTAGCTAAAAGTACTTCTGGAGGTGCTTTTTCTGCTATTGTTGGCAATGAAGAAAATCCCTATGTTTGTGGATGTGTGCTGGATAATAAACTTTATGTTCGGCATATTTTATCCCGTGAAGAGGATGATATCGCCGCTATGCGAGGCTCCAAGTATGTCCAGAGCGATATGAGTAATGTCTTGCGGGAAATTCGGGACAAGTTGGCAGCGGGAGAAAAGGTGGTCTTCAGCGGCACATCCTGTCAGACACACGGTTTGTTGAATTATCTATCGGTGGCTAAAGTGCCCGCGGATAATCTGATTACTATGGATTTAATCTGTCATGGAGTGCCAAGTAATCTGATGCATCAGGAATATGTGAAGCTTTACGAACAGGTAAAAGGTGTCAAGGGGCTAAAACATTACTTCAGGACGAAACGTCAGCAATGGGGCTTGAAATTTATGCTCAAAAACTATGAACAAGCGTTTGTTCATAGTGGACAAAAACCGCCTGTTCATGGTTGCGCTGATGGAGATAGAACGAGTTTGGAGTCACAGTTATGGCTCAATGTGTTCTTTTCGGATTTGTGCCTGCGAGAGTCTTGTTATCATTGTCCCTATTGCACCGATAACAAGCCTGCCGATATTACGCTGGCAGACTTTTGGGGGATTGAGGAAACGGATGTAGATTTGGATTTTCCACAAGGATGTTCGTTGATGATTGCTCGAGGAAAGGGAATTACGAAAGTTGAGAAACTACTGAATAGCAAATTGTTGAACGCAAAACAGGAGTCCGTGGCGCGGAAATATCAGATGCATCTTACGCGTCCTATAAAACGCCCGGAAACTCGAGTTGATTTTTGGCGAGATTATCATAATTTTGGCTTTGCCTATGTTGCTAAAAAGTATCTGCGATATGGAGCAAAATATAAAATGTTGATGGTGTTATATAATTTTGCGAATAAATTATCGGATAAACGGATAGCTCAAAGAATAGGGAACAGATTGTTTTACTAGATGGTGTTTTTTACAGACCTGTAACCCAAAGAGCCTGACCAGAAATATGATGGTCAGGCTCTTTGGGTTAGGGGGATATTATAGTGTTTTAGCAAGCTCCGCGATACGTTCGGCGGAGAGGTGGGTGTATTTCATAATTCGTTGCATATCCATGTTGTCGCGCAGCATATCAAGGGCGGTTTGTTCTTGATTCTTACGTTCGCCTTCGGCAAGTCCTTGGGCACGTCCCTCAGCACGGCCTTGAGCTATGGCGGCTTCGTGGTCGGAGTTGTAGTCCATGATGGCCATTTCGCGGTTGATATAGCGGCGGGTTTCTTAGCGTATTTAGGGATTTCAAGGAAGTGAAAAGATATAAATATATTATATCACGCAACGAATTAATATTCTATGGATTAAAGAACATACACACAGGTAAGGCGGGGGGTGGGCTGTGATATTGTTTGACGTAGGTGGGTTAGCAGGCGTTTTTTGGCTTTGGTTATGCTTTGATGGGTGATGTGCAGGAGGCTGGCGATTTGTTTTTGGGGGATTTCGTAGAGATATATTAGGGTAAGGAGGCGTTTTTCAGCTGGGGTGAGTTGATGGATGGCCTGGCGAAGGAGTTCGCGGTGGCAGATTTTTTCTTCGTGGTTTTGGCTGCGGCTGGTGTCTGCGTAGACATCCCAGAAGTTTTGCTCTTCGGTGGCGGTTTGGTCGGGGTGAATGGTGCGGGCTAGGTAGCGTCGCTGGCGTTTGAATTCGGTATAGAGGGTGCCGCGGACTTGACGCTGGAGATAGGCGGCGAAGTGGATGCCGCGGGTGGCGTCATAGCTTTTGATGGCTTCGTAGAAGGCAAGCCGGGCGATTCCGGGGGCTTCGTCACTGAGATTCATAGCGGCAAGATAGCGCTCACGGGATTCTTTGATGAGGAGGCCTTCGTAGTGATGATAGAGGCTGGCGGTGGCTTTTTCGTCACCTGCGGCGGCTTGGGCGATGAGTTTATCTTCCTTTGTTTTGCTTAGGTTGTTCATGGGAACATCTCCTTTCGTTTGCCTTTAGTATAGGTGGGGCGATGTATTTTAGTCGAAAACGTGTTTGATGATAAAAGGAAATGTGTGACAGTGTTTACTGTGTGCGTACATGTCTTCTGGAAGCATTCTGATTGTATTTGTAATAGATGATAAATTTTAAATCAGAGGAACTATCTAGGGTGTGCTTAGAATTGTATTAGATAGTGCTTTTTACACTGATGTTTTATTGTGCGATGTGCACATAGATGATATACTGTACCTAGACTTTATAAAATCTGATTTTGGGATAGGACACGAGGAGTGTCTTATTTTTTAAGGATTATTCGCAGATAGGGGAGTGCGATTTGGTAAAGGTACAGAATCGGCTGGAAGAAAAGCGTATTGAGTGGAATTATTTCCTGCGACCTGTGATTTTGTTTATCGTAGACTTGTTGGTGGTTTGTGGGGGGATGCAGTTATCTTTGGTGACTGCTGAGTGGGTTATTGGCCATAGTGTTTATCCGCCGCAGACATGGTATGTTCTTTTGCCTGTGCTTTATATGTCTAATTTGTTATTTGCAGATCTATATCGCACGCATCGCGTGATGACAGATCATGCGCGCAAGATGTTCAAGGCGTCTACTTATGCAATCCTATCCATCATTGTTTTTGATTTCGTGTTGCATACGGGAGGGGCGCTTTCGCGAGCTTTTTTACTCTTTGTATGGTTGTTTGGCTTTTGGGGCCTGTATTTTGAGCGTTGCCTGCTCCGATGGGGCTTTAGTAAATTGGGGGTATGGCAGACCCGGGTTATTATCATTGGTGCTGGTAAGACCGCGCAGAAATATGTTCGTGCCTTTGGCTCTGGGGTAGAGATCGTGGGCTTTGTAGAGGATGTACAGACTAGGCCGTTGTTGCAGGATTATCCACGACTGGGCGGGTTCGCGGAGGTGGAAGCTATCCTGCAGGAGAATCCGGTGAATGAGGTTATTTTGGCAACGCCAGGACTTACGAAGGCGGATAATATTGCTCTGTTTTATCGGGTACAGCCGTTTGTCAAACATGTTTCGCTGATTCCGAATCTGTTTGGAATACCGATTGGTAATATGAAGGCAATTCGCAGTCTCAATGATCAGTTGTTGGTTTTGCGGACCTATAATAATTTGAACCGATTGTCGAATCGCTTGCTCAAACGGGCCTTTGATTTGGTGGTTGGCAGTCTTATCGCTTTGCTGATTATGCCGATTATTGCGTTGACGGCGCTCCTTATCAAGATGGATTCGAAGGGCTCGGTGTTTTATAATGCCGAGCGGATTGGAAAGGATGGACAGAGTTTCTGCTGTTACAAGTTCCGGTCGATGTATGTTGATTCGGATAGGATTTTGCAGGAATACTTAGCGAATCATCCAGAAGCACAGCAGGAGTGGGCAGCGTTCCAGAAGCTGCGTGGGGAAGATCCGCGGGTCACTCGTGTCGGGCGTATTATCCGCAAGTACAGTATTGATGAGCTGCCACAGATTTTTAATGTGCTCAAGGGAGATATGAGTCTCGTGGGGCCGCGTCCTTATTTGCCACGCGAGAGGGAGCAGATTGGCGATTATTTACCGGTTATTTGTATGACGGTTCCGGGGATGACGGGACTTTGGCAGGTTAGTGGACGCAGTAATGTGAAGTTTAATGGACGATTGCGGATGGATTCCTGGTATGTACGCAACTGGAATCTTTGGCAGGATATTGTGATTTTATTTAAGACGATTCATGTAGTATTGGGTAGAGATGCCTATTAAAAAAGTTCCGCGCAATCGGTAAATGCCGATTGCGCGGAACTTTTTTGTATTTTTGCTTTATTGTTGGGAGAGGTTGAGGATGGTGTGGAAGATGCCGAGGTCGAAGCCGCCGTTTACGGGAATCCAGCCACCGTCGGTACCCTGCGTGTAAAGGCCGTAGCTGTCACACATGTAGAACTTGTCCATGCGAAAGGAGCGGCCGTTGCCCTCGTCTACTTTTACACGGGCGCTGTAGCGGTTGCCCGTGGCGCGGACGGTTTCGGATACGACGTAGTAGTTGTAGTTGCCGGATGAGGCAGCCCAGACATCTTGAGCGCAGGCGGTTTTGGTGGCGCCTGTCCAAGGAGCAAGGGTTAAAGCGGTGCCCAGAGCGAGCGTGTAAAGTAGTTTGCGCATAGTGAGAATCCTCCTAAGATTACAATGAAATTGTTTTATTTAGAGCTTTTTGGCAAGCTCGGCGATGCGGTCGGCAGAAAGATGCGTGTATTTCATGATTAATTGAATGTCCATGTTGTCGCGTAGCATATCAAGGGCGGTTTGTTCCTGATTTTTGCGTTCGCCTTCCGCACGGCCCTCGGCACGCCCTTCGGCACGTCCTTCGTCGTGAGCTTCTTGCATTTTCATTTCGTATGTCATGTAACGCACCCTCGTTTCGATATATGATTATTTAATCGTTATCCTTGCTATATGGTTCGAGTAGTTTGCAAATCGCAACGGTGATATTATCTGGGGCGCGCCGATATGCGCGTATAAGTTCTTGTTCCTCCTGGCGCAGCTGGATTGAGGGGACATGACTTTCTCGTCCTAGCAGATATTCTATGGACACGCCAAAAAAATTTGCAAAATCTGCTAGTGAATGTGTCTCGGGGATTCGTTTGTCGTTTTCAAATTGAGAAATTGCCGCAGGAGTATATTTTTTGCCATAGTTTAAATTGAATTGCTCAATCAGTTCTTCTTGTGTAAGGCCGATTTTTTTGCGAAGTTCTTTAAAACGGGACATGGTAATCACTCCTTGTGTAAATAAGTATATATGGATAGAAATGGAAAAAAAATGTTGTTTTAGCTAAGAAATATGCTTGATGAATTAACTTATACAGTATAAAATAATCTGGTGAAATATTAACTTAAACGAAAAGAGGTAGTTTTATTATGAGTTGTCATGATATTGGTCGAGGAGTCGATGCTATAATGGCTAAGGTGCTTGAAATGTATGATGATGGAAAGATTTCCCAAGAGGCAGCATTGGAAATGGTAGCAGTCTTTCCGAGGGCGGTGCATTGGTGCGATGGAAATGAATATGAGGCACAGGATACTTTAACGAACACACATTGTGCGGCTTGTCTGCATAAATACGAGGATGGGGAAAGGTTTGTATGCTATGATGACGTGGATATAAGAAGTGAAGACTTTGCGGATGGAAAAAGGAATACCTGGGATTGGTGGGAGTCAATTATGGAGAAAAATGGATACAATGGCAGGTCGGTATGCCAGGCGTGCTTCAAAAAATACTTTTCCGAGGCAATCTCAGAAGAGGGGATGAAGCATGTTTTGGATAGTATAGGATAAAAATAGCGCGTTGCTAGCCTGTTTGCTAGTGGCGTTATGTAAAAGAAAAAGCCGTGGGGATATAGCGCCCCACGGCTTTGTTGATTTTGTCAGTATTTTATTTAGAGTTTTTGGCAAGCTCGGCGATGCGGTCGGCAGAAAGATGCGTGTATTTCATGATTAATTGAATGTCCATGTTGTCGCGTAGCATATCAAGGGCGGTTTGTTCCTGATTTTTGCGTTCGCCTTCGGCACGGCCCTCCGCACGGCCCTCGGCACGCCCTTCGGCACGTCCTTCGTCGTGAGCTTCTTGCATTTTCATTTCGTATGTCATGTAACTCACCCTTTCTTCGTGGTTGGTTTTGGTTTCCGTGATGCAATCGTCGATTTCTTTGATGAAGTCATCGGCTATGGGCAGGCCGTTCATGTAGTCTAGAAAGGCTTTTACATCTGGGGCTACGTCATTGGCGGTGCCCTGACTGCTGAGGAAGATTTTGGTAGCGCCGTCGTTTAGTTCGAGGCTTGTATCTTCACAGCATAGATTGCGGAAGGTATAGATATGGCGGTCTTTGTCAAAAAGCGGGAATGGACAGAGGAAGATGATTATGGATGAACGCAGTTCTTTGTAGAGTGCGCCTCTGGCCAGTGAATCCATATCAATCATGGATTGGTAGTAGCGGCTGCGGGATGCTAGTTCCTGGTCGCCGTAGTCGCGAACCTGCATTTCGATGTCGTAGATGGTATCGTCGCCTTCGACATAAACGTCGAGCCGGATGCCTTTGCTGTCGTACTTGAATTTGAAGGATTTCTCTTCCTCGAGGTATTTGATTTCCCTGATTTTGATGTTGAGGATTCGTTCAATCAGACGTTTACAAAATCGCTTGTGCCGCATGACCAATTTGAACATGTAGTCATCGGTGATGGTGAGCTCTTCCCAAGGTTTGATTTTGTAACCGGACATAATGGAGCACTCCTTTCTTATATTATAACATGAAGAATGTAGGTGGGGTATTAGTATTACACACAAACTTATGTTCTTAATGTTATTATATCACATAGAGAACGTAAATTCTATAAAATGGGATGTATACATACCATTGCAGGAAAAATGGATTTTAGCTATTCGATTGCAAGTTTTGGCTGGCAGATGGCTTGGCGGAGGTGGTTTAGGAGGCGCTGTTTTGTTCATGTTGTTCATAGGAACATCTCCTTTCGTTTGCTTTTAGTATAGGTTGGAGATGCATTTTTTGGTCGAAAGTATGTTTGATGCTAAAAGCAAAGTGTGTGGGAATGTTTCCTGTGCGCGTACATATTCTGTGAGAGTTTTCTGATGGGTTTTGCGAAGGAGCGCTAAAAGCCTTATGGCGTGTGAATATCCAAATGGATTGTGAGATTGCTGTTGATGAAGCAAATAAAAAACAGGTCCGTGCAATCGGTAAAAGCCGATGGCACAGACCTGGTCTTGTGTGGCTGTTTTTATATTTGTGGTAATAGTGTTTTCTTTGTATCCTCAGGAAGGTTGAGGATATCCATGGCCTCCTGAGCGGTTAAGTTTTGTGCGGCCATTAGGCTGTGGATCGCTACGAGCAAGCCTTCGGTACGACCTTCAGCGCGTGCTTTTTCCTGGTCGGAGTTGTAGTCCATGATGGCCATTTCACGATTGATGTAGCGGCGGCGTTCTTCGGTGTTATTCAGGAATATACGAGCGGCTTGCATGGCGCTTTTGATAGCATTGTCACTCATGGATAACTCCTCCTTTTCTTTATCGTCTAGTTGGTTGGCAAAGTATGCCAGCCAGCGTTCCATTTTGGTCATTTCGACGATGGGTTTTTTGGCGTATTTGGGAATTTCAAGAAAATGAAATGTTAAATCCTTGTTGAGCCGATCGCCGGTTTCTAGGTTGTAGATGCTCCACATAGAGTAGGGATTATCTTGTGGAAGCAGCTTAAACTTTAAGATATTAATTGTAATCGATGGCTTGAGGTCGCGGTAGTGTTTACCCGCGGGCAGTGTCATCAGGTACAGCTGTGCCCAATAGTAGAGTGTTCGCCGTTCCATGTCTTTATGATTTACGACTTGGACTTCGGCGTCAACTTGTTCTGACGTGTCAAGAACGCAGGTCACATCGAGGCGGGTTAGCTTGTCCGTTTCGTTTTCAGGTGACATCTCGGTTTGGGTAAAGGAGATATCCTGAATAGGATGTTGTAAATCCTGCTCAAGAATAGCATTTAGGAAATCGATGGTGATTTGTTTGCGTTCTTCTTTACCAAAGATGAACTTGAACAGAACGTCGTTCATTGGATTGTAGTTCCGTTCACTAAGGTCAGAGAAGAGATGTTCGTGCTGTTCCGTCATTATAGACACCCTCTTTCTTTATTATAACGCCGTTATTTCGGTTTTGCCAACGGCAAAAACTTTCTTGTTTTTGTTAGAGTGGTGATATAGACTGGTTTTGGAGTAATGACCAAGAACTGGTGTTTTCAAAAGTATTATATCATAAACAGAACATAAATTCTACAAAATAGGATGTATACATAGCACTGCGGGGGCAATGGATTGTGAGATTGCTGTTGATGAAGTCATCGGCTATGGGCAGGCCGTTTATGTAGTCTAGAAAGGCTTTTACATCTGGGGCTACGTCATTGGCGGTGCCCTGACTGCTGTGGTGGTATACAGCCATGGAAAAATTTGTGGACTTCTATTTTTTTCGTTTGGCTTATGATACAATAAAGATTAGTATGTATGAAAGGTGGAATAGAGCATGAAAATCACCATCGGCAGCGATCATGGTGCTGTCCAGCTGAAAGAAGAAGTCAAAATGGTGCTCAAGGAATACGGCGATATCGAAGTTACGGATGTCGGTACGTTTGGCACGGAATCGGTTGACTATCCAGACATTGCAGAGAAAATCTGTGCGGATGTCGTTTCGGGCAAGGCTGACCGCGGTATTGCGCTCTGTGGTACGGGTATCGGAATTTCCATTGCCTGCAACAAGGTGAAGGGAATCCGCTGTGCGCTTTGCAATGATGTTTATTCGGCAAAGATGTCTCGTCAGCATAACAATGCCAATGTGCTGGCTATGGGCGGCCGTGTCGTTGGTTTCGGTCCGGCTGGCGAAATCGTTCGCGCTTGGGTAGAGGGCGAGTTCGAGGGCGGCCGTCATGAGCGCCGTGTAAATAAAATCATGGCAATCGAGCAGAAGTAATCCTGTATTTGCCGCTATACTGTAAAATTTAATGAAGCAAGTGTCCGCATTCATCATCTGTTTTGTAGGAGGTTCTCCCTATGAGTCTTATGGAAACACTGAAGAAGTCTGACCTCGAAATCGCTGCACAGCTTGATCGTGAGCTGAACCGCCAGCGTACGAAGCTGGAGCTTATCGCATCGGAAAATATCGTGAGCAAGGCCGTTCTGGAAGCCCAGGGCAGTGTGCTGACGAATAAGTATGCGGAAGGGTATCCTGGTAAACGTTACTATGGCGGCTGCGAATTCGTGGATGAGGTGGAAACGCTGGCCATTGAACGTGCGAAAAAGCTCTTTGGGGCGGCTTATGCCAATGTGCAGCCGCATTCGGGGGCGCAGGCCAATATGGCGGTATTCTTTGCGCTGTTGCAGCCGGGGGATACAGTCATGGGGATGAATCTGACGGATGGCGGCCATTTGACGCATGGCAGTCCGGTCAATATGTCTGGTAAGTATTTTAACATTGTTCCGTATGGTGTTACGAAGGAGACCGAGACGATTGATTATGATGCACTGGAGAAACAGGCAGAGGAATGCAAGCCAAAGCTGATTGTGGCAGGTGCTTCGGCCTATGCACGCGTCATTGATTTTCCGCGTCTTTCCGAGATCGCAAAGAAGGTCGGCGCCTATCTGATGGTGGATATTGCGCATATTGCCGGTTTGGTTGCTGCTGGGGAGCATCCAAACCCGGTTCCCTATGCTGATGTGGTTACGACGACCACCCATAAGACTTTGCGCGGCCCGCGCGGTGGTATGATTCTCTGCCGCGATGCCGAGTTTGGCAAGCAGTTCAATAAGGCGGTGTTCCCTGGTATCCAGGGCGGCCCGCTGATGCATGTCATCGCGGCTAAGGCTGTCGCACTGGGCGAGGCCCTACGTCCGGAGTTCAAGGAGTATGCAAAGCAGCTCAAGAAGAATGCCAAGGCACTGGCCGATAGTTTGATGAAGAATGGTTTTCGTATTGTCTCGGGCGGTACGGATAACCACCTGATGCTTGTTGACCTTACGAGCAAGGGCATTACGGGCAAAGAGGCCCAGTTTGTGCTCGACGAGGTCAATATCACTGCCAACCGCAACACGATACCTTTCGAGCCGCTCTCCCCGTTCGTCACGAGTGGTATCCGTTTGGGCTCGCCGGCCCTTACGACGCGTGGATTCAAAGAGGACGATATGATAGACGTAGGCAACATCATAGCAATGGTCCTTTCGAATCCGCAGGATGAAGCCACGAAAGAGGAGGCACGCAAGCGCGTAGCTGCCCTCTGCGAAAAATACCCGCTTTATGAGTGAAGCTTTATGAGTAAAAAGGAGAAGAAAGAAAATGTCTGAAGATATGAAAGTCACCGTAATCGACCACCCGCTGATTCAGCACAAGCTGACGCTGATGCGCCAGAAGGACACGGGAACGAAGGATTTCCGTGAGCTTTTGGAAGAGATTGCTATGCTCATGGCGTATGAGATTACCCGTGATTTCCCGCTGAAGGAAATCGAGATTGAGACGCCGGTGGCAAAATGCAAAGCCAAGGTTCTCGAGGGCAAGAAGGTCGGTGTGGTTCCCATCCTGCGTGCAGGCCTTGGGATGCTCAACGGTGTCGTCAACATGATTCCGGCTGCTCGTGTCGGTCATGTGGGCATGTATCGTGACCCGAAGACGCTTAAACCGGTAGAGTATTATTGCAAGCTGCCGAATGACGTTGAAGAACGTACGCTTATCGTCGTTGACCCGATGCT
>NZ_JAILKR010000048.1 GCF_024693525.1 Selenomonas sp. | reverse complement strand
GTCTCGAGATGAAGTATCTCATAGAGTTAATCTAGTAAGACTCCTTGAAGAAGACAAGGTAGATAGGTTGGGAGTGGAAGTGCCGTAAGGCATGCAGCGGACCAATACTAATAAGTCGAGGGCTTAACTTAAGCAGCGAATCAAAGATGAAGGAACGAAGTGACGCACAGATTTGTATGAGTCGCTTACTCCGAGCGAAACGAAAGTGGAGCGAGTGAGTTTCCTTTAAAAAGAAATGTTCGTGATACATTTTAACTTCTGTATAGTTTTGAGTGGACATAATGATTATCAGGCGAGCTTTTGGCTCGCTTTTTTGGTATATTTTTTGTATATATATCAGGAATCGTAAAATAAAAACAGCTATCGCGTAATGCGTTAGCTGTTTTTTCATAAATATCTTATTGATGATTTCTTCTCGCTAGGATGCGGATGACCTTGGCGCCCGTGTTGTGAATCTTACGCAGGGGAGCAACTTTGGTTTTGACTTTTGGCTTAATGTCTTTGGCGTTGCCAAAATTGCCGCGTTTCAAAACAGTAGTTTTCGTTTTATCCGGCTTAAAGAAGTTGCGAATTTCTTTAGATAGTTTATCTGGCTCGGCATCTTCCTGGCAGAGGAAAATATCTAAGGCAACATATTTAAGGTCGGCATAGATATGAAGCGTGATGTGACCCTCGGGAAGGATTGCAATAAGCAGATAATGGTCTTCGCTTAGTTGTTGGATCTTCGAATCAATAACCTTGAGATTGTTGTCAGCAAGGGCATCGTCGAGTGTAGTTTTGATGAGTTCTATATCAGTAAGTTTATTGTTTTTGCAGTTGAATAAATCGGCCGTTAAATGACGGGCTAAGATTTTCACTATAAATTTCGCTCCTTTTTTGTCAATACATACTTAGTTATATTATAGTTTATCGTATCGATGACCGTCAAGTATTTGGGGAGGAAGAGGTTTTTCTCCATCCCAAATACAGAAAGATGAGAAACGCTATGGTAAAGGCGAAGAAGCTGGTGGTTTGCGCACTAGTCATGAATGCCAAAACTTTTTCTGCGTAATCGCCACGTAGAAATTCCAAACCGAATCGAGCTGAACTATATAGCATGACGTAGAGTGCGAAACACTGTCCTTTGGCATGATTGGTACAGCGGAACATCAACAGCAAGGCAAAGATGACCATATCGAGCTGCCCTTCCCAAATTTCAGCGGGCCAAAGGGGCTGGGTACCATAGGTATGAGCGGCCAAAGTAGTGGCAGGATATACGATTCCAAAGGATCCGCCGGTAGGTGCACCAAAGGCATCGCCATTTAAGAGATTGGCACAGCGACCAAGTGCCTGTCCCAAGATGATAGCCGGGGCTAATACATCCATGAGCCGGACCGTATCGAGCTTATGATGGCGGCAGTAGAAAATACCGGCCAACACGCCGAGAAAAATACCGCCCTGGATGGCCATGCCACCTTGCCAAACGTTAAATAATTCGGTGAGGTGATGGCTGTAATAATCCCAATCGAAGAAGAATACATCCCATAGTCTAGCACCGATAAGGCCGGCAATGCCGCAATATATGCCAAGGTCTACCAGATAGGTCTCTTCCCCGCGGCCTTCTTTTTTTACGAGGAAATAGCCGACGCCCGTAGCTAATATAATGGAAAGCGACAAGACTAGTCCGTAAGCGCGAACGGGGAAATCGCCAATAAAGAACAAATACTGATGCATGAATAGCCTCCTGAAAAAATCTTAAATTCACAATCCATTATACCGCCATATTTCCCATTTTGCCAAAGGCGATGGGAAGTATTTTTATTCCACTGGAGAAAATATCATTTGAAATATGTGCGCGCCTATGGTAAAATATGTCATGTTAACATGTAAATGCGTCGATGAAGAGAGTATGCTTTTACCGAAAGCGAAAGCGAACCGGGGCAGGTGAGAGCCGGGAGCGAGTACGGAAAGCGGAAAATCACTTCGGAGCAGCAGGCTGAAAGATGACGAGTAGGCCGGGCCGGTATTCCCCGTTACGGAATAGCGTATGATGGTACGTGAAAAATAGGTGGTTTTCGTGTAGGTATTACAGCCTGCATCCTGTTTTGGGATGCAGGCTTTTTCTATTGTGAGGAGGAATCCGCTTTGTATAGTAAGGTAGACACAAACCTGAACTTCGTGGAACGCGAGCAGGAAGTTCTGAAGTTCTGGAAAGACAACAACATCGCCCAGAAAGCTATCGATCAGCGTGAAGGCTGCGATACGTTTACGTTCTATGATGGCCCGCCGACGGCTAACGGCAAACCGCATATCGGCCATGTGCTGACGCGCGTCATCAAGGACATGCTGCCGCGTTTCCAGTCCATGAAGGGCAAGAAAGTCCTGCGCAAGGCTGGTTGGGATACGCATGGCCTGCCGGTTGAGCTCGAAGTTGAGAAGGCTGTCGGCATCAACGGCAAGGAGCAGATTGAAGAGTATGGCATTGAACCGTTTATCAAAAAGTGCCGTGAGTCGGTTTGGAAGTACAAAGGCATGTGGGAAGAATTTTCCGATGTCGTCGGTTTCTGGGCGGATATGGATAATCCGTATATCACTTACGAGAACAACTTCATTGAGTCCGAGTGGTGGGCACTCAAGGAAATCTGGAACAAGGGTCTCCTGTATAAGGGCTATAAGGTTGTACCGTACTGCCCGCGCTGCGGCACCCCGCTGTCGAGCCATGAAGTAGCTCAAGGCTATAAAGATGTCACTGAGCGTTCGGCGATGGTTACGTTCAAGGTAAAGGATGAGGAGAACACGTTCTTCCTCGCCTGGACGACGACGCCGTGGACGCTTCCGTCGAACCTTGCGCTCTGCGTAAATCCGGCCGTAGACTATGTGAAACTGCGCGTCAATGGCAAAGATTACATCCTCGCCGAGGCGCTGGTGGAAAAAGTATTTGAAGGCGTTGAGGGTGAGCGTGAAGTCCTTGAAAAATTCAAGGGCCAGGAGCTTGAAGGCCGCGCGTATGAGCCGCTTTATCCGTTTGCCAATGCAGCTGTTGCCAAGCAGCCAGGCAAAAAGGCCCATATCGTGACCTGCGATGATTATGTCACGACTGAAGATGGTACGGGTATCGTTCATCTGGCTCCGGCCTTTGGTGAAGACGATAACCGCGTCTGCCAGAAGTACAATATCGCGTTTGTCAACCTCGTCAATGGCAAGGGGGAACTTACGGAAGAGACGGATTGGGCTGGCGTATTTGTCAAGAAGGCAGATCCGATGATTCTCGAGGATTTGGAGAAGAAGGGCCTGCTCTTCAAGGCGCCAGAGTTTACGCACAGCTACCCGCACTGCTGGCGCTGCGATACGCCGCTGCTCTATTATGCGCGTTCGACCTGGTTCATCAAGATGACCGATGTCAAAGACGAACTCGTCGCTAACAACAACACGGTCAACTGGATCCCGAAATCCATCGGTAAGGGCCGTTTCGGCGACTGGCTCGAGCATGTACAGGATTGGGGCCTGTCCCGCAACCGCTATTGGGGTACGCCGCTGCCGGTCTGGGAGTGCGAATGCGGCCATCAGCATACGATCGGCTCCATCGAGGAGCTCAAGTCCATGTCGGACAACTGCCCCGAGGAAATCGAGCTCCATCGTCCGTTCATCGATAAGGTAACCATCAAATGCCCGCAGTGCGGCAAGGAGATGCATCGCGTCTCCGAGGTCATCGACTGCTGGTTCGACTCGGGTTCGATGCCCTTTGCCCAGTGGCATTATCCGTTCGAGAACAAGGACATCTTCGAGAAGCGCTTCCCGGCGGACTTCATCTCTGAGGCTGTTGACCAGACCCGCGGCTGGTTCTACTCGCTGATGGCTATCTCGACGCTGCTGTTCCACAAGGCACCGTACAAGAATGTCATCGTGCTCGGCCATGTCCAGGATAAGGATGGCCGCAAGATGAGCAAGTCGAAGGGCAATGCCGTCGATCCGATGGATGCACTGCGTCAGCATGGTGCCGATGCCATCCGCTGGTATTTTTATGAGAACAGTGCTCCGTGGCTGCCGAACCGCTTCCATGATGATGCGGTGCAGGAAGGCCAGCGCAAATTCATGGGCACGCTCTGGAATACCTATGCTTTCTTCGTGCTCTATGCGAATATCGACCAGTTCGATGCAACGAAATACACGCTGGACTACGATAAGCTCAGCGTCATGGATAAGTGGGTACTGTCGCGCCTCAACACGATGGTCAAGGAAGTCGACAACGACCTGTCCAATTACCGCGTAACCGAGGCCGCCAAGGCTCTGCAGGATTTTGTCGACCAGCTTTCCAACTGGTATGTCCGCGGCAGCCGCAGCCGTTTCTGGGCTAAGGGCATGGAGCAGGATAAGATCAATGCCTATATGACGCTCTGGACGGCGCTGGTCACGACGGCCAAGACGGCAGCACCGATGGTTCCGTTCATCACGGAGTCCATCTACCGCAACCTCGTTTGCAGCATCGACAAGCAGGCACCAGAGTCCGTGCATCTGGCTGATTTCCCGGTGGCTAATGAGGCTTGGATCGATGAAGAGCTCGAGGCCAACATGGAACTCGTACTCGAGATCGTCGTCCTGGGCCGTGCCTCCCGCAACGAGACGAACATCAAGAACCGCCAGCCGGTGGCCAACATGTTCGTCCATGCAGAGCGCGAGCTGCCGGAGTTCTTCAAGAAGATCGTCGAAGACGAGCTCAATGTCAAGGCTGTGACCTTCAAGGAAGACATGGAGGAATACCTCTCCTATAGCTTCAAGCCGCAGTTCCGTGTACTCGGACCGAAGGTCGGCAAGCAGATCGGCGAGATCAAGGCTGCCCTCGGAAAACTCAACGGCTCTCAGGCTAAGGCTGAGCTTGACAGCACGGGGACGCTCAAGCTGTCACTTGCCAGCGGGGAAGTTACGCTGACGCCGGAGGATGTTGAGGTTTCGATGGCCCAGAAAGAAGGCTTTAACTGCCAGCGTTACAACGGTGTGACGATTGCGCTTGATACGACGCTTACGGAAGAGCTGCTTGAAGAGGGCTTTGTGCGCGAAGTTATCAGCAAGGTGCAGACTATGCGCAAGGAAAATGGCTTTGAAGTTACCGATCATATCACGGTCAGCCTCAGCGGCAACGAAAAGCTCGAAGCAATTGTCAAGAAAAACGAGCAGTATCTTAAGGATATTACGCTTGCTGATGCCGTATGCTATGGGAGCCTTGAAGGAACAGAAAAAGAATGGAACATTAATGGGGAGTCGCTTACGATTGCCGTAAAATAATTGTTCCTGTTGAATGGGAAAACCTTCTCCGTTTGCGGGAAGGTTTTTCTTATAGAATAATTTACTTGCTGGCAGGAAAATTGCATAAAAAAAAGAATAGATAAAAAAGATTCTAATCGAGGAGGGCGGTTCATGGAGGAAAAAATTGAAACAGTTGATAAGCAGCAGGGACACGAGCATGAACATGAACACACTCATCAATTGGCAGATGGGTCCATTATTCGACATACCCACGGCCATCAGCATAGCCATACCCAAACCAAGGCGGTGTTGAACCGCATGTCTCGGCTTATTGGTCATCTAGAAGCAATTAAGCGTATGGTAGAAGATGGTAGAGATTGCAGTGAAGTCCTCGTGCAGCTGTCTGCAGTACGCAGTGCTATCAATGGTGTAAGCAAGATTATCCTCAAAGACCATATGGAGCATTGTGTAGTCGATGCGGTACGGGATAATGATAAAGAAGCTCTTGAGCAGTTGAACAAGGCGATTGACCAGTTCTTGAAATAAAAGAGGGAACGGGTCGCGGGAGGAGGGCAAATATATGGAGCAACTTCAGATAAAAGCAACGCTTGAACAGGCTGGAGTAGATTACGACAAAGGCCTAGAGCGTTTTATGGGAAATGTGGCGCTTTATCATAAGTTCCTGTCAAAGTTCCTTAATGACGGTTCCTATGAAGAGTTTGTTACTAGTTTATCGGTTCAGGATATGGCTATGGCGGAAAAGAGTGTTCATACGTTGAAGGGAACCGCCGGCAATTTGAGTTTGATGAAATTATTCCGGGCGGCTGATGATACGGTACAGGCCATTCGCACCACCCAAGACAGCGCGGAAATCCAAAAGCTGGCGGAATTAGTAGGAGCAATTTATCGTGAAACTTGTGATGCCATTCGCAAAAGTGTAGGGGATTGATTGCAAGGGGCATTCTTCTAAAGGAAGAATGCCTTTTGTTTTGTGATACATGTTACGGTAAAAATACGGAAAATCCGCTATGCTTGGATGGTTGTTGATGGCGTATATTGATAAAAAAAATATATTTTCATATTAATACGTGATACAATATAATTATAATTCAAACGTATGGAAGTCATTTCCTAGGAGGTCCCATTTATGGCACAGAATAAAATCGTAATCAGTCAGGTAATGATGCCGAGTCAGGCGAATCCGAATGGCAATGTCCATGGCGGGGAAATCATGAAAATGATGGATTCAACGGCTTATGCGGCAGCTCGCCGGTATGCTCGTTCCAATGTAGTTACGGCTCGTGTTGACGAGCTGGAGTTTCATCTGCCTATCCTGATTGGCGATTTGGTGACGTGTTCTGCGGAAATCGTTTTTGTGGGGCATAGTTCTATGGAGATAGCAGTCAATGTGGATGTGGAGGACCTGGAGCAGGAGGGAAAACCGCAGCGTGCACTGACGGCCTATTTCACGATGGTAGCGTTGGATCGCAATGCGCGTCCCAAATCCGTTCCGCCGTTGATTCTAGACACGGAGGAGGCCAAGCGGGCTTTTGAAGATGGGCGTCGTCGTTACGAGGCACACAAAGAGCGCAAAAGAATCCAGCGCGAGAAGGAAAATGCCCGTCTGGCGGCGAAGAAATCTCCGAGAGTACCGGAGGACAGTCATAAAAAATAAAAAAAGTTTACAGTTTAACATGTAAATGCTTGCAAAATGTATTTTATTGTGATATTGTAGTATGCAACACAGAGAAATGCATAGCAGAGGAATAGTACGTATTCGGATGACTTCAGAGAGTTGTCGGTTGGTGAAAGACAATAGTGGATGAATGCGGAACTCACCTTGAAGCAGTCCGCTGAAAGCCCGGCAGGGGCGAGTAGACCGGAACGGTTCCTGACCGTTATCGAACAGGAGGACTTGATAGAGTCTGTATGAGGTGCCGATAGGCACGAATTGGAGTGGTAACACGTAAGCTAGCCTTTCGTCTCTTAGAGATGAAAGGCTTTTATTTTTAGGAGGGATTCGCAGATGATGAATTATCAGAAGTACAGCAAAGGTTATTTTCTGCCGCCAGAGATTGATCTCGAATGGGCGAAAAAGGATGCACCAGATCATGCGCCAATCTGGTGCAGCGTGGATATGCGTGATGGCAATCAGGCGCTCATCACGCCGATGAACCTCGAAGAAAAGCTGGAATTCTATAAGATGCTCATCAAAGTCGGATTCAAGGAAATCGAGGTCGGGTTCCCGGCAGCATCGGAGACGGAGTACGAATTTTTGCGCCGGTTGGTTGAGGAGAATCTGATTCCTGATGATGTGACGATTCAGGTACTCACGCAGGCTCGTGAACATATCATTCGTAAGACTTTTGAAGCCTTGAAAGGCGTCAAAAATGCCATCGTTCATGTCTATAACTCTACTTCGGTAGCCCAACGTCAGCAGGTATTCCGTAAATCAAAAGAAGAAATCAAGCAGATAGCGGTCGATGGAGCAAAACTTTTGCAGCAGCTTACCGAGGAAGCTGGGGAAAATTATCGCTTTGAGTATTCACCGGAATCGTTTACGGGAACAGAGCCGGAATATGCTCTGGAGGTCTGCAATGCCGTGCTCGATGTCTGGCAACCAACTGCTGACCGCAAGGCAATCATCAATCTGCCGGTTACCGTCGAAATGAGCATGCCGCATGTCTATGCGATGCAGGTAGCTTATATGAATAAGCATCTAAAATATCGTGATAATGTCGTCCTGTCCCTGCACCCGCACAACGATCGCGGCTGCGGTGTCGCCGATACGGAGATGGGAATCTTGGCTGGTGCTGACCGCGTGGAAGGGACGCTCTTTGGCAACGGTGAGCGCACGGGCAACGTGGATATTGTGACCGTGGGCATGAACATGTTTGCCCTGGGCGTTGATCCTGAGTTGGATTTCTCGAATATGTCCGAGCTGGTAGATACCTATGAACGCCTTACGCGAATGGAAGTCAGCTATCGTCAGCCTTATGCGGGGAAATTGGTCTTTGCCGCGTTCTCCGGTTCGCATCAGGATGCTATCGCGAAAGGCATGAAGTGGAAAGAGGAAAAGAATCCGGATAAATGGACGCTTCCTTATCTCTATATCGATCCGAAAGATGTTGGTCGTGAATACGACGGCGATGTTATTCGCATCAACAGCCAGTCCGGTAAGGGTGGTGTCGGCTTTATTATGGAGCAGAAATATGGGATCGAGATGCCGAAGAAGATGCGTGAGGATTTTGGTTACTGCGTTAAGAGTGTATCCGACCACAAACACAAAGAACTCATGCCGGATGAAATTTTCCAGATTTTCCAGAACGAGTATGTCAACATCGTGGAGCCTTATGAGTTAGTGGATTTCCTGCTCAAAAAAGAACCAGATGGAACGCGTTCTGGTACGGTCGACCTCAAGGCCGATGGGAAGGAAGTCTCGTTTGAGGCACGTGGTAATGGCCGCCTGGACGCTGTTTCAAATGCCCTGCAGAAAAATCTGGGAATCGTCTACAAAGATTTGACGTACAGTGAGCATGCTATGGAGGTTGGCCAGAATTCCCGGGCTATGGCGTATATCGGCATTACTGCGGAGAATGGTCACATCACTTGGGGCGCTGGCATGGACACGGATATCATCACGGCATCCATTCAGGCGCTATTCAGCGCGATCAACCGTATGAAGGCTGGGAAATAATTTCATACTTTTCTAGGAAAAAGATGTTATAATGGAATCGCATTTTGTTTGGTGTGATAAATAAAAGGGTGATTCCATGAAGAAGCTTCTCTTATCCTGTCTCCTGACAGCGGTTATTACGATAATCGTTGCTGTGACGGCCTTCGTCATGGGGACAGGATATTTTATTGGCAATTACGCCGTTCATTTTGGTTTGGAACGCGGTACGGCGGATAATCCGCAGGAACCGCCAAGGGCGTATGCGTTATTGATGCCACCTGAGGCACGGCGGTTCAACAAGCCGGACTATACCGATGAAACCTGGCACATGACTTCTGCGGATGGCCTTAGACAGACCGCTACGCATTTTATGCCGGACACGGATAGCGACCGTTGGGTTATCGTTGTCCATGGTTATGGCTGTACGCAGCAGAATTCCTGGTATATCGCGGAGAATTATCTCATGATGGGGTATCATGTGTTGACGCCGGATCTTAGAGCATCGGGAGATAGTGAAGGTAGGTTCTTGACGATGGGCTGCAGAGAAAGCGAAGATATTGCCGCTTGGGCAAGGCTCGTAGCGCAGCGTCATCCGCAGGCAAAGATTGTGCTGCATGGAGTATCGATGGGGGCAGCTTCGGTTATGATGGCCGCCGCTCGAGAGGATTTGCCCACGCAGGCAGTTGCCTGTGTCGAAGACTGCGGATATACCAGTGCGTTTGATTTGCTAGTGCATCAGATAACAGAGTCTTTTGGGCTGCCAGCTTTTCCGGCTATGCAGCTTTTGGATTGGCGCTGTCAAAAGGTGGCTGGTTTCAGCCTGCGGGAGGCAGAACCAGTCGCGGCAGTCAAAAAATCCAAGCTGCCGATTCTCTTTATCCATGGCTCGAAAGACCCATTGGTGCCAGTGTCTATGGCAGAGGAGCTATACGAGCAGGCGGAGACGCCGAAAAAGCTTTTGATTATCGATGGAGCTGTTCACGCTATCGCATCCCAGAAAGAGCAGGAAAAGTATTTCAAGACGGTTAATGATTTTGTGAAACCCTATATGGAAACAAAGGAGTAAAGTATGAAGGCTGTGGTCACGCGAGTAAAATCGGCGTCGGTGAGGATTGAAGGAAAAGTAAATGGTGCAATCGAGCAGGGCTTTTTGGTCTTATTGGGAGTCGGTCCCGAGGATACGCCAGAGATCTGTGCCCGGCTGGCGGAGAAAATCGCCAATGTAAGGGTGTTTTCCGATGAGGCTGGCAAGATGAATTTGAGCATTCAGCAGGTTGGGGGGGCGTTTTTAGTAGTTTCCCAATTTACCTTGTATGCGGATTTGAAAAAACGCCGCCCAGGTTTTAGTCACGCGGCGAAACCAGAACTAGCCCAGGTGCTTTATGAACAGTTTATGCAGGAATTACGGGATAGGGGATTTGCTGTCGAACAGGGAGAATTTGGGGCAGATATGCAGGTGGAATCGGTTAATGATGGTCCCGTAACCCTGCTTTTTGATACGGAGGACATGTAATGGAAAACGTTTTGTTGAAAAAATATGCAAAGTTAGTTGTAAAGGTTGGCGTGAATCTGCAAAAGGACCAGCTCCTCGTCATCAATTCTCCGATTGAATGTGCTGAATTTGCCCGCAGCATTGCCGAGGAGGCTTTCCTGGCCGGTGCTCATGATGTCGTAGTAAGCTGGGGCGATGAGTTGTTGGCGCATATTCGTTATCAGCATGGTCAAAAGGAACTATTTACGGAGTTTCCCGAATGGCGTCAAAAGTTTTACATGGATTATGCGGAGCAGGGCGCGGCCTTCGTTTCGATTGCGGCACGAGATCCGGAGATATTTAACGACATTGAGCCAGAAAAACTGAAACTTTCTCAGCAGGCTGCCGGAGCTGCGCTGCTCGAATATCGTTCCCGGTTGATGAATAACCGCAATACCTGGTGTGTGGTTTCCGTACCGACGGAAAGCTGGGCGACGAAAGTATTTCCAGATTGTCCGAAAGAAGAGGCGGTGGCAAAACTCTGGAAGGCCATCTTCCAGACTGTTCGTATCGACGCAGATAAAGACCCGGTGACAGCTTGGCAGGAGCATATCGCTTTTCTGCAGAAGGCAGCAAAATTCCTAAATGACCATGATTTTGTTTCGCTTCACTATACCAACAGCCTGGGTACAGATCTTACCATTGAGCTGCCGGAAGGGCATATTTGGGCGGGCGGTGCAGAGCTTTCCGAATTGGGCGTTGCGTTCGCTGCCAATATGCCGACCGAGGAGGTCTATACCTTGCCGAAGCGGGATGGTGTCAACGGCACGGTCGTGGCGGCAAAACCACTCAATTTCAATGGCAATTTGATTGAGGGATTCAAACTGACTTTCCAGGATGGCAAGGTCGTGGCTTATTCGGCGGAAAAGGGCGAAAAAATTCTAAAGGGCTTGCTCGAAACGGATGAGGGCGCACGTTATTTGGGAGAAGTGGCCCTGGTACCGTATGATTCGCCAATTTCCAAGAGCGGTATCCTGTTTTACAATACCCTCTTTGATGAAAATGCTTCCTGCCATTTGGCATTGGGCAAGGCTTATCCGACCTGCATCAAGGGCGGAGAGGCGATGGACAGTGTGACGCTTTTGCAGCATGGTGTCAACGATTCGCTATTGCATGAAGATTTTATGATTGGCACGCGTGACTTGGAAATCGTCGGGACAACGAAAGCCGGGGAAAAGATTCCGGTATTCCAGAACGGCAATTTTGCGTTTTGAAGAGATGTAGCGATTTTCCCATGAATACGGTATAATAGTGGCCGAACTTATCACGAAAAACTGTGCTATGGCGCAGGGAAAGAGGCTGTTATGAAACAAAAATGGTTTTCAGCTGGCGTTTTTGGGGCGCTGGTGTTTACTTTACTGCTGGCATGGACCGGGGCAGCAGGGGCTCAGGCAAAATTGCTGGAGGAAGATTTTGTCTGCAATACGGTGGCCCTTGGGGATGATGATGCCAAGGTAATCGAGGCTTTTGGGACCCCGATTTATGATCGTACGGTTCGCATTGCAGGGATTTTGGTGAAGGAATGCGACTTTACGGGGGATTTTACCATTGGTTTTG
>NZ_JAILKR010000133.1 GCF_024693525.1 Selenomonas sp. | reverse complement strand
CCTTGATTACTTGGCTGTGGGCAAGCTCGACCCGGAGCAGGTAGCTGATGTGGTCAAGGGCGTAGCAAATGCCTGCAAGGAATCGGGCTGTGCGCTGATCGGCGGCGAGACGGCGGAGATGTCTGGCTTCTATCCGGTGGGCGAATACGATATCGCTGGCTTTGCTGTCGGCGCTGTCGAAAAATCGAAACTCATCACTAGCGAGAAAGTCAAGGAAGGCGACGTGGTTCTGGGCCTGCCTTCCTCGGGTGTCCATTCCAACGGTTATTCGCTGGTGCGCAAGATCTGCTTTGACCGCAAGGGCTTCAAGGGTGATGAGTATATCGAGGAGTTCGGCAAGACGATTGGTGAGGAACTGTTGACGCCGACGCGCCTTTATCCCAAAGCCTGCCTGCCGCTTATCGAGAAGTTTGATATCCACGGCATGGTCCATATCACGGGCGGCGGCTTCTACGAGAACATCCCTCGCGCATTGCCGGAGGATATGGCGGTGGAAATCGATAGCTCGGTATGGCAGATGCCGGCAATCTTTCGGCTCCTGCAGCAGTGGGGCAACGTGGATTGGAAAGAGATGTACCGTACCTTCAACATGGGCATTGGCATGATCATCATCGCCAGTGCCGACGAGGCAGAGAAAATCAAGGCGCATCTTGCCGCTGCTGACGAGACGGTCTACGAAATCGGCCGCGTGGTAAAGGGCAATCATGATGTGACGATCAAAGGCGGCGTGTTCCATGACTGAGATGAAACAGAAATTAGGGGTCCTGTGTTCAGGGCGTGGCACGGATCTGCAGTCCATCATCGATGCCATCGGCCGCGGTGAGGTCAATGCCGAGATTGCTGTGGTGCTTGCCGATAAGCCCGAGGCCTTTGCCCTGGAGCGGGCGAAAAAGGCTGGCATCAAGGCCGTCTGCGTCAATCGCAAGCAGTACGATGGCCGTGAGCCCTTTGAAAAGGCCTTGATTGCTGAGCTCGAAGAAGCAGGGGTAACGTTGGTTGTCTTGGCTGGGTTTATGCGCATTCTGACGCCAGTATTTGTGCATCATTTTGCTGGGCGCATCATGAATATCCATCCGGCGCTTTTGCCGAGCTTTCCTGGTGCCCATGCGCACCGTGATGTGCTCGCCTATGGCGTTAAGGTCAGCGGCTGCACGGTGCACTTTGTCGATGAAGGCACCGACAGTGGCCCGATTATCCTGCAGGCGGCAGTTCCTGTGATCGACGGGGATACCGAGGAAACGTTGGGGGCCCGCGTACTCGAGCAGGAGCATATCATCTATCCGCAGGCTATCCAGCTTTACTGCGAGGGGCGGCTGCAGGTAGACGGACGCCAGGTACGGATTTTGGATTGAGTTTTTAGACAGAGGAGAATATATCCATGCAGATTAAACGCGCACTTATCAGCGTATCGAATAAAGACGGTGTTGTTGAGTTTGCCCGCCAGCTCCATGAGGCTGGTGTGGAAATCGTTTCGACGGGCGGTACCATGAAGGCCATCAAAGAGGCAGGCATCCCGGTTACTTATGTCAGCGATGTCACGGGCTTTCCAGAAATCATGGATGGCCGCGTAAAGACGCTGAACCCGTATATCCATGGCGGTATCCTGGCGGTACGTGACAACGAAGAGCATGTCAAGCAGATGCAGGAGCACAAGATTACGGGCATTGACCTGGTAGCTGTCAATCTCTATCCGTTTAAGGAGACGATTGCCAAACCAAACGTCACCCTGGCTGAGGCCATTGAAAACATCGATATCGGCGGCCCGGCCATGGTCCGTGCAGCAGCGAAGAACTTCAAGTTCGTCACGATCGTGACGAATCCTGCCCGCTATGCGGAGATTGCCAAGCAGGTCAAGGAGAATGGCTGCGTCGATGACCGCACGCGCATGGAGCTTTCACAGGAAGCCTTTGCCCATACGGCAGCCTATGATGCAATGATCAAAGATTATCTTCTTGAGCAGCTGAAGAAATAAGAGGGGTAGACGATGAATATTCTTGTTATTGGTTCGGGTGGCCGTGAGCATACGCTGGCCTGGAAGCTTTCCCAGTCGCCGAAGGCCACGAAACTCTATGCGATTCCGGGCAATCCGGGCATGGCTGAGGTGGCAGAATGCGTTGCGGGCATTTCCATCACCGATAATGATGCGGTGGCAGCCTTTGCCAAGGAAAAGCAGATTGATTTGGCCGTGGTCGGTCCCGAGGTTCCGCTGACCAATGGTCTGGTCGATGCCCTGAATGCAGCTGGTATCAAGGCATTTGGACCGACGCAGCTGGCTGCTGAGATTGAGGGGTCGAAAGCGTTTTCCAAAAGCTTGATGAAAAAATACCATATCCCGACGGCTAAGTACGAGGTGTTCACGGAAGCTGATGCAGCCCGCGCCTATATTGAGCAGGAGGGGGCACCGATTGTCATCAAGGCCGATGGCCTGGCTGCCGGCAAGGGCGTAATCGTCGCTATGACGAAAGACGAAGCCCTTGCGGCCATTGCGGACATCATGGAGGACCAGGAATTCGGTACGGCGGGCAGCCGTGTCGTCATCGAGGAGTTCATGGAGGGCGAGGAAGCCTCGCTGCTCTGCTTCACCGATGGCAAGACCATCTGCCCGATGATCAGCTCCCAGGACCACAAGCGTGCCTACGATGGCGATAAAGGCCCGAATACCGGCGGCATGGGCACCTATGCACCAGCACCGGTCATGACGAAGGCAATGGTGGAGAAGGCATATGAGACGATCCTCGTGCCGACCATCAAGGCCATGGAGCAGGAGGGGCGTCTTTATAAGGGCTGCCTCTATGCCGGCCTTATGATCACGGCTGAAGGGCCGAAGGTCGTCGAGTTCAATGCGCGTTTTGGCGATCCGGAGACCCAGGTCGTCCTGCCGCTCTTGGAAAGCGATCTGGTCGATATCATGCTGGCCTGTGCCAATGGCACCCTGGCCGGGCAGGACATCCAGTGGAGCGATGGCGCAGCTGTCTGCGTGGTCATGGCATCGGGGGGCTATCCGAAATCCTACCAGAAGGGCTTTGCCATTGCAGGCCTGGCGGAGGCCAAGGCCGCCGGTACGGAAGTATTCCATGCGGGTACGGCGGAAAAAGACGGCCAGATCGTCACGGCTGGCGGCCGCGTCCTCGGCGTTGTCGCTAAGGCGGCTGATGTCAAGACAGCTGTGGACAAGGCGTATGCTGGCGTTAAGAAAATTTCCTTCCAGGATGCCTTCTATCGCAACGATATTGCCCATCGTGCCTTGGAACGGCTCTAAGAATAGCTAGCTAACAGGTATGTCTATTTTTGTATACTTGCTATAACTATTTACAACTTGACAGCTGTCTATTATAATTAATCATATAGACGTCAATGACGGACGCTCTGAAGTCTCTTTTGAGATTGCAGGGCGTTTTCTGTATCTGTATGATAGAGGTAATGTGAAGACAAGCTGGAGGGTTTTATGGATTTTGCAAAACTGATGGCTGATATTAACGATTTTGTCTGGGGCCCCATCATGCTGGCATTATTGGTGGGGACGGGGGTATTTTTGACCGTGCGGTTGAAATTTCTGCCGTGGCGTAATCTGGGCTATGCCATACGGATGATTTTTCGGCAGAAAAAGGAACACGAAGGGGACATTTCCCCCTTCCAGTCGCTGATGACAGCACTTTCGGCAACGGTCGGAACCGGCAATATCGTCGGCGTGGCGACGGCAATGGTTTTGGGCGGCCCCGGAGCGCTGGTCTGGATGTGGATCAGTGCAGCCTTTGGCCTCTCGACGAAATACGGTGAGTCGGTGCTGGCAGTCAAGTACCGTGAGACCAACAGCGTTGGGGAAATGTCTGGCGGTCCGATGTATGCCATGAAGAACGGAATCAAGAACAAGTATATCGGCCGGGGACTGGCTGCTATGTTTGCGTTTTTTGTCGTTGTTTCGTCATTTGGTATCGGCAATATGACGCAGGCCAATTCGATTTCGGCGGCACTTGCAACGAGTTTTTCCATTCCGTCCTGGCTGACGGGCGGCGTCGTCGCAATACTGGCGCTGTCGGTACTGCTTCGCGGCATCCGCAGCATTGGCAAAGTGTCGAGTGTGGTCGTTCCGTCGATGGCAGCTTTTTATTTTGTCGTTGCGGTTATCGTAGTAGTGGTAAACTTTGCGGCAGTGCCAGCAGGGGTGGCGGAGATGTTCCGCATGGCCTTTTCCTTTGATTCAGTGGCTGGCGGTGTCGGCGGCAGCATTGTAGCTTCGATGCTCACTTCCATGCGTTGGGGGGTAGCTCGTGGCGTATTCTCGAATGAGGCCGGCCTTGGTTCGGCACCAATTGCTGCGGCAGCTGCCCAGACGGATCATGCTTCCCGGCAGGGCTATGTCAACATGACGGGCACCTTCTTTGACACGATGATTGTCTGTATGCTTACGGGACTGGTCATCGCTTCTTCGGGGGCTTTAGGTACCGTTGACCCGGAGACGGGGAAGCTGGTATCGGGGGCACAGCTTACGATTTTGGCTTTTAGTTCGGTGTTTGGCGAATACGCCAAGCTGATTGTATCGGTGGCACTGGCGTTGTTTGCTTTTTCGACGATTCTTGGCTGGGAATATTATGGCGAGAAAGCATTGGAGTATCTCGTGAGCAATCGCAAGGTTATCATGAGCTACCGCATTTTGTTCAGCCTGGTCACCTTTATTGGCGCAACGACAGCGCTCGAGGTCGTATGGAATTTCTCGGATACGATGAATGGCTTGATGGCGATACCGAACCTTATCTGCCTGCTTTGGCTCAATAAGGATATTGCCGATGAGTGTTTTGAATTCCAGAAAGTGGTAGTAGAACGGGAGAAACAGGGGGAAGACGTTGATTATCCGATTGACTCAGAAGATTTACAGATTTGAGCTGGGGAATCGATGATGCATAATCCATTACGTTAACAGATTTCCAGCTGCGATTGTGGTCCTACCTCTTTATTGAATGCGATAAGTTATCTGTTTCCGCGGGAAGAAATTCCCGCGGAAATTATTCGCAATATCATGTTTTATAGTCTTGATTGCTATGGGCCAGGAGGAACGCCGGGGAAAGCTGGTACTTCCCGCATGGCGATGTGATTTTTGGCGAATTGGCTCGATGGTTTTGGCAAGGCGACACCGCTGCCGCTGGCCACGCGTTATCTTTCGGGACGCGAAGTGCGATTGAGTCAGGAGAGCCTGATAAATGATGCGTTGTATCGTGGCGGGGCAGCCGTTGTCCGCCTGTTCTATGATGTGGAGCATTATGTTTTGCTGAACGGCATTCGCGATGACAAGGTATTGATGTTTGATCCTTGGTATTTGCCGGGGAACGACCAGCAGCTGTCTGAAGCGAAGGTCGAAGTTACCCTGTCGAATGAGGGGGCGTATAATCGCATTGTTCCCGAGGAATTGTTTAACCGTGAGGCAAAGGAACTCTATGCATTAGGACCAGTTGATACGCGCGAAGCGGTGCTGTTGTTTAATAAGCAGACAGAAAAGACAGCGGCGGCGACGATTGAATATTTTATTTGATTGTTTTTCAAAAAAGGGTTGACACTGTAAAATCTCTGTGATAGTATATGACTCATACAAAACATATCTGATTAATTAAGCAACCGGACGCCCGGTAGGAGAAATGTTTTGTATGGTGATAATTTTAAATTGAAGCGAGCAGCTGATTATACAAATAAAGGCTGGATGGCAGAAAAATGCCGTCCAGCCTTTTTGTTATTCACTCATTTGTGAATGCCATTTGCAGGCAGCGGCTTCCATCCGTATGAATCTTCGTTTCGATATATCAAACTTCGACTTTTGAGCAGGATGGGCTCGGGGAGCTGCGCGAAGGCAAATGGGAGTATTCCCGTACCGGAAATCCCACGCAAGCAGCTTGGGAAGTCTAGGCTTCGATTTTGCATCTCAAATTCAATAAAATCATTATGGCCTGTCAGCCCTTATAAATCAAGGGGTGACGGCATTTTCTTTTTCTGATGCATCAAAATATATTTGCAGATATTTGCAGTTATTTACGGTCGTTTTACCTGCAATAAGGTGCAAATAAGGTGCAGAAAGCCGATAGTGAAGACTCTTACCTACAGAGTGAAGGCTCAAAGTTCATTATTGTAGAGAGAAAGGAAACAATTTGACAAAACCGATGGTCAGAATTTAATTGTCGAAAAAATCTTTCCCTTGTGCTAAAATAAGGGCAAAGATATGTATGAGATTCTAAGCGGCCGCTGCAAGCGCAGTTGGCTGGAAAGGCAGATAGAGAGTTATGGTTATGGAATACAGCCCGATGACGTGTTCCGCACGATGGTAACAGATTGCAGTCCGCTATTGCTGCCAATGTTCAATGAATGCTTTCATGAGCATTATACAGGCAGGGAACGGATTGTCCTGCTCCAGAATGAACATTTCCTCAAACAGCAGGATGGCAACGAGGATAAGCGGGTTGCAGACTCTTTTATCGTGGTAATCGATGAAAAGGGAGAGAAGAAGACCTATCATGTGGAAACGCAATCTACACCGGATAACAGCATGCTGGTGCGTATGTTTGAGTATGGTGCCCAACTGGCACTGGCTGGGGGCGAAAAAGAAGGTAATGTCCTGACTGTGACGTTCCCGCATGCAGCAGTATTATTTCTGCGGCATAACGAAGCCACGCCCGAGGAGATGCTTATACGCATGATAACCCCAGGCGGCACGGTGGAGTACAGTATCCCCGTGATGAAGGTAAAGCGGTATACCATTGATGAGATATTCGATAAAAAGCTGTATTTCCTCATTCCGTTCTACATATTTACCCATGAGAGCCGATTTGATGACTATGAAGCGGATGAGAGCAAGTTAGCGGTGCTTTTGAATGAGTATCGCCAGATAGTAAGAAAACTGGAACAGCTACAGGAAGCAGGCGAATTGGATGCCTTTACCCGTCAGGCGATTATTGACATGGGTAAGAAGGTCGTTCGCCATCTGGCTATAGACAAGAAGAAAATCGTGGAAGGAGTGGAAGATATCATGGGTGGCAAAATTTTGGATTATGAAGCAAAAGATATTTTGAATAAGGGTCGTAATGAGGGGCGTCTTGAAGGACGCGCTGAAGGACGTGCTGAAGGAATCGTATTGGGGCAGACGCAAATGCTGACTCAATTGGTATTGTCGAAGCTAAAGAAGCATAAGTCTCCTGAGGAAATCGCAGATGCTTTGGAGATTTCTGAGGAAAAGATGTTGGATATAGCCAGAGCAAACGGATTTGCTATATAATATAGATATGTTGATTAAGACAATTATTTATAAAGCACAAATGGTAACTTAAACAGAGAACCCCCTCGGATTATCACGAGGGGGTTCAGATATAAAGGAGCCACCTGTAGTGGCTCCAGAATGATTGTTTTGAAATTCTGTTAAGCGTTCGCATGTTCAGAAGATGTTTGAGAGCACTTAAATTCAAGGTTGTAGGCCATTTTCCCGTTGTGACGATCTTGGTTTAAGGATTTACCGAAGTGCTCGGACAATTTGCGGCCAGTACTGGCTGTGGTGGCTAAGAGTCCTTTGCGTACACTGTTGACAGTGTTCATAACCACTTCGGCGGTCATATTAGGATTAGCATGATCTGATATTACAAAGCATCTATCGAATATCTCAGCTAAAACTGGTTGTGAGTTTGTCTGATTTTCGTTGATGGCATCGGGGATAGAGGCGCGTTCTTCATCAGTAAGTCCTTGGCAATCTTCTTCGGTAGGTTCAACGACCGTGTTTACTTCGTAATTGCAGCTGAATTTACCATTGTTCCGCAATACTTCGGAATATTCCTTTAAAGCTGTTATGATTATGCTCCGGCGTTTTTTTTCAAAGAAAACATCACCAAGGGCTTGTACATCAGGATCAGCATCATCGAAATCAATTGCTTTAGGGAATGGAATGACCAAAAGACGGTTTTTTAATCCATTTTCGATAAGCCCATCTTTACCAGTGGTAATCTTGTTGTTTGTCGTCATTATAATCTTGAATGAAGAACTCCCTAATGAAGAGGAACTGCCATCAACAAATGATTTTATACTTACTATTTGTTTTGAGGCTAATTTATCGCTGCCTAATTCTCGAATATGGATAAGGCGCAAAGGTGTTTTGGGATTGGTAAGGGAACTATCTGTAAGCTGGGAAATGTTGCTTAATTCCATTATATCTTCATCAGAGATTAGTCGCATTATATGATTGACTAACGTTGTTTTACCACTATTGGACATGCCCTGGAGGAGATAGCATTTTTTGAAACTTGGAGCTGGAGCGAGTATGGAGCCTATCATTTGATAAACTCCCTTGCGTGCAGGTTCAGCATTATCTAAGATTAAACGCAGGAAAGCATCGAAAACTCTAGGATTATCACATGTTCCATCACTGTATTGAATATCGACAGAAAAAACATTGAAATATTCATTTTGTTGTGTACCTTCGACAGGTGTGAAGTCCATAGTTTTAAGGTTAAGATAACCATCGGTGAACATAACTTCGTATTCATTAAGGATATGAAGCTTTGCGTTTTGAAGTTTTGGAATAAGGGATTTCATTCTTCTAAAGGAATTTTCTTTTGCAGTTTGTGGTAGGATATCACTGTTAGGCAAAAGTTCCATCTCATCGAAATAATTTATTTTAAGATCATTATCTTCAATAGTGATGTGACGATGCTCATCTACTGATCGTATCATAAGTGAATATTTTGAAGTACATCTAGAGTCAAGCTTTACAATAGCATGTTTGATTATATAGTCTTGCTCAAATTCTCGTAAATTAATAGTGGGATTTTTGGGGGATGGAATAATGGCTCCTGTTTCAGTGGTTATCATACCGGTTTCCCTTCCTGGTTGTATTTTCAATTCTTCTAAAGCTTTCTTATAGGAAAATCTTTCTACATTGAGAGCATGCAGATTGTCTACGGCTATGCGACCTTGAATTATCTGTTCGTTTAAACGCTGAGCTTGTGAATGTGAAATTCCTTCCCGAAAAAATGGTAAGGTAGGAATATATGAAGCATAGCGTATATAGTTGCTAGAGTTGTTGCAGGGAAAAGTATGGTTAGCATAATCATCAGGAAAGTCGTTTATAGCATCTAGCATAGATGGTTCATCACAATCATTATAATCATTGCGATTAACTTCTGATAAAAAAGCACTCATAGATGCCTGCTCATTTTCGTTGGTCTCAACTCTTTCTACAACCCTTCGCATAGGCGCTGTTCCATTATCATTGGACACCACTCTTTCTACAACTCTTTGCATAGGTGACTGCTCGTTTTCGTTGGACGTAACTCTTTCTACAACGAGTTTTTTCATACCATTGATATTGTCGTAAGTGTTCATAGATGATATACCTCTCTCTTCTTTAAAATAGAATCAATTCTAATATAAACGTCATGTATTGATGCTTTATGTGCGACGGATTGTCAAGCTAAGTGCAACACTTTCTCAAAATGGACTTCATATGGTGTTTGGTAGTTAAGACATTTCCTAGGGCGTAAGTTCATCATAGCTACTTTTCTCTGTATGTAGTCATCAGAGATTTCTGTTATGTCTTTGCCCTTAGGGAAATATTCTCTAAGCAGGCCGTTGGTATTCTCGTTGGAACCTCTCTGCCACGGCTGGTGCGGCTGCGGGAAATAGAATGGCAGGCCATCTAAGTATTCTGTTACATCAGCATGACGGGCGAATTCCTTGCCCCTGTCGGGCGTTACAGACAGAGCCTTAGCACCAATAAGCAGGTCTATCATTGTCCTGCTGACAGCCTGAGCGTTTTTCTTGTCAGCCTTGCCACACATAAGATAGCGGCTCTTTCGGTCGACAAGGGTTACAAGGCAGGCTTTTCCTTGCTGGCCAACAACAGTATCAGCTTCCCAATGACCTATTTCTGTACGGTTTTCGGCTCCTGCCGACCGTTCTGTAATATCATGGCTAATCTGGATTTTACCACGCTTCTCTTCGGCTGAACGTTTTCTCCTACGCTTGCCGCGGTGCCTCAATTTCTTTATGACGCTTGCCGTGGAGGCTTTTGGGGCGTTCAACCAGCCGTTGTATATTGCACGGTAGATGGTCGTGGTGCTCTTACGACACATTGGCCATATTCAGCTCGCAACCGTCCAGCAATTTCCTCTGGAGACCACTGGCATTCGAGCAGCCTGTGCTTCACATGATCCAACAGATTGGTGCATTCCAGCCTGTTATGGGGCTTGCAATACGCACGGCGTGCCTGATATTGGTGTTGTGCCACTATTGGCATATACTGCCGGCCAACAGCATTCCTGCGAAGCTCACGGGAGATAGTTCCTTTGTTACGCCCCATACTCTCGGCTATAGCTGTTATGGAATAGCCCTTGACTCGAAGAAATAGTAGCTTTTCTCTCTCATATAGTGTAAGATGTTTGTAATGACGCATAGTTCCTCCTGGAAATGGGTTGTAGCAAACACCATTATACCAGAGGTCTATGCGTTATTTTATTTTACGCTATGTGCTGTTGCACTTAGCTTGACAATCCGTCGTAGATTTGTATACTTTAGATATGAGCGATAGCTATCTATAGTTAGATTTGAATTGTAAGAGGGATAATATGAGTGGAGATAGTTACACGGGTAATATATTAAAGAGTTCCAAGTATAAAAGAAAACAATCTGGTGAATATATAAATTACCAAGGGAGTGTAGAAAATGCAACAAATGCAAGCTCTATAGTGAAGTTTAATGGTCATCAAGGTCATGGATTTGCAGCAGAAAGAGCAAATAATTTAATTGATACTATAAAAGGGAATAATGCGGTAATTCTTGGTGATGATAATGCTAAGAATGGTCCGGATAGAATGGTTGATGGAACGCTTATTCAAACAAAATATTGTCGTACAGCTGCAGATTCAGTAAATGCTGCATTTCATAGTGGAAAATATCGTTATTTAGATGCTAATGGAAATGCGATGCAAGTTGAAGTGCCAAAAGATCAATATGAAGAAGCCTTAGGTTATATGCGCCGCAGAATAGCTAAGGGACAGGTCCCTGGAGTAACGGATACCAATGATGCAGAGCGTTTGATAAGAAAAGGAAATGTAGACTATAAAACCGCATGTCGTATTGCCAAAGCTGGTAATATTGATTCACTGGTTTATGATGCTGTAAATGGTTCGGTTGTTGCAGTTGGAGCTTTTGGTATATCTGGTGCTATAACATTTGCGAAGTCTGTTTGGAATGGTGATCCAGTAGATAAAGCCATTGATAGTGCTGTTTGCGCGGGCATTCAGTCAGGTGGCTTGACTTTTGTCAGCTCTGTGATTACTGCACAATTGACTAGAACAGCGGTGAACGATGTAATGCTCGCACCATCTATAGAAATTGTGAAGTTGTTGCCTAGTAGTGTGAGACATACCTTAGTAAATTCATTGCGGCAAGGTTCTATGATATACGGAAATGCCGCAGCTAATAATCTAGCTAAGTTGATGCGCAATAACTTTATTGCTGCAGGCACTATGCTGGTCGTCATGTCAGCTAGTGATATTACTAATTTTTTTCGAGGAAGAATATCGGCAAAGCAATTGTTTAAAAATGTTAGTGCATTAGCGGCTGGTATGGGCGGTGGATATGCAGGTGCTGCCGCTGGAGGTGCAATCGGCTCAGTGCTAGGGCCGGCAGGAACCGCTGCTGGTATGCTGATAGGAGGGATGGTTGGCGGAGGAGCAGCTGGTCATGCTGCAAGTTCGATATTAGCCAATTTTGTCGAAGATGATGCAAAGGAAATGCTGGAAATCCTAAATCAGGAATTGATACCATTGGTGGAAGAGTTTTTGCTAAGTGAAGATGAATTGAATATTCTAGTGGAGGATTTAAAAGAAGCACTGGTTCATGATAAATTATTGCAGATGTATGCGAGTGACGATAGAAATGCATTTGCGAGAAAATTGCTGACTGAGCAAATAACCAATGTTATAAAATGGCGTGTAAGGATATCGATGCCCACTGATAAGAAGATGATTTCGAGGATTGGGCATGTAATAGAAATAAGTAACAATGAAGGTGCACTTCAAGAATATTTTTCATCTGCAAAGGTAAATGGTCAAGAGATAGGAGAAAAACTTCTGGGGAAAGAGGTATCAAAACGTGCTGGCGAAAAGGCTTGGTACGTAACACGTCAGATGAATACAATAGGAATGCAGCAAGAAGCATCTTTAGATAAAATGGTTGAGCAGGAAAGGGAGTATTCGCAGGTAAATGCCGAAACGATAAAAGACCTGAATGATTTAAAAATTGAGTTCAATGATTTGATAAGGAGCAATGAAAATGCCTAATGAATTAAGCGTAGTAAATGCTGACGTACTTACAGAAGAGGAAAAGAAAGAACTTGATAAGAGTGTAGAAAATATTATACTTGCCCATAAAGAGAACAGACAAGAAATAAATCGTCTTGTCTTTGAAAGTGTGGCAGCTATGACCGAAGCGGATAGTGCACAAACTGAATTGTCAAAAAAGGGGATGTTTAGCCGATTTATAGGCGGTATTACTGGGAGTAATCAAAAATTACAGAATAAGATAAATGAAAATCGTGCATTAGCGCAATATGCTTCACAGCAAACCCTTCAAAAAATTGCAGAACAGAATTTGATGAGCTTTGATCTTATAACTGCGGTAAATAATAAGCTTAATGCATCTATGAATGCGGTTAATAACGAGTTCAAGGAAATTTATGCTGGGCTGAATAAGTTTTTAAAGTATAATCGAAATGAGTTAGCTCGTGTCGAGATGAGACTGGAAAGGGTTGAGCAAAATGTAAACTTATTAACTTGGCAGAACTCGATTGAATATCAAGAGTACGAAGGCGAAGAATATCGTGATATGGATGTAACGAAGAAGATTGTATGCCTTACACGGGATTTCTATGAAATTACAAAAGGGAAATGGTCTACATCCGATTTGTTGTTGTTGAAAACAGCTATGTCCACTATTGATATCCAACCTGGAGATCAAGTAAATTATTATGGTGTGTTGCGTGAAATTAGTCGCAATAAGAAACTGAAAAATAAATTGTTGGGCAATGCAGATATATGTCCTATTGAAGACCCAACGTACTTGATATCGATGGGGACGATGGAAAAATTGGATGCTCTGGAAGAAAGAGAATCATATATAGTTGATACGGTTATGGGCTATATGAATCAAAATAATATTCAAGCAAAACGTGAGGATGTGTGTGATTCTTTAACCTATAATTATTTAAAAGAGCGTGCTGATGTAAATCTCGATATGAATGTCGATAGCTATGACTTGATTTTGGATTTACTCTATAATATCAAGCAAGCTGAGGCAGATAACTTGTTGATGATGCCTATTGGTGAACAGGAGAAAAAACTACACGAAGCTGAACAGTTATATCTGCACTGTAAATTCGAAGAATCTTTGCCAATGTTTAAGATTCTGGCAGATGAGGGCAATGCTAGAGCAATGTACTTCTTGGGAGAGCTTTATTCTACAGATCTTCCCAAAGATAAGAAAAATAAAGAATTGGGTACTAACTGGAGAAGAAAAGGTGCAGAATTAGGCGATGTCTTATGTCGGCTTAATGTGGCATATATTACTGGGACTAGTGATGAACAGAAAAAAACAATATTTACTAGTATAGAGCCTGAATTGAAGAATTTAGCTAATGAGGGGGATGTGTTTGCACAGAGCGAATTAGGATCAGTTTGTAAATTTTTAAATGATGAATCTGCGATGGATTGGTATAAAAAGGCAGCATCACAAGGTTATTACTGGCCTATGAACATATTAGGAAATGAATATTATAATCGCGGTGATTATGAAGAGGCAAATAACTGGTATAAATTAGCAGGTGAGGCTGGATATGATTGGGGATGGCATAATTTAGCAAATGATTATAGCAATGGTAATGGTGTAGATAAAGATGAAGATAAAGCCATAGAACTTTATAAAAAAGCATATGATATTGGCGATGATGCTGCGGGAGAAAGTGCAAATTCGATAGGGATTATTTATTATAATCGTGGTGATTATGAAGAGGCAAATAACTGGTATAAATTAGCAGGTGAGGCTGGATATGATTGGGGATGGCATAATTTAGCAAATGATTATAGAAATGGTAATGGTGTAGATAAAGATGAAGATAAAGCCATAGAACTTTATAAAAAAGCATATGATATTGGCGATGATGCTGCGGGAGAAAGCGCAAATGCGATAGGGAATATTTATTGTATTCGTGGTGATAATGTAGAGGCGAATAAATGGTATAAATTAGCAGGAGAAGCTGGATATGATTGGGGGTGGAGTAATTTAGCAAATAGTTATATGAATGGTGATGGAGTAGAAAAAGATGAAGATACGGCTATAGAATTTTATAAAAAAGCATATGAATTGAAAGGCGGAGCTGCTGGAAATTCGGCTAATAGACTAGGCATTGTATATCACAATAGAAGGGCATATGATGAGGCTAATGAGTGGTTTGCTTTATCAGGAGAAGCAGGCATGGATTGGGGCTGGAATAACCTGGGAAATAATTGTTTATGGGGGAACGGCTTTAGTAAAGATGTTGATAAAGCTCGTTATTATTATGAGAAAGCATGTGAACTGAATGGCGAGGCTAAAGGCAACGCTGCATATCAAATAGCTACCATATATAATGATAAGTGTGAATATGATGAGGCAAGGAAATGGTATAGGATAGCAGCAGATGCAGGTAATGAAGATGCAAGAAAAGCTTTGGAAAATTACTGAGTGTGAAAATATTAAAAGATAAAATTGTATATGTTTAATTCAATACTTGGCATAATGCCAAGTATTGAATTAAACTGTTAATAATAGTTGATTGATAACTTAGTTGTTTTTATTTAAGTTACATGTTGCAAAATCCGCATAAAAGTATGCGGATTTGATGTTGCTATGATTAGGGTAATATAAAAATATTATTGGCGAATGGAGAGAAGGTGGATTATGAGTTGGGAACATGGAAAACTTCAAAAAGATTTAGATGAATTGTACTCTGAAATAGAAATTAATGGTTTGCTGAAGAAAAGTGTAGTATCGAGGATGACAGTTGAAGGACAGGAAAATATAGAATCTTTGATTAACAAACGTATCGATATTATAGATGTAGCACATGTTTTGGAAGGACAAATCGTAGATATGATGAGGCATTTAAAAGACAAGCGTGATGACTGGAGTGAGCGATTAGAGAACTTGAAAAATATAATTAAAGAACTTGAAAGTGCCAGGTATAATGATATTGCTTTACTAAAAAATAATGCTATATCATTTATGGAAAATACAGATAAATTTATGAAATGAAGCAAAACATATGAAGAAATAAGAAGTCGATAAAATTTTGCAGGTTTAGGTTATTAAAGTAATTGATAAACCGACTTGGCAAGTCGCCAAGTCGGTTTTATTATACATGCTGGAAACTATGTTCCTTGATGTACTCATTGACACATTCTCGTGGGATTCGCTATACACGCCCTATGCGAAAACACTTTATGTCACCCGACGATACGAGGCGGTAGGCAGCAGTAGGGCTTATTTTTAGTAGATTACAAAGCTCCTCTACGGTTAGTAATTCTGTGTAGTCATTATTCATGGTGATACAACCTTTCCTAATTATTTTTATTTAGATGTTGAGGTGTTGTTGAATAATAACTTAACGGTTAGGAGATGTAGACGTGTTCATTTCCGTTAGGCGTGTAGCCATGTAATGCTTCAAGGCCTCTTCAGGAATGTGCCAGGCGTAGTTGTTTTCATCCTTGTAGGCACAGAGTTTGCCAGAATGGATGAGCTGATAGACACCACGGCCGCTTATACCAAGTATGTAGGCCGCTTCACTGATGTTAAGGATTTTTTTGTCAAGGATCATGATTGATTACCTCCCTCATATTTATTTATCATTATGTTATGGTGCCGAGAACTACAAATGATTATTTAACACCATCTTTGATTAGTTGTAATTATGAAGGAGTTTAAGCTGATACATGGATAATATGTTGGGACGTCTTTTTTCAATGATATATTATAGCAGTGAGTGTACCTGCGATTGCTTCGCATCCGAGGTACACTCGGAACATAAAAAGGGGACATAGAAAGTTTTCTGGGCAGGCCGAAAGGCCTGTCCTTTTTATGCCCCAAGGTCATTGAAGAAAGGATGGATGAATCATGAAGCAAGGAAAAACTTTGGTAGACTTAGGCAGAGAGTTGGAACGGCAGCGGTTAAGTCGCAAGGATTTTGTGGCAGACACCCGCAGTCTGGATTTTGTCACGGAGGATGGAGAATCGGCCATAAAGGTTAATGTGGGTGGCAAGCCCCAGTCCTTTGGGGTGAAGGATTTTGCTCATCAGCAGATTGCCACCCGGCTGCAAATCCCCTACTGCTACTATCAGAAGATGCAGACACTCTCCCCTACCCTATTGGATAACAATGTGAATGTGTGGTTTCAGCAGACGCCGGAGCGCAGGCTGCTACGGGTAATGGATGGCAAGGTGCGGGCATTCCTGTCTGACCGCTATCGGCGGCTTGACCATTTGGAACTATGTGCGGCGGTGTTGCCGGTTATCGAGGATATGAAGGGAGCCAGTATTGAAAGCTGTGAGGTGACGGAATCTCATATGTACCTGAAGGTCATCAATAAGCGGATGAAGGCCGAGGTGGCTGTGGGCGATGTGGTGCAAGCTGGCTTTTGCATATCCAATAGCGAAATTGGCATGGGCAGTCTGCGAGGTGAGCCGCTTATCTATCGGCTGGTCTGCAAAAATGGCCTGATTGTCAAAGATTACGCCAAAAAGAAGTGTCATGTTGGCCGTCAGGTGGAAGGAGAAGATGAGGCTTACGAAATCTACTCGGATGAAACTTTGGCACAGGATGACAGGGCGTTTTTATGAAGGTGCAGGATATTGTGCGCTGTGCCGTGGACGAAAGCAAGTTCATGCTGACCGTAGATAAGATGCGGGAATCCATGAATATCCCCTTGGAGCATGATCCTGTAAAAGAAGTTGAAGTCCTGGCAGACAAATTCCAGTTGACGCAGAGCGAACAGGGAGATGTGCTTCGTCAGCTCTTTAAGGGCGGGGATAACAGCCGTTATGGCCTCTTCAATGCGGTAACGGCGGCCAGCCAGCTTTCTGCATCTTATGATAGGGCAACAGCTTTGGAACGGATTGGCGGAGAGATTCTGGCTATGCCTGTGCCGAGAGGGCTTATACCTGCAACCAACAAGCCGATGCGGAACATTACTCCCCTGCCCTTGCAGTTAGAAACGGCGTAATTTCATAAAATTTTCGAGCGGTGCTTTCCTTAGCGGGAAGGCACCGCCTTTTTGCGTTTGAATATAGGAGGCAAAGACAATGAAACTGGAAGACAAAGTAAAGATGGCCGAGAAAAATATTTGGCAGGCACTGGATGATTACCGTACCCATACCCGTCTTACGGCGGTGTTGGATGATGTCAGCAAGGCGTTTGTGAAACGTCTTGCTAAGGATAATACCTACGCCAAGAAAGAACTGCGGAAGTTGTTTCGGAAATCTCCCGTGTGGAATGAGGAACTGGATGCCATGGTCATCAATGGCACCCGCACCCATAATCCCGACTATGGCAGAGTGCTGCATTTGGCAGAAGAAATCCTGCGGCCTGCCCGCAGGAAGATGACGGTTACGGAAAATACTCTGTTGGATTTGGCGCTTAGGTTCTTTGGCTATCCAGAGGAAGAACAGCAGCCCGCCGTGGATGCCATGAATAAACTGGTGCCCAAGGCTTTTGCCTTGAACAAGAAGCCCAGCCGTATTTTTCGCAGTCTTTGTGAAGGCCTGGGTGTAGTAGATAAGTCGGCAGGCAGCGATTTTCAGCGGCTCTATGCCCAGTTTGCGGATGAGCTTTCGTCAAGAAAGCTTGATTTTAAGCTCTATGTGTCCTTAAATCCTGCCCATTTCATTACCATAAGCAACCCTAAGGGAGATGATCGGGGGGATACGCTTACCAGCTGCCATTCCTTCAATTCTACCAGTTACAGATACAACAATGGCTGCTCAGGCTATGCCCGTGACCAATATAGCTTTATTGTCTTCGTGGCCGCTGATCCAGAGAAGCCGGAAACTTTGAACAACCGCAAGACCATGCGGCAGATTTTTGGCTATATGCCGGGAAATGGCGTTCTTCTGCAAAGCCGTTTGTACAATACCAGCGGTGGCACTTATGGTGCGCAGGAGGATATGAAGCTGTACCGTGATTTGGTGCAGCGGGAAATTTCGGAGCTGGAGGGTACGGTAAATCTGTGGCAAACCTATACCTACTATAACAACAGTCATTACGTTATTGGCACGGGGGAAGGTTTTGGCGGCTATGCGGATTGGTTTTATGCAGATTTTGATACAAAAATCAGCATACGGAGTGACCATGCTGAGGATTATCAAGGGTTCAAACTGGGCACCTATGGCCTTTGCATAGAATGCGGCAAGGAAATATCGGCAAATCTGTATTGCTCTGACTGCTATGATGCGGATGATGATGCCGATGAAATGTGTGATGAATGTGAGGAATATTTTGAAACAACATATTCGGTCTATGATGAGAATGGGGATTCCATCAGGGTTTGTGCAGCGTGCCGCAATCAATACTATGCTTACTGCCATGATTGTGGTGAATATCATCCCAGAGCAACCATGACGGTGCAGGAAGATGGCACTATGCTTTGCCGTAATTGCCAGTCCCTGCGTATGGAGGAAGGAGAAAACGTGGCATGATGAAACTTAACGATTGTCTCAAGGCCAGCCAGTCACAGCTCTTTCGGGCACTCCTGCGGCAGTATCGGGAGAAGTGTATTTCCCGTCAAGGGCAGTACATCCTTGTGCGGGGAGAAGTGCCTGTTATGTTGGTGGCTCACTTGGATACGGTGCATAAGGAGCAGGTGCGTACCATCTGCTCCAGCGAAGATGGCAATATCCTCATGTCTCCCCAAGGCATCGGCGGGGATGACCGCTGTGGCGTGTTTGCCTTGCAGAGTATCTATGCTACGGTCAGGAAAAAGCCGTGGCTGCTCTTTAACTGCGACGAGGAAACAGGTGGTCACGGTGCAAGGGAATTTGTCCGGGAATACGGACAGAAAAAATTACCTGCGGTACTGGATGACATGAAAATGCTGATAGAACTTGACCGAAAAGGCAGTAATGATGCGGTGTTTTACGATTGTGACAACCCGGAATTTGAGGAATACATCAATCGTTGCGGCTTTCAGACTCAGTATGGCTCCTTCAGCGATATTTCTGTGTTGGCTCCTGCAATGGGCGTGGCGGCAGTAAACCTGTCTTCTGGTTATTACAATGCCCATACCCAGCATGAGTGCATCAACCGACGTCGTTTGGATAAAACCATTGCCAGGGTGGTAAAAATGGTAGAAGCGGCTGCTCGTGATGATTTTCCCCGCTATGAATATATCGAATGTGTCTGGGGAGCCGATTGGCGGCATTACGGCGGTTATGTTTACGAGATACCCAAGAATCTGCCTAAAGCATACAGGCAGCAATACAGCGTCCTGCTTGATTATTACTCTGATAGGGAGTTAGAGAGATTTCGGCAGGCCTATGGGGATGGTATCCTGCAACAGCTTTACGAAGATATATATGGCTATTTGGAACAAGGAGGCGAATGATATGCCGGCTACAAAATTTATCTGTCCCAATGGACAAAAGGTTCCTATTGCCAGTTGCTTGGTTGGCTGCATACAGGATGAACGCTGTATGTTCCTGCCAATTCTACGGGCTGTAGCCAAATCTTTGGACCGTGGGCTGACGGAACCAACAGTAACAGAGCTGATTGCCGGTGTGCGGGAAACCTATCTCAAAAAGAACAGCAATTACGCCGTTGATCCGCAAAGTGTTCTTTATGCTCTGCATGGTCAGGCGGTGCATACCATCAATGAGAATCACACCGAGGGTGAAATTCTGAGCGAAATCCGTTTGCAGGATAAGATTACCAGTGGCAAATTTGACCTCTTTGGCAAAATCATTGACGAGGAGGAAGGTGTGCTGGGGGATTTGAAAGTTACCAGTTCCTACAAGCTCATGAAGGCTTTGGGGATATATAAGGAAGAAATTGAAACAGGAGAGTTCTATAAAACGGGGCTGCGCAAGGGCCAGCCTAAGACAAAGAAGGTTCTGCGCTATGATGGTGTGCGCTTTGTGATGGACTGGGCAATTCAGCTCAACTATTACCGCATCCTGCTGGAACAGGCAGGCTTTACGGTAAAGCGGATGTTTATACAGGCCATGTGGCGGGTCAGTAGTTTGCGGACTGCTGCCGAGCGGGGCATAACCCGCCCTGTGTATATCATTCCCATCCATAAAATAAGTGACTGCTGGATTCAGCGGTACTTTCAGCATAAGGCCAAACTTCTGGCTAAGGCGATAGAGAATAAACATCTGCCGCCTGTCTGTACCGCCAAGGAGCGGTGGAATGATGTAAAATGCCTTAGCTACTGTGATGGTCGGGAAAATTGTCTCTACGGGCAGCAGCTAAGGCTGGAACAAGAAAGCAAAGCAGGTTGAGAAAGGAAGATTCGTTATGACAACAAAGAAAATTACCAAGGCAGAACAGGGCGAAAAAGCATTGACAGGTTTTGCCGACAATAAAGGATTGGAGTTTTTGCAGGAGGCTATGGCCACGGAGTATGCAGGTATGGAGTTTCAGTTGGACAGACTGAAGTTTCCTTCGGCGGGAGCTACGGTCTTTGAAGTGGCAGATGACGAGGAAAGCGAGGCTGTGAAGGAAATCGTGGGGGTAATTGTCCTCCACCACCCTGCTTATGCCTATTATGCAGAGGCTTATCAGGGCGGGCATCAGCCGCCTAATTGCTGCTCTTTTGACGGACGGCAGGGTGTCGGCAAACCCGGTGGACAGTGCCGTAGCTGTCATCTGAACCAGTATGGCAGCAGCCGGGAAGGAACGGGCAAGGCTTGCAAAAATCGGCGGATGCTCTATGTACTGCGGGAGGGCGAGGCATTTCCCATTATGCTGTCTGTACCCACAGGTTCGCTGAAATCATGGCAGGCTTATGCCATGCATCATTTGTCCAAATTCCGCAAGCTCAGCGAAGTGGTGACGAAAATCAGCTTGAAAAAGGCTGTCAGCTCCACAGGGATAACTTATTCCCAGCTGACCTTCGCCACAATACGGTTGTTGGATGATGAGGAAAAGGAGGCTATTGCCAAGGTTACGGAACAGGCCAAGGATTATGCTATCAGTTTTATGGAAATGGCTATGAATCCGGCCACAGATGAAGCGGCGGCAACGGCGTGAATAAAATCAGCTTGATATTGATGGGGGAGGGCGTTGGCTCTCCTCTTAATTTTTTAGACAGGAGGTGTCAGCATGGCTGGAACCGTAATAAACAGGGGCAATAACAGATGGGAGCTTAGAATTTCTCTGGGTTATGATGCTAATGGCAAGCAGATACGAAAAAGTAAGCGGGTAACGGTTACTTCCATGCGAGCGGCCAAGAAAGCATTGGATGAGTTCTATTTGGAGATTACAAATACACCGCAAGGCGGTGATGAGCATATGCTGTTTCAAGATTTGGTAGCATTGTGGGACAAGAGGCATAATGCCCAAAAGGCCATTAGTACGAGGAATATGCAGATAGACATGCTCAATGGCCGGATTATGGATGAATTTCGGGATATGAGAATAAGTGATATAACGGGTGAGCAGATTAGGCGTTTTGTAGAAAAGTTGCGCGTGGAAAAAAATCCACGGGCTAGAACAAAGGATGGCAGGCTGTCAGCAACCATGGTTCATAAACACTTTAAGCTGATCAATCATGTCTTTAATAAGGCCGTTGACTGGAAAATACTGGGCAAGAATCCTTGTCGGGATATTCCTCGTGATGAATGGCCCAAGCCCAACTATCATCATTATCCCGTTTGGGAGGAGGAAGATTTGCAGAAGTTTTTACGGATAGTGGAGGAACTGCCTGATTATCCTTACATTTTGAAGCATAAGGCCATGTTTTATTTGGCTTTGCTTACAGGGGCGAGGAAAAGTGAGATTATAGCTTTGACTTGGGAGGATATAGATTGGAAAAACAATATGGTGCACATCAACAAGGCTCAGAAGTATGTAAACAGCAGGAAAGTGGAAATTTCTGCACCGAAAACGGCAGAATCGGTGCGAAGTGTTTATGTGGATGAATATGTGATGGATTTATTGATGTTGCACCGGGAGAACCAGTTGAAGTATTTGAAGAACAAGGGATATGAAAATCCGCAGGGCTATATTTTCCTGGCGGTAAGGTTACGAAATGAAGAATTGGTGCCAGAGGCACCGAATAGTTTTGCAGGGTGGCTGAGAGGATTAGCGAAAAAATATGGTTTGCCTAGCATTACGGTACATTCGCTGCGCCATATGGCAGCCACCTATGCGTTGAACCATGGCGCGGCTCTTACAACCGTGCAGAGTATGTTAGGCCATATCAATATCCGTACCACATCAATCTACCTGCATCCGCTGGATAAGCAGAAGCGGGAAACGGCACAAATTATGTCCAACCACTTGCAGAGTTTGCGGGAATCGAAGGAGGGGGACGAAGCGAAGAAATAAATACATCAAAAAAGGGGTTGCCAACGCAACCGCATAAAGTTCAATGGAGCGGGCAAGCGGAGTCGAACCGCCCTCTGAGGCTTGGGAAGCCGCCATTCTACCGATAAACTATGCCCGCATATTCTGTTGTTTTCGCCTCATAAGGTGCGGATAAGGTGCAACCTGATGCGAAATCGAAAATCTGACAGGCTGTGAAGCCTTGTCATTACTGGTCTTGCGGATCTCGTCTTTCCAATAGAACGAAGACTTTAGAAGCCTTGATTGCAGAGATGGAGGGCGGATATGCTGTCATCGTATTTGGGCACGGCACTTGAACAGCATTTTGGCGTGTCGAAGGTCAAGGCACCGATGCCGTATGGTTTTGTTGGCACCGCTGTCGTCGCGGTTGGGGATTCCGGCTGCACCACTGGGGGATGAGCATATTGCTGTTGGCTATGATGGCATGATAAATCTCAGCGAAACGATTTTGGAGATTTTGGCCCACAAAATGTTCCACGATGATATCCGGAAGCATGTAAAATTGCCCTATAAACAGTGGTGGCTGAAACAGAAGGATGTCTATATTAGAATACACCGGAAAAATATCGGGAGACAATCCGCGAAGTTTACGACAGCCATCAGCAAATCAGCGTAAGGGCAGTAAGATAACACAAAAAGCCAGCAACCGAAGTTGCTGGCTTAAATTTCAATGGTCGGGATGACAGGATTCGAACCTGCGGCCTCTTCGTCCCGAACGAAGCGCGCTACCAAACTGTGCCACATCCCGTGAGTACATGAAATATTATACGCAGAAACCAAGCACTTGTCAACATTTATTTTTGATTTTTTTTGAGAAAGTTTATAGTTGCATAAACTGTGGGTATTTGTTACACTATTATCGTTAATTGTATAAGAAGATTCACTAGGGGCGCAGGCTTGTCCTGCTGAGAGACGTTACGTCGACCCTTGGAACCTGTTGGGTTAAGACCTGCGTAGGGAAGTGAGATGCAAAAAATGCCGCTTAGCTATGCTGGGCGGCTTTTATATTTTTAGGAGGTAACAATATGGCAACACAGATGCAGCTGGCACGTGAGGGCAAGATTACTGACGCAATGAAACAGGTGGCTTTGGATGAACACCTATCCCCAGAGGTGATACGCACCGGGGTAGCAAAAGGGGTTATTGCAATTCCTTGCAACATCAATCACAAGGGGCTGAAACCCCGTGGGGTAGGGGAAGGCCTGCGGGTAAAAGTCAATGCCAATATTGGTACGTCCAGTTCCTATCCTGATGTGGCCCCGGAACTGGATAAACTTGCGGAAGCGGTCAAATGCGGTGCGGATGCTGTCATGGATCTTTCCACGGGAAATAATATTGACCAGTCAAGAAAAGAAATCATCGAACACTCCCCGGTCATGGTGGGAACCGTACCTATCTATCAGGCTACTGTCCGGGCAATTAAAGAGCATGGGGCAGTGGTAGAGATGACTGAAGACGACCTGCTGGAGACGATTGAGAAGCAGGCGGAAGACGGAGCTGACTTTATGACGCTGCACTGTGGTGTGACATTGTCGGCAGTAGAACGCATGCGCAAACAGGGGCGGATTATGGATATCGTCAGCCGGGGCGGGTCTTTTATCGCTGGCTGGATGCTTCACAATGAGCGGGAAAATCCTCTTTATGAGCATTTCGATAAGATTCTTGATATCTGTGAAAAATATGATGTGACGCTCAGTCTGGGAGATGGTATGCGTCCTGGTTGCACCGCCGATGCTACGGACCGGGGACAGCTGACGGAGCTCATTACGCTGGGCGAGCTCGTCGATCGGGCTTGGCGCCGCGGTGTGCAGGTCATGGTGGAGGGGCCGGGGCATGTCCCTTATGATCAGATTGCCGCCAATATGAAATTGGAAAAACGACTGTGCCGCAATGCTCCCTTCTATGTGTTAGGCCCGTTGGTAACGGATGTAGCGCCGGGTTACGATCATATCACAGCCGCAATCGGTGGGACGCTTGCCGCCGTAAGTGGTGCGGATTTTCTCTGCTATGTGACGCCCGCTGAGCATTTGGCCTTGCCGACTATAGAAGATGTTCATACCGGCGTGATTACCTCTCGGATTGCGGCCCATGCAGCAGATATGGTACGTGGGGTTCCAGGGGCGGTAGAATGGGATAGGAAGATGGCGAAAGCCCGTAAAGTGCTCGACTGGGATGCACAGCTGGAACTCGCGATTGACCCGGAATTAGCGCGGAAAAAACGTGGCGAGCGGAACAAGGTGGGCGAGGAGGCTTGCTCCATGTGCGGGGACTATTGTGCGGTTAAGATTATCAGCAAGTATTTTGATAAACCTCAGTGTCCCTGCAACGATTGATTTACAGGGAATCCCTGCGGAAAAACAATTGAAAAAATTCTGTCTAAAAGCAGGAATCACCGAGAAAAAAACGAATACTAAGGTATAAACAATAAAACAGACTCGCAGGGAGGTTTTATTATGGGGAAAATCAAAAAAATCCTGGTTCCGGTTGACGGTTCTGTAAATGGTTGCAAGGCGGTAGATGAGGCAATTTTCTTTGCGGAAAAGTGCCAGGCGGATCTGGACTTTGTCTATGTAGCCAGCAATATCAATAAGGATATTCCCAGCCATATTGTATTTGACCGTATTTGGGAGAAGATTCCGGATGATCTCCGTGCTGCGAAACATGTAGAAACGGGCAATATCCCGAAGGCCATCATCCGCGTGGCCGGGCAGGAACACAGTGACATGATTATCATGGGCAGCCGCGGGCTCGGACTTTTCAAAGGGGCTTTGATTGGCAGTGTCAGTCAGAAGGTTATTGAGGAGTCACCGATTCCTGTTATGGTCATCAAATAAGTATTTCGGCAGCTGCCAGTGGTTTTCCGCTGGCAGTTTTTGCTAGGACGAAGCGAGGTGCTTATTATGCTGGTAAAAGAAATCATGACCAAAGAGGTGATTACCGTTCATCCAGAGGCATCCATCCGGGAGTTGGCGGAACTTTTGATTTCCAATCGGATATCGGGGGTACCTGTGGTAGATGCGGCAGGAGAACTTCGAGGGATTGTCAGCGAAGGGGATTTGCTGCGTAAAGAGGCTGCTCCTGATGCTCCGGATGAACTCTGTATCCTTGGGGCGATAATCTATTATAATGGTCTTACGGAATATCGGGATGCATTCCGGAAATTTGCTGCCCTTACTGCCGAGCAGATTATGACGGAAAAGGTTATGACCGTCAAGGGGGAGGATGAAGTCGGTAAAGTGGCAAAGCTAATGCTCAACAAGCATATCAAACGGCTTCCGGTGGTGGATGATAATGGGCAGCTGGTTGGTATTGTCAGCCGGGCGGATATTGTGAAAATGTTTTTGTAAGCCAAAAGGCTGTACCGGATGTGGTACAGCCTTTTTTATGTTTGGTTATGTTTTTGAGCAAGCCAGCGCGAATTCCTTTTGTTTTCCAATTGACGCAGTCGATGCTCGTAAATGTCTTCAATGACCAATTTGCAGATGACGATGAAGGGAACCGCCAGGAACATGCCAGGGGCTCCGAGCAGTTCTCCCCCCAGGATGATACCGAGAATAATGGCAATGGGATGGAGGTTCAGGGATTTTCCAATCAAGGTCGGATAGATGAAGTTGTGATTGATTTGCGTGAGCAGCAGGTAAAAGCCAGCGGTCTGTAGGGCAATGAAGGGGTTAACGGTGGCTGTCAGCAGGATTCCGAAGGCAGAAGCAACCGTCGGGCCCAGTACGGGGATGAATTCGCAAATGCCTGAAACCATGGCAAAGACTGAGGCATAGGGGAGATCCCGCAGGGTGAAATAGAGAAAAACGATGACTGCGGTAATGCAGCAGATGACCAGCTGGCTGAAAATATAAGTGCGTAGGGCGCTTAAAATGCGGTTGAAAAGATTCAAGACCCGGCCGGTATCCTTTTGCGGAAAGCGGGTGGCGAGATATTGTTTGATTTCCTCACCGTCCTTGAGGAGATAAAAGGTCACAAAAAGGATGATGACCATGTCGATGATTTTATTGAATAGGGAAAGCAGCACCGTTAGCGATGATTTCAAGGCATCGACACTGGTGGACTTGAGTTCAGACCAGATATTGTCCAGTTCGGCATGGAGAAATTCCGACTCCTGCAGCAGGGGAACATTCTGGATTCTTTCTGTCAGCTGTGGGAAGTCGGTAATAAAACGGGAAAAAGTTGGAACAAAGCTGCTGGAGACCAATGCCAGCAGCAGAAAGGTGAGACTGACAAAAGCTATGAGTACAATTCCTGCTGCCAGGGAGCGGGGAATCTTTTTGTTCAAGGCGTTTACTGGTGGCAGCAGGAGCAGTTGCAGCAACAGGGAGATAAAGATGATAAAAGCGAGCTGGGGCATATACCAGAAGGTGGATAATAAAATGGTAAAGGTAATACCCAGCAGGATAGAGGTGCGATAATCGCGTATTTGCATAATGGCGTCCTTTCGTGTGTTTGCATTACGTATTTGTTACCATTATATCAGTCTTACAAAAAAAGGAAAGCGGTTCGCAGGGAACGCTTTCCTTTGGAGATTTTTTGTTATCGCATTGATTCACTTATTTGATTTGGTTGAGGCGGGCGGCAAGGGTCGAGGCCGGTTCATCTCCTGCGACGCAGGTCATGATGGGCTGGTCGCCAAGCATGACGGTGTTGCCACTCACATAAGCAGCGCCTCGATTGTGTCCGTTGTGATAGGCGGCGCAGAGATTGCCCATGACAAAATAAGCACGTTCGCGGGCACTCATGCCGCCAGCTGCCGCTGGGGTCGTAAAGACTTTGGTGTTGACTTTTATGACTCCGTCTTTGTTGGTGACGTGTCCGCCACTGTAGGAAGTAAGTTTTTTGGAATAGGCATCACGGCGGTCATCGTTGGCTGGGTGGTCAGAGATAAAGGCCTGGATACTGGAAGGATTGCTTTGGGAGAGGTCCATTACACGCTGCCAAACGGCGGCAGTAGCGCCCGGATTGTAATTGGTGTGGATGATGTAGTCGAAGGCCAGTGCATCGGCTTCGCGCTCCATCGGTTTGGTGATGTTCCGGTTGTTGATGACGGTGGCCATAAAGGCACCAGCACTGGTGCCGGTGGCTGATCCGAGAATCGCCATATTGAGAGAACGGCGGGCGCCTTTGGCCGGGTGATCCTTTTGTCCATGTCCCAGTTCGTGGCCCAGTACTACGGCAATTTCGTCTTCGTTGGTCAGTGTACTATAAAGGCCGGTATTGACGCTGAGATTGTGGCCAAGGGTGCAGAAGGCATTAAAACTTTTGTCGTTGTTGATAAAATAATTGTAGGGTTTTTGATAGATAGACGGGTCGACAGCACCAATGGCTGCCGTAAGATTGGTCATAATGCGATCGAGCTGCTGGTTCAGGGCCCAATCATTGTTGACGCCATATTTTTGTTTCATGGCCTGGAAATACTCTTGACGGCCTTCTTCGGTGTCGTTGTATTTGTGCAGGGTCTTGTTGAGCTCCGCATGGGCGGCGATACCGCCAAAGGCTGCGCCGAGGACGCTGCTGGTACTGGCTTCGGCTGGTGATGGCGTAAAAGCAGCTGCCGCTGTCGTTGAGGCAATGATGCCGGCTGCCAGCAGGCAGGTTAATTTTTTACGAGATTGGAAACGGATATTCATAGTATCAACCTCCGTTAAATATGTCTGTTTCTAATCTTTATTATAACAAAAATAGGTTAGAAAAAAGGTTGAAAATTCTAATAAAATTCTTAAAAGTTGGGATGCTTTGCTCTTGGTATATTTTGGGGTATAATGCAAGGAGAGTTTGCTTTTACCAAAGGAATGACAGGAGGAAAAATTATGGGGGGAAAAGTGTGGCGAACCTGCCGTCTTACGATAAATGGCTTAGGGCATAAGGTACAATATAATCAGGCGACAATCGATAATCTGTTTATTCCCTTTCTGCGGCGAATGACCAAAATGCAACAGGGGCTGGGAAAACGCTTGGTGATTTTTTTGGTAGCGCCGCCGGGAACCGGCAAGTCAACTTTGGCACTATTGCTAGAGCAGCTGTCTCTGACGGATTCAGCCCTTGAACCGGTGCAGTCCATTGGTTTGGATGGATTCCATTATCATAGCGATTATATCCGCAGCCATCATGTGGAACGCAATGGCGAGAAGATTCCCATGGCATCGGTAAAGGGCAGCCCGGAGACCTTTGATGTGGAACACCTGGTGGAAAAGCTCGAAACAGTCCGCATGGCGGACATTCGCTGGCCCATTTATGACCGCTCCATTCACGATGTAGTGGAAGAAGTGGTAAAGATTCGTCGCAAGATTATCCTGTTGGAGGGAAACTGGCTGCTACTGGGAGAAGACCCATGGCAGAAAATCCGCAGTTATGCAGACTATTCCTTGTTTATCAGCGCCGAACCGCGTGACTTGAAAGAGCGGCTTATCAATCGGAAGATGGCCGGTGGCAAATCTCGGGAGGATGCCGAGCGGTTCTATCGGGAGAGTGACCGCGTCAATGTGGAACGGGTGCTGAAAAAATCCTGGCCGGCGGATGAAACCTGGCAGATGCTTGGCGATGGGGATTACCAGCTGAAGGGGAAAATTATGCCGACCAATATGGTGGATCGGAATGCTTTGTGGAAAAAGCCGAATGTCTCAATCGAAAGCAGTTTGCTGGGCGGAATCAATCGCCGTATGGGGGTAGAGCAGGGAAATAATGGTGCTTTATTCAAAAATGGTTATGCGGAAGGTTTATCCGCAGCCCGCCGTACAATCCTGCGGAAATTGTACTTGGATGGGACAATGAGCAGTAAGGCTATTATGGAGACGTTTGAACTGACACCGGAAGAATTGGCGGATATCTTGAAATAAAAGGTGGAACTGCCCTCTTGGGTAACAATAAGAGGGCAGTTCTTTTTACGTGCAAATAGGATTGAAAACATTTTCAAAACGTGAAAACACGAATAAACACGTTTTTATTATACTATAATCATAACAAGGGGAAAAACAATTAGGGGTCTTTACTGGAAGAAAAAGAAAGGGAAAGTGTCATGGAAAAACTCATTCAGATGGTAGAGAAAATGAAGCCTCTTTTCGAAAAGGTTTCTAACAACATCTATTTGCGGGCAATTCGGGATGGCTTTGTCAGTTGTATCCCGGTAATCCTGTTCTCGTCTTTATTTATTTTGGTAGCCTGTGTACCAGAAATTTTCGACTATAAGTGGCCGGAAAAAATCAGTACGGTATTGTGGCAGGCTTACAACTATAGCATGGGAATGCTGGGGATTCTGATGGTGGCTACTATTGCCAAAAGCTTAACGGATAGCCTCAATACCAAGATGCCGAAACTACGACAGATTAATGATGTATCTGTTATGATTGTCTCCATCATTTGCCTGCTCCTGCTGGCGGTTGCTCCTGTGGATGGGGGCATATCTACGGAATTCATGGGGACGAAAGGCCTGCTTTCTGCTTTTGTCGTGGCCTTTACAGTGCCGAATATTTATAAGTTTTTTGTAAAGCGTAATATTACGATTAAACTTCCGGACGAAGTTCCGCACTATATTGCCCAGACGTTTGCTGACCTTATCCCCCTGTCGGTTGCGGTTATGGTTTACTGGGTATTTGGTATTGTATTTAAGGAAGCAACAGGTATGATGTTTGGTGCCTGGATTCTGGAAGTGTTTAAACCCCTATTTGTGGCAGCGGATGGTTACATCGGCCTAGCTGTCATCTACGGTGCCATGGCTATGTTCTGGTTCGTAGGTATACATGGCCCATCTATTGTGGAACCGGCGGTGACGGCTATTTATATTGCTAACATCGAGGCTAATCTGCAGATCGTCAGTGCCGGTGGCCATGCCACAAACATTCTCACGCATCCGACCTCTTATTTTGTCGCTACCTTGGGGGGAACTGGTGCAACCTTAATGTTCTGCGCTATGTGTGCATTTATCGCAAAATCGAAACAACTTCGAGCGGTAGGTCGAGCTTCTATCGTGCCAGTGACCTTTGCGGTCAACGAACCAATTATTTTTGGCGCTCCGATTGTGCTCAATCCGGTATTGTTCTTTCCTTTTGTTCTTACGCCGATTCTTAATGTTTGGGTGTTTAAATTCTTTGTTGATAATTTGGGCATGAATGCTTTTACGTATATTTTGCCGTGGACTACGCCAGCGCCTATCGGATTGATCGTTGGTACAGGTTTTGCTCAGCTGGCCTTCATTTTGGCACCGTTGTTGCTCGTTATGGATGCGGTAATGTACTATCCGTTCTTCCGCGTCTATGATGCACAGCTCGTGGAAAGGGAAAAGGCTGGCGTGACGGATGAAGTGGAGGAAGAAATGGAATCCGCTTCGGTTACGGCTGCCCCCGCTGTAACGGCTGAGGAGGTTCCGGAGGATGAAAAGCGCGTGCTGGTTCTCTGTGCTTCCGGTGCGACTAGCTCTATGCTGGCAAAGGCCATCACTAAAGGTGCTGAACATCGCCATGCTCCTGTGGAATCCATTGCCATGGCCTATGGTCAACATAAGGATATCATTACAGATTTTGATTTGGTGGTGCTGGCTCCGCAGATGGCTTCGATGTATGATGAGCTTAAGAGTGACTGTGATGCAAAAGGGGTTAAGAGTGTTACCACCAGCGGTCGGGAATATGTGGGACTCACCCGTGACCCGGACAAAGCGTTGGATTTTGCCTTGGCTTTGATGGCACATTAATTTTAGTAGGAAGAAGTATCTCCTGCTGCCAGTTGTAATGGCAACAGTGGCAGCAGGAGTATTTTTTTGCCGATTTTTACAGAAAATTAGAAATTTTAGGAGGAAGTATCATGAAAAAATCAGCTCTTATGGCAGCAGTCTTAGCAGCAACGACGATGAGTACGACGGCTTTTGCCGCCCAAAATCCCTTCAAGGATTTACCGGAAGGACATTGGGCTTATGATGCCGTTACTATGCTCGCTGAGGATGGCGTGCTGGAAGGCTATAACGATGGTACCTTCCAGGGGACTAAGGCTATGAACCGCTATGAGATGGCGCAGATCGTGGCCAAGGCTATGGAGAAATACGACAATGCCCAGCCGCAGGACAAGGGCGCGATCAATAAATTGAAAAAGGAATTTGCCACCGAGCTCAAGGATATGGATGTGCGGCTGTCCAATGTGGAACAGGAAATCAATGCCATCAAGAGCAAACAGTCCAATATAAAAATGTTTGGCGATGTCCGATTCCGTTATGCGGAAAACATTAAAGGAAATTATTATAAAAGACTAAATGTAGCCGGAATGGATGCTGATACGAAAAAGCATTTGGACAAGAAGGAAAAAGTAGCACCGACTCGTTTCCGTCTTGGCATGTGGGGAGAGCCTGCTCCCAATCTGTCGTTCAATGCGCGGTTGAAGCTGGAGCATGAGACCAACCGCAGTGATGCGGATAAAGACCATGGACTGGGCAGTGATAACCATGGTAATGTTACCCTGGATCGGGCTGAAGTGAATTGGTCCGCGAAAAATGGTTTCCGGATTGACGCTGGCCGCATGGAGAAAAACCTTGGACAGGGCCTTATCTGGTGGGAAAATGGTATCGATGGTTTCGCAGTAAATAAGACCTTCGGCCCGAAAATGGATGCCATGTTTGGCTGGGGCGATATCACGGCAGAAAACTGGGGTCAGGGAAAAGATAAGTGGATGCCAGGGTTCTTTGCCAATGTATCCGTACGGCCGAGCAGTGCTACGACCATTACCGTGTCCCACTTGAACGCGAAAATGGATGCGCAGCTCTGGAATCCTTCTGTCAACGACTGGGGCTGGATTAATTTCTATGGCAAAGCAGTGGATTATAAACTGAACCAGACTGCGGTGGGCTTCAACACCAAACTTTCCCCGCGTGTTACCTGGATCGCAGAGGGGATTGTCAACAATGTGGCCATGACGGGCAAAGACCAGAACAAGCATGGCTTCTGGACGCGCGTGGTCTATGGCAATCTCGACTGGATGAAGAAAAATACGTGGCATACGTATGTGGAATATGCAGCGCTGGGTAATTATGCGGTTGATTCCTCTGGCTGGGGACATCACATGGACTTTGCCGGTGGTAATGGTTATGGTGGTGACGCAGGCGGATGCCGTGGCTATGGTTTAGGTTTCAGTTATATGCTGGCACCACAGACAAATCTGGAACTCAACTGGCACCGTATGAAAACTTATAATACGAAATATGGTACTTATGACAACATGCTGTTATCGGGACTTATTGTTAGCTTCTAAGGGAACAGGATAATAAGGTGCAGGAGGAAAAATCGCATGAAGAACGCAAGTCTTAAAAATTTAGTATTGGGAGCACTGACTGCAGGCGCGGTATCTTTATTCCCATTTTCAGCCGAGGCGGCTGTACAGGTCAATCCGATTCCTAATCTTAGTGCGGATTTCATTAAGGGCGCTGACGTGTCGATGTTGCCAGAACTGGAATCCTTAGGTGGCAAGTTTTATGATATGGATGGTACGCAAATGGATGAACTGGCCATCATGAAAAAATATGGAATCAACTGGATTCGCCTGCGTATCTGGAATAATCCAGATCATGCCAATGGCGGCGGCTATACCACGGCGGAACGGGCTTTGGATATGACTAAACGCGCGCACGAGCTAGGTATGAAGGTACTCATTGATTTCCATTACAGTGATTTTTGGGCAGATCCGGGCAAGCAGTATGTGCCCAAGGCATGGGAGAAGCAGACGGCTTCGCAGGTGAGCAAGAGCGTCTATAAGTACACGAAAAAAGTGCTGGGTGATTTCAAAAAGGCTGGCCACTTGCCGGAAATGGTGCAGGTGGGCAATGAAATTACCAATGGCATGATTTGGCCGTTGGGGAAACTGCCGGCCAAGGATAATGGCAAGACGCTGGCGTCTTTTGTAGCGAGCGGACTAAAAGCGGTACACGAGACAGATCCGAATATTAAGACCATGATCCATATCGACAAGGGGGGAGATAATGCCGCTTCTCAGGCATTCTACAATCAGTTGATCAAGGATAACGGCGTCAATGACTTCGATATCATCGGTTTGTCCTACTATCCCTTCTGGCATGGCAATATGGATGCGATGCGGGCCAATATCAACGATATGGCCAGCCGCTACAACAAGGATGTCGTCATCGTCGAAACGGCCTTTGGCTATACCAATGAGAACTTTGACAAGACGAAGAACCCCTATGATGCGCAGGCTGAACTCGTGGGCGGCTTCCGCTCCACGGTACAGGGACAGGCAACGGGCCTCAGGACTGTCATGCAGAGCCTGGCGGATGTGCCGAACGGCAAGGGCATCGGCATGTTCTATTGGGAGCCGGATTGGTATGCCGTGCCCGGGGCGGGCGCCTTCAAGGATATGGGCGATGAATGGGATAATCTCGTGATGTTCGACAACAAGGGCAAGGCTTTGGAATCGTGGAAGGTATTCAACGATGTCAGCAATCAGAGCCTGCCGACCATCAAGCCGGTCTTCAAGGAGTTGGATGATGTAACGGGCGAAGCAGGCAAGGGCGCGCCGGCTAAACTGCCGGTGAAAACCCGCGTGACCTTCTCCGATGATCATGCTGAAAATATGGAGATAACCTGGGATAATCCTGCGCCAGTATTTGAGCAGGCCGGGGATTATACGGTCAAGGGCAGCGTTACGGTCGATGGCAAGAAACATCCGGTTACGGGACTCATTTCCGTCATCGACAAGGTGAATTTGTTCAAGAACGGTAATTTCGAGCAGGCGCAGAATCTGGATGGCTGGACGATTACCGGCGATAAGGTGCTCGATGTAGTGACCAAGGGCGGCGATGCCCTCGACACCAGCGCCATGCACTATTGGAGCGACAAGGCCTTCAAGTTCACGGCCAGCCAGGAATTCACGGGCCTTGCTGACGGCAAGTACACCGTAGCCGTGTCCACCCAGGGCGGCGGCGGCCAGAGCAAATATCAGCTCAGTGCAACGACCAGCAAGGGCACGAAGTCAGTGGATATTAAGGACACGGCCTGGAACGAGTGGCATACGTTTACCATCAAAGATGTAGAGGTAAAAGGTGGCAAGTGTATGGTGGCAGTGACTATGGAAGCTGCTCCGGGAACTTGGGGATCACTCGATAACTTCGAGTTCTATAAGCAGAAATAAATAGAGTCTTCCTTTTTAGGGAAGCATACCGCAAGGCGGTGAAAGAGGTTCAGAGGGAGTTCTCGGGGCCTCTTTTTTGTTGGAGCGGTTTTGAAAAACGTTCCAAAAGGCGAAAACAAAGCAATATCCGCAATCCCTATAATAAAGGCATAAAGGAAAAAGAAAGGTATTTTTTATAAAAGGGAGCGATTTTTATGAAACTGCACAATACGAATGATATGCTCAAAGATGCGCAAAAGAAACACTATGCGGTACCGGCCTTTAATATCCATAATCTGGAAACGTTTCAGGTGGTAGTGGATACGGCTTGTGAGATGCGCTCGCCAGTAATTATTGCGGCTACGCCGTCTACCGTGCGCTATGCAGATAAAGATTATCTGGTGGCACTCACGGGCACAGCTATGGAAAAATATGATATCCCCATGTCCTTCCATCTTGACCATCATGAGGATGTGGCGGAAATTGAGAGCACTGTAGCTGCTGGCTGCCGCAGCGTCATGATTGATGCTTCCCGACTGCCTTATGATGAGAATGTGGCTAAAGTAAAGGAAGTCGTGGCTTTTGCGCATACCTGCGGGGCTTCGGTCGAGGCAGAACTCGGCAAGCTGGTGGGACAGGAAGATGATTTGGTGGTGGACGATGCGGACAGTGCGTACACCAATCCCGAAGATGCCCTGCGTTATGTGGAAGACACAGGGATTGACAGCTTGGCGGTAGCTATTGGTACGGCTCATGGCCTTTATAAAGGGACACCAAAACTGGATTTTGACCGTTTGACCGAAATCCGTAGTCGCGTGGAGATCCCGCTGGTGCTGCATGGTGCTTCGGATGTGCCCGATGAACTGGTGCAGAAGGCGATCTCCTTAGGAATCTGTAAAGTCAATGTGGCTACGGATTTGAAGATTCCATTTTCCAATGCCGTCAAGGAGTTCTTCAAGGAAAATCCTGCTGCTAATGATCCGCGTAAGTATATGACGCCGGGGAAGGAAGCGATGAAGGCTATTGTCCAACATAAGATTGAAGTATGTGGCAGTCAGAATCGTTATTGAGAGTTGAGGCGAGGAAGGGATAGCTATGATACTTGTGATAAATCTTAACGCCTCCTTGGATAAGCGCTATGAGTTGGTAGATTTTGCCAAAGGCAAGATTGTGCGGGCGAAATCTGTGGACAATACGCCTGGCGGCAAGGGGATTCATGTGGCTAATGTGGGTACTATTTTAGGTGAAGATACTGTAGTTACTGGATTCTTAGGCGGGAAGACAGGAGAATTTGTGGCTAGCCGGCTCTATGATTATGGCATAACCGGCGATTTTGTTGACGTGGCTGGGGAAACGCGTTCCTGTTTGGCGATACTTACCGAAGATGGTGCGCAAACAGAAATCTTGGAGCCAGGGCCGGAAGTCAGTCCCGCAGAATTGAAAAAGTTCCGCGATAAATACACGGAACTTTTAGGGAAAGCCGATATTGTAGTGGCTTCCGGCAGTGTGCCTCGAGGGGTGCCGGTTGATTTTTACGCTTTCTTGATTGAGGAAGCTCACGCTGCTGGTAAAAAATTCTTGCTCGATACTAGCGGGGATCTGTTGGCCAGAGGGATTGAGGCGCGGCCTGATTTCATCAAGCCGAATCAGGATGAGATTGAGGCATTGCGGGGGTATCGCCTGCACAGCGAGGAAGATTTGGTGCGAGAGATTCGGCATTTCCTTGAGGAAGGGATTGAGATAGCGGCGATTTCTTTAGGCAGCAAAGGCTCACTGGTAGGAGTTCGGGATGAAATCTACCGTGTTACGGTGCCGGAGATTGCGTGTCAAAATCCTGTGGGATCGGGGGACTCCTACGTGGCAGGTATTGCGGCAGGACTTTCGCGCAAACTGCCGATTGAGGATACCCTGCGCTTGGGGGCTGCCTGTGGAACGGCTAATGCACTAGAGGCAGAGAGCGGATTTGTGCGCAAAGGGGTAGTGGAAAAGCTGTTTTCAGCGATATCTGTTGAAAAAATTGCTTGAATTCTTAAAAATAATGTTCCCGACGATAAGCCGCTTCTTTTTGAGCGGCTTTTTCACGTTCTTCGTCCTGTTGTTTGGCTAAATAGTCAATGATGATGCGGCTGATGACATAGATAGGCAGGCGGGAGGTGGCATCTACATTTTTGATGGAGACATGGCTGTGTTTAAACCCATAGGCGGTAAGGTGGGCAATACGGGCTAGGGGAGTGTCTGGAGCACCACAGGTAATGGTGATGATTCTGGCGCCTAGGGAGGCAGCATTTTCGGCGGCGGTTAAAAGTTCTGGGGTTTTACCAGATAGGCTGAAGATGATTACCAGTTCTTGGTTTTTTACCCGACGAGTCATGTCCTGCATGATGGAAGGGTCACTGTTGGCAAAGACGTTATAACCCTGCAGCTGCAATTTGAGACAGAACTCTTCGGCTACATGTTCGGTGAGCCCACGGGATAATAAATAGATGCGTTTGGCCTGTCGGATTTCCCGCACTACAGCTAGGATGGTCTCAATGCTTAGATGTTCGATGGTTTGCGTCACTTCCATCAAGCTTTTATTAAAGATTTCGTTGACTTGAATGCTGTCCTTGTGTACGGTCGTTTCTTGTGTGATTAGGTAGCGCAGTTCTGCAAAACCGGAAATGCCGCATTTTTTGATGGTGCGGCTTACGGTGGCCGGCGAAGAATAGGTCGCTTCGGCGACGTCACTGATGGACATAGAGGAAATTTTCTCTGCGTTCATATTGATAAAGCTGATGACCTTCTTTTCGGTTTCCGTTAGATGCTCGTGAAAATCATGATCAAGTTTGATTAACATTATTTATCGCTCCTTATACAATACTAGATAGTTTAATTATATCACGAACAGGTCGAAAATCGTTTCAAAACATGAAAACAAATAGAAAACAAGAATAGCTATAATGAAATCATCAACAGGAACTACAGAAAGGAAGTCAGAATATGAAAGTTGCATTAGCGGCCAATGGTGCTGGAGCAAAATTGAAAGATTGTGTTAAGGATTATTTAACTGGCAAGGGCTATGAGATAGAGGATTTCTCGCACGATGATATCTTCACTGCTACGGAAAATGTAGTGGCGGCTGTTTTAGAAAAGGGCATTACCCGTGGGATTGTGGTTGATGATTATGGTGTGGCTCCTTTTATGATTGCAGCGAAACATCATGGTATTGTCTGTGCGCCTACTTATGAGGATTACACGTCTTCTATGACGCGTCGCCACAATAGCACGCAGATTATTACGTTGGGAGCAAACATCACGGCAGAGAAGCTTTCGTGTGAATTGGCAGAAAACTTCGTGAAGACGGAGTATGATGGCGGACGTCATCAGATTCGCATTGATATGCTGAATCGGGAAGTTTAAAGGAGGCTAATACCATGAAGATTGCAATTGGTTGTGACCATATTGTTACGGATATAAAAATCAAAGCAGCAGAGTTTTTGAAAAAACAGGGTCATGAAGTCATTGATGTGGGGACCTATGATTTTATTCGTACGCACTATCCGATTTATGGACGCAAAGTAGGAAAGCTGGTAGCAACCGGTGAGGCAGATTTGGGCGTGTGTATTTGCGGTACTGGTATCGGTATTAATAATGCCGCACAGAAAGTAAAAGGTGTTCGTGCAGCCTGCGTGGCTGATGTGCAAACAGCAGTAGCGGCAAAAGAGAATCTTAATGCAAATGTAATTGGGTGTGGAGGTCGTGTCATTGGTATTGGATCGATTGAATATATTCTGGAGGCCTTTCTAAAGGCTGAGTATAAACCGACTCCGGAAAAGGATGCACTGATTGCGAAAATTGATGGGCTGATTGATGACAATGATTGCATAGAGAATGATGCACTCTTTGATGAGTATCTGAAAAAATGGGAGGAAGGTTACTATCACGACTGATGCCGTGCTATAATGGTGTTGGTTAGCTAGCTTACTTTTTTTAGGGGGAAAGAAAGTAAGTGGGGCACTAGGGAAAAATATTCACGAAAAGGGGATTCTTATGACAATGACGAAAGATGAAATGGCAATGATTGCTATGGAAATTGTGGCTTATTCCGGCGATGCTCGGACAAAATTCCTAGCCGCGATGGATGCTATTGGTGAAAAGGACTTTGCAAAAGCAGAGGCGCTTATTAAAGAAGGGGATGATTTGATCCTTAATGCGCATAATCAGCAAACGGAGCTTATCACGAAAGAAGCAGCTGGCGAGAATATTGAGATTGGATTTCTAACGGTGCATGCACAGGACCATCTGATGACTGCTATGCTGCTTTCGGATATGGACAAACGCTTCCTCAAAATGTTTCAGGAGAAATGAGGGTTGATTATGGCAAAGAGATTCCCAGCGGATTTTATCTTTGGCGGGGCTACCGCTGCTTATCAGGTAGAAGGAGCTACGTGCGAAGATGGGCGCGGGCCTTGCGTTTGGGATGCGTATATGAATCGGCCAGGGGCAAGGTTCAATGCAGATCCGGCCAGTGATTTTTATCATCATTATGAAACGGACTTGCAGTTGGCACATGATTATAACATCAATGGCATTCGCATATCACTGTCTTGGACGCGGATACTTCCCGATGGGGAAGGTAAGGTAAACCCTGCTGGTATTGCGTATTACAACAAACTAATTGATGCGTGCATAGCAAAGGGGGTAGAACCTTTTGTGACCTTGCATCATTTTGATACTCCCCTAAATTATTTTCAAAATGGTCATTGGTTGAATCGCGCATTGATTGACAAATTCGTGGATTACGCGCGGATTTGTTTTGAGGCTTTTGGTGATCGGGTAATGAAGTGGGCTACCTTTAATGAACCTTGGTCAATTGCTCAAAATGGCTATCTGGCAGGTAATTTTCCCCCTAATGAAACCTTCCAGATCGAAAAAGCCATTCAGATTGAGCATAATCTCATGGTGGCGCATTCTCGCGCGCTAAATTTATACAAGAGCATGAATTTGCCAGGTAAAATCGGCATTGTTCATACCTTGGAGGGCAAAGTGGCGATATCAGATTCCCCCGCTGATATCCATGCTCGTGACCTTGATGATGCGATTTCCAATCGCTTTATGCTGGATGCTTGTTATTTGGGAAAATATAGCGATACTACCATGTTGCTGATCAAGGAAATCCTGCAGAAGAACGGTGGCAAGCTTATCACGGAACCAACGGATTTTGAGGATTTTGCGTGCGCTGCCAAGCAGATTGACTTTTTGGGGATGAATTATTACTCCAGTCATTTTTTGCAAGCTTGGGATGGTGAAAGTCAAGTAGTGAATAATAGTACTGGGGAAAAGGGAACCAGCGTGTTTTGCCTCAAGGGCATTGGTGCTCGTGTCAGTAATCCAGAAGTTCCCACTACAGATTGGGATTGGCCTATTTACCCCGAAGGTATGTATAGGCAGCTAAAGCGTATTGCACAGGATTATCCCAATTATAAGGAGATTTTTATATCCGAAAATGGTATGGGCTATAAGGATGATTTTGAAGATGGAAAAATCGATGACACTCCTCGTATAGAATACGTTACCAGGCATTTGGAAGCAATTCTGAAGGCAATGGAGGAAGGTGTCAATGTTGGCGGCTACTATATTTGGAGTCTGATGGATGTGTTATCTTGGAGCAATGGTTATAACAAGCGTTATGGATTGTTTTATGTGGATTATGCCAATCAAAAACGATATCCCAAAAAAAGTGCATATTGGTATAAGGAAGTAAGCAAACAGAGAGAGTTGATTCCAGTGGAGACAATTTCCTATTGATTTATATAGAAAAGGCGGTTCGAAGACTCAAGGGAGTCAGCGAATCGCCTTTTCTATATAAATCTCGCAATATAAAATGTCAAAAAAATTGCAGAGGCATAGGATATTCGTCCTTTTACCGTGCTTTACTGGAAAAAAGATATACGAGAGCCGTGAGAATAATTCCACCAATCCCCCACATCCAGCCCTTATCATACCAGGCATAAGCAGTGCAGGCCAGGCAGAAGAGGACTGCGATAAAGGTTTGCTTGGCGTTTTCTTTGCGTAAGGCAAAGGTTTGGTAATCGACACCGGTAAGTTCTTTGAAGCATTCTTGGCAGATGACTTTTTTCTCTCCGGCCTCGGTGGTATGAACAAGCGCATCCTTTTCTTCAAGGGTACGTCCGCATTCGGAGCAGTTCAGCATGGTTGGGTTCCTCCCGTCGAATTTCATCAAATTATCACGTATTTTCTAATTTTACCGCATTTTGTGCGATTTGACTAGGTTTTCTTGACACTCTACGGGAAAAACTATAGAATATAAAGGTATAGTTATGGATAAAACTATTCAGGAAAACAAATAATGCATGAAAGCAAATAAAAAAAGAGGGGGTGAGTATTATCGTTATCGAAATAGTAGCGGTAATAGTTGCAGTTATCATCGGTGTCGGTGCAGGCTATACGGCCCGTAAGCGTACGGCAGAAGCCCAGATTGGCTCCGCTGAGGAAGAAGCAAAACGAATTGTAGCAGAGGCTGAAGAAAAAGGCGAGACAAAGAAGAAAGAAGCTCTGTTGGAGGCGAAGGAAGATATCCATCGCCTGCGTCAGGAGCTTGACCGCGATACAAAAGAGCGCCGCAGTGAGATTCAGCGCCAGGAGCGCCGTATTGTGCAGAAGGAAGAGAATCTCGACCGCAAGCTGGATTCCATCGAAAAGAAAGAGGAAGCTCTTTCCCGGAAGGAATCGCGTCTCGACAAGAGTCAGCAGGCTATCGATGAGATGCATGAAAAGCAGAAGGAAGAGCTGGAGCGGATTTCCGGTCTGACGTCGGATGAAGCCCGTACCATGCTCATGGCTGAAGCTGAGGATGAACTCAAGCACGAGAAAGCCATGAAAATCAAAGAGTATGAGCAGCAGATAAAGGACGAATGCGATAAGAAGGCACAGGATATCCTGAGTCAGGCAATCCAGCGCTGTGCTGCTGACCATGTGGCTGAGACGACGGTTTCGGTTGTCGCATTGCCCAATGACGAAATGAAGGGCCGCATCATTGGTCGTGAGGGCCGCAACATTCGCACGTTGGAAACTATGACCGGGGTTGATCTCATTATCGATGATACGCCAGAGGCTGTCATCCTGTCGGGATTCGACCCGGTACGCCGTGAGGTGGCTCGGATTGCCCTGGAGAAACTGATTCAGGACGGCCGCATTCATCCGGCACGCATCGAGGAAATGGTGGAAAAGGCAAAACGCGAAGTTGACCAGCGCATCAAAGAAGCTGGTGAACAGGCTACCTTTGATACTGGTGTTCACGGTATTCATCCGGAACTGGTCAAGATGCTGGGCCGTTTGCGCTATCGTACGAGTTATGGACAGAATGTGCTCAATCATTCCATTGAGGTTGCCCATCTGGCTGGTGTCATGGCATCGGAGCTTGGCTGCGATGTGACGCTGGCAAAACGCGGTGGACTGCTGCACGATATTGGTAAAGCCATCGACCGTGAGGTGGAAGGTTCCCATACCACGATTGGTGCAGATTTGGCGCATAAATTCCGTGAGTCAAAAGATGTAATCAACTGTATTGCTTCCCATCATGGGGATGTGGAGGCAACCAGTGTTGAGGCAGTCTTGGTTGCTGCCGCTGATGCCGTATCGGCTGCAAGACCTGGTGCACGTCGTGAGAGCCTTGAGTCTTACCTCAAGCGTCTTAAACGGTTGGAAGAGATTGCAGAGTCCTATGAGGGCGTTGAGCGTTGCTTTGCCATTCAGGCTGGCCGCGAGATTCGCGTCATGGTCAAACCGGATAAGGTTGATGACGCTGAGTCGGTAGCATTGGCTCATGATATTGTCAAGAAAATCGAAGATGAGCTGGAATATCCGGGGCAGATTAAGGCTACGGTTATTCGCGAGACGCGCGTCGTCGATTATGCGAAATAATCAATCAGAAAATGTTTGGGGGTGCGGGGCCTGGCTCTGCATCCCCAATTCTACCTATAAGAGGAACAATCATGCTTGGATTCAAGGATTGGCTAACAAAGGCAGCGGGCAGAAAGGCTGCTACGGATAAAACGGGAATACAGCTCATTGCTGCAATCCTGGCCTGTTATCCGGAAATCGAATCGGTAAGCTATGTGCCCGAGGCCACCGAAATGACACTGGATTTTGTTCTTGAGGGCAAAGTGGGGAAGGAAGAACTGGAGCCCTTTGCCCAATTGCTGGATGACAGCCTGCAGGCCTATCATGAGCTCGATTCTGGTGCACCGGTTTGGATGGCTGTTGAGGCCGAGAGTCATGGCCGGGCAACGATGGTTCATATCCATCGCCAGCTGATCACCATGACGCGGGGGGAATTGACACTTATAACCGCGTTGTTCCGGGAGACGTTCGCGGAGCGGCTTAAATGCGATAAACATACGCCTGAACAACTGGAACCGGAATTTGCCGATGCCCAGAGTGCGGTCCTTGATACGCTCTTGGATCAGAATCAGGAATATCGCATCAAGGAGAAAATGATTGGCATCCGCGATAAAGATCGGGTTGTTGTCTATAACCGTTGATTTTTTCTGCAAGGGAAAATCAGCGGAAGGAGGAATACATGCGAGTAATGTTGACAGGAGATGTCGTGGGCCGTCCGGGCCGCAAGGCATTTCAGGAGTATACGCCGAAGCTCCGCAAGGAGAAAGGGATTGATGTGGTAATCGTGAATGGGGAAAACTCTGCCGGTGGCAAGGGATTTACCCGCAAATCATTGGATGCCCTTTATCATGCCGGGGCGGATATCATCACCTCGGGCAATCACGTCTGGGATAAGAAGGATGTAATGGAGTTTATTGACCAGGAGCCCTTTTTGATCCGTCCAGCAAATTATCCGGAGGGAACTCCGGGTAAAGGTTATTGCATCTTTCCGTTCAAGGCCAAGAATATTGGTGTCATCAACCTTTCTGGCCGGGCTTTCATGCCGGCTTTGGACTGCCCCTTCCAAAAGATTGAAGAAATACTTCGCGAGATAAAGAAGGAGTGTGATATCTTATTCTTAGATTTTCATGCGGAGACGACTTCGGAAAAAATGGCAATGGGATGGTATTTGGATGGCCGGGTTAACGGCGTAGTCGGTACGCATACGCATATCCAGACGGCGGATGCCCGCATCTTGCCGAAGGGAACGGCGTATATTACAGACCTTGGTATGACTGGCCCTTGGAATTCCGTTCTCGGGGTCAAGACAGAAATTATCCTGAGAAAGTTCACGACTGCCATGCCGTGCCGGTTTGATTTGGAAGAAGAGGGACCGATGGTTTATTCGGCCGTCATTATCGATATTGATGACAACACCAATCAAACGACCGCAATTGAAAGAGTCATGATTATCGAATAATCGCAAATCGTGACAGTTTGTTTCAAGAAAAGAAGGACTTTGCAGGTTTTTGAAGAATACTCTAGCTAGTGACAGTAAGTTTAACCAATAGGATACATGCATTGTATGAAGTAATCTTTATGTTGAGAGGACGTGCTGAACATGGAAATTCTAAAAGTATCTGCAAAGTCAAACCCAAACTCAGTGGCAGGCGCATTAGCAGGCGTGTTGCGGGAATCCGGAAGTGCTGAGATGCAGGCAATCGGTGCTGGGGCATTGAACCAGGCGGTCAAAGCGGTAGCTATTGCCCGCGGATTTGTTGCGCCTCATGGAATTGACCTCATCTGTGTTCCGGCTTTCACGGATATCAAGATTGATGGGGAAGAACGTACTGCAATCAAACTGATTGTTGAGCCGCGCTGAGTAGATTATAGGAGTGAACCCGAATGCCAAGTGATTTGCATATGCATACGACCTTTTCCGATGGCAAGATGACACCGGAAGAGCTTGTAGCAGCCGCAAAGGATGCGGGCCTTCAATACATGGCAATAACGGACCATGATACGGTGGAAGGCATCGTGGAATTATACGAGAATGGGCATTATCCAAGCCGGGGGATCCATATCATTCCCGGTATTGAGTTTAGCGCGCATCATCCGACCAGAGAGATTCATATTTTAGGGTTTAACCTGGATATATACTATCGGGTGCTGGCGGATAAATTAAATGAGGTTACCGAGGCCAGGTGGACTCGTTTTTCGGAAATGATTGAAAAACTGCAGGCTTTGGGGTATAACATATCGGAAGCCGATGTACTTACCATTGCTGGGGCCAGTAAGTCTATTAGCCGTTCCCATATTGGACGGGTGCTGGTCAAAAAAGGATATTTTACCTCGGTGCGAGAAGCATTTGATGCTGTTTTGAAAAAGGGCACACCAGCTTATGTGCCACACTATCATCTGGAAGCAGCGGAAATCATTGCGCTTATCAAAGCTGCTGGAGGGACGCCGGTGCTGGCCCATCCTAAGCTCATAGGTGATGATGAATTAGTTCGTGAGCTTTGCCAGAGCGGCATTGAAGGGATTGAAGCTTTTTATCCTCAGCATGATGAAGCGGATACGGCCCGTTACTTGTCGATGGCAGAGGAATTTGGCTTGCTGGTATCCGGTGGTTCGGATTTCCACGGCTATCCGACGCGTTATCCGTCGGAACTTGGTGTGTTTACCATTGAAGACAAATGGGCGGAAAAATTCTATCGTCCGCAGCAACAACTGGGATAAACAGGAGAGGTAATATGGATGTTATTGCACTGGTGGGTCCCAGTGGTACCGGCAAGAGCCATCGCGCGCTGGTTGTCGCTCACGACAATCGGGCCGATGCCATCATCGATGATGGGATTCTTATAAAGAATGGCAAGATACTTGCCGGTCATTCAGCTAAAAAAGAACAGAGTAAAATCATGGCTGTGCGCCGGGCGATTTTTGTTTTGCCCGGTCATGCAGAGGAGGTGCGGGCTGCAATCGATGAAGCAAAACCGCACCGCATTTTGATTCTCGGCACCTCCGAGAACATGGTTCATAAAATCGCCAAGGCATTGAAATTGCCGTCGATTGCCAAGATTATCAATATCGCCGATGTGGCGTCGAAAAAAGATATGGAAAAGGCGCAGTTCTATCGTCTGAAACAGGGAAAACACATTATCCCAGTGCCGACGATTGAGCTCAAACCGCATTTTTCCGGCTATTTGGTCGATCCCTTACAGACTTTTTTCAAGCGGTCTTCCACCAAACGTCGGCGGTTGGGAGAAAAATCAATTGTCCGGCCGGTATTTAGCTATTTCGGCAAGCTTTCCATTGACGACTCGGCCATCAAGGCAATTATTCGTCATGTGGTCATGAAACAGGCAGCCTTCACCAAGATTGGTGGTTTGCAGGTGGAACATCTCATGCAGGATGGAGAGGACATGGGCCTTCGGATTTCCTGCGATGTGGTTCTCACCTATGGCAACCATATACCGACTCTTATCCAGCAGGCCCAGAAAGAAATCCGCGATGCGGTGGAATTCATGACGGGCATGGTGGTTCACGAGGTGAATATCCGGGTCAAGGCCCTTTACGTACAGTCATAAAAAATCGAATAATGCTATCGGTTTAGTTAAAAAAAGGTGTTGTTTTGGCAGCACCTTTTTTTTAGCAGCAAAATAAGTGAAAATAATACTTGTTCTTTCTTGTTTTTACGTGTATAATGATTTTAGCAATAAAAGAAATCGTTTACTATAAACTAAGGGGGAAGTTCCATGCCAGAAGCCAAATTTTCCTTAAATCATTTAGCCGATCCCTGTTTTTTCCAAGAAAATCGGCTGCCAGCCCATAGTGACCATGGGTATTATGCGGATCTGGCAGAATGGAATGCGAGGGAATCATCTTATGTATGCAGGTTAAACGGCTTTTGGTATTTCAAGTATTTCCAAAATCCTCAGTTGGTGACATGGGGATTTGAACAGTTAGATTTTGATTGTCGTGATTGGCAGACAATTCGGGTACCGGCCCATTTTCAGCTGGAGGGCTATGGAGTACCCCAGTATACCAATCAGACCTATCCTTGGGATGGACATGAGGCTGTTTTGCCTGGGGAGGTGCCACTGCGTGACAATCCCACGGGCGTATATGTGAATTATTTTTATTTGCCCCAGGGCTGGCAGAACCTTTATCTTTCCCTTCAAGGAGTAGAATCGGCAGTAGTGGTTTACTTCAATGGGAAATACGTTGGCTATAGTGAGGATAGCTTTACTCCAGCGGAATTTGATTTAACCCCTTATTTGCAGGCGGGAGAAAACAAGCTAGCGTTGCAGGTTATGCAGTTCTCCTCCGGCAGCTGGCTGGAAGATCAGGATTTTTGGCGCTTTGGAGGGATTTTTCGGGACGTATGGATTGGGACGAAGCCGAATTGTCATATTGCGGATTTAAATTTTACGGCGATTCCAGTAAACGATTACAAAGATGGCCGGCTTACTGGCAAAATCACTTGGACCAATGAAGCACTGCGGAAGGTTGAAATCCGGCTGTTAACAGCGGAGGGAAAGCAGGCAGCTGCGACTACGCTCACGGGAACGGGATTGCAGGACGAATTTGAGCTGGCTGTGGAAGCGGTAAAACTCTGGAGTGCGGAACAGCCCTATCTGTACCAGCTGATGCTAACCGTTTATGATGGGGCAGATGTTTTACAGGAAGTTGTTCCCTATGCGGTGGGATTTCGGGAATTTAAACTAGATGGCAATATCATGAAAATCAACGGCAAGCGCATCGTATTCAAAGGCGTTAATCGGCATGAGTTTGATTGTCGCCGCGGTCGGGCAATGAATCCGGAAGATTTCGAGCAGGACATTGTGAATATGAAAAAGCATAACATCAATGCACTGCGCTGTTCACATTATCCCAATGCCAGGGAGCTTTATGATTTATGTGACCGCTATGGCCTCTATGTAATTGATGAGACCAATTTGGAGACCCATGGAACCTGGCAGAAAAATGGTGTGCTGGCTCGGGATGAGAATACCATTCCCAATGATAATGGCAAGTGGCAGGAAAATGTTTTGGATCGGGCAAAATCGATGCTGGAACGCGATAAGAATCATGCATCGGTTCTCATTTGGTCCTGTGGCAATGAGTCCTGCGGCGGCAAGGATATCTTTACTATGAGCGAGTATTTTCGTCAAGCGGATTCCACGCGGCTGGTGCATTATGAAAGTATTTTTTGGGATAGGCGGTATGCGGCAACCAGTGATATGGAAAGCCAGATGTACACGAAGGCAGCGGATATAAAAGCTTTTTTGGAAAAACACCGTGACAAGCCCTTTATCTGTTGTGAGTATACCCACAGTATGGGGAATAGCAACGGCGGCATGCACAAATATACCGAGCTTACCGAACAGGAACCCTTGTATCAAGGTGGTTTTATTTGGGACTTTGTGGATCAAGCGCTGGTGAAAAAAGACCGTTATGGGCGGGAGTTTTTGGCCTATGGTGGTGACTTCGGGGACCGTTCCAGTGATTATAATTTCTGTGGCGATGGCATTTTTTTTGCGGATAGGATGCCGACGGCTAAGCTTCAGGACGTGAAATATAATTATCAGGATTATCATTTGCAAGTTGCGGAAGATGGTATAGTGATTGAAAACAACAGCTTGTTTACGAATGTCAACGAATATGATTTACATTACGAAATGCTGTTGGATGGGAAAAAAGTTTGGGAAAAGACAGCGGCGGCTCCATCGGTTAAGCCTGGGGAAAAAAGACGCGTGGCATTTGCGGATTTACCGACAGGTCCGAAAGGGGAGGTATGCATTACCGTTTCGTTGATTTTGAAGGAAGACACTGCCTGGGCGGAAAAAGGATATGAGGTTGCTTTTGGGCAGGGATGCTGGCAACGTGAAACGGGAATCCCAGAAATAAGAGGTAAGGCCCTAAGCAATTGCGGGGATACTCCCTTGCGGATAGTAAGGGGCGATATCAATCTAGGCGTAAAGTTTCCAGGGGGAGAGATTCTGTTTTCCAGTGCACAGGGAAATATCGTTTCGTATAAGTTAAATGGTGTGGAATTGCTGGAAGAAATACCCAAACCATTGTTTTGGCGGGCGCCGATAGATAATGACTATGGCAGTCGTCGTGATTTTTCGGTGGCTCAATGGAAGCTGGCTAGTCTTTATCGCCGTTGTGTGAAGCAGGAGATTCAGTTAGCCGATGGAACTTGGCAGACGTATGAATGGTTTGGGCAGTTGGGAATCAAAGAGTATGTTGCGGATGCGGTTAAATTGCGTTTTACTTACGAACTGGCCACCATGCCGACGGCATTTTGCCAAATAACTTATGGTGTTTATAAGGGGGGCCTTATAAAGATCGAACTGGATTATGAGAAAATGCCTGGGGTGCCGGAAATGCCAGATTTTGCCATGCTCTTTACGTTGGCGGCAGATTACGACCAGGTGAAATATTATGGTTATGGACCGGCAGCCAATTATATCGATCGACAGGAAGGTGCTAAGTTGGGCGTGTATTCTTCCACGGTCGAAAAAGAGATGGAGGCATATCTTATGCCGCAGGAATGTGGCAACCATGGTGGCATCCGTTGGTGGGAGGTAACAGATAAACGTGGCCGTGGGGTACGGGTAGCAGGGGATATCCCGCTGGCAATTTCAGCTCTGCCCTATAGTGCGCATGAATTGGAAAATGCCCGCCATCGATATGATTTACCGCAGGTTCATCATACTTTTTTACGTGTTTCCGCTGGACCATGTGGTGTCGGTGGTGATGATACCTGGGGCGCACCGGTATTAGAAGAATATCGACTAAAAAATGAATCGATGCATTTCATGTTTTATTTTCAGGGAATTTAGGGAGGTATATTATGATTGAATTTGATTCATCGCGAGGGGTGTTCCATCTGCACAACGAGCATATGAGCTACGTTATGCAAGTGGTGCGTGGCCGATATTTGCTGCATCGTTATTGGGGGCGCCCGTTAAGAGAATTTCGGGATAGTGCACCGCTGCAGGCTATCGACAGGGCTTTTTCTCCGCAACCAGCAGATTATGCCAACGAGCGTACCTTTTCGTTGGATGTGCTGCCGCAGGAGTATCCTGGGTATGGGCATGGTGATTATCGGTTGCCTGCCTATGAGGTGCGCTTAGCCAATGGAACAACCGTGACAGAACTTTTCTATGACCATTTTGAGATTACGGATGGCAAGCCCCAATTGGCAGGATTGCCGGCCGTATATGCGGATCGTGCGGAAGCAGAAACGTTGCATATATTTTTACGGGATAGTCAGGGAAGGCTGGAAGTAGAGCTTTTATATACGTTGATGGCGAATACGGGGATGTTGACGCGCAGTGTACGGATTACCAATTGTGGCGGTGAGGCGCTTACGTTGACTCATGCTGCTAGTTTTGCCGTTGATTTTGCGGACCATGATTTTGACCGTTTGAGTCTGTATGGTGGTCATGCCGCAGAGCGCAGTTTGGAACGGGTTCCTTTGATGCGTGGGGTACAAGAAACTGGCAGCCGCCGGGGCGTTAGCTCGCACCAGCAGTCGCCGTTTTTGGCGCTGGCACGCAGAAATACGACGGAATGTACAGGCGAAGTGTATGGATTTAGTTTGATTTGGAGCGGAGAAGCGTCTTTTGTCACAGAGGTGGAACAGTTTGGAACAACTCGAGTGGCAGGTGGAATAAACCCGTTTGGTTTTGCATGGCAGCTAGCACCACAGGAGAGCTTTCAGACACCAGAAGTCATGATGGTATATAGTGATGCGGGACTCAATGGCATGAGTCAGATATTTCATCAGATTGTTCGGCACAACATTGTTCGTGGCAAATATCAGAATGAATTGCGGCCTATTTTAGTAAATAATTGGGAGGCAACTTATTTTGATTTTGATGATGAGAAGATTGATAGTTTGGCACAGACGGCAAGCGAGTTAGGAATGGAATTATTGGTGCTGGATGATGGTTGGTTTGGCAGCCGCGATGACGACAATAGCAGTTTAGGGGATTGGTTTGTCAATACCAAGAAGTTAAAACAGGGGTTAACAGGAGTCGCAGCAGCCGCGCATAAACGGGGAATGAAATTTGGCTTGTGGTTTGAGCCGGAGATGATTTCAGAGGATTCCGAGCTCTTTCGCAAGCATCCAGAGTGGATTTTGCAAGTGCCGGATTATAAGAGTTGCTTTAGCCGTCATCAGTTGGTGCTGGATTTGTCACGACCGGAGGTTTGCAACTATATTGTAAATGCGGTCAGCAATGTATTGGAGTCAGCCCCCATTGACTATATAAAGTGGGATTTTAACCGCCATTTGACCGAAGCCTTCTCGGCGGCCCTTCCTAGCGAGCGGCAAGGGGAAACGAAAACGCGCTTTATGTTGGGGCTCTATGATGTTTTGGAACGTTTGACGAGCAAATTCCCGGATGTATTATGGGAAAGTTGTTCCGGTGGTGGTGGCCGCTTTGATGCGGGAATGCTTTATTATATGCCACAAACTTGGACCAGTGACAACACGGATGCGATTTGCCGGTTGTCTATTCAGAGTGGTACCAGTCTGGTGTTTCCGCCAATGACCATGGGGGCACATGTATCGGTAGCCCCCAATCATCAGGTGGGGCGGATGACCAGTCTACAGGTACGTACGTTATGTGCTTTTGCTGGCGATTTTGGTTATGAGCTGGATATTACGCGCATGAGTGCACAAGAAAAAGAACAGGTAAAAAAGCATATTGAATTGTACAAGAAATTGCGTCCCACTTTGCAGCAGGGGCAATTCTATCGCTTATTGACTCCTTTTTCCGGGACGAAAAACGAAACGGCTTGGCAATTTATCCGTGAAGATGGACAGCAAGTGGTGGTATTGTATTTTAAAACATTGGCCGAACCGGCTAGCCCGATAAGGGTTTTGCGCCTTATGGGGTTGGATTCATCCGCTGGCTATCGCTTGACCGATTATATGCCTGCTCAGCGAATGAGTATGGATTTTGGTGAAGAAAAATCTGTCAATCCAGTAGGGCAGTTATATTATGGGGATGAACTGATGTACAATGGCATTGGGGTGGAAAAAATTGATGCAGATTTTGCCGGGTATCTATGGGTGTTTACGAAAGAAAAAAGACTGAAAATTTTTATTTAAACAACATGTTGCAATATTCGACAAAGACGGTATAATAATAAATAAGGAAATCGTTTACTATTGATTCATGCGGAACGGTGTGAATCAATAGAACGATATTTATTTTGAAAATTTTAGAAAACGTTTACATAGTAAACGTGTGAGGGGGAATATGGTATGGAAAACACAATAATTACCATCAGTCGTCAATATGGTGCTGGTGGCAGGGAACTGGCGGGGATTCTGGCGCGGAAGCTCGACTTAAAGTTATACGATCGTCAAATTGTGCATATAGCTGCTGCCAAAATGGGGATTGATGATTTGCGGGAAGAAGAGCTGCTCGAAATGGAAAATCAAGTGAAGCCTTTAGCTTTGAATTTTATTCCCTTCCATTCCTTTGGCACCCACATGGGAAGCAGCAGCCAGGAGATGTTCATGAGTGAATCGGCAGCAATCCGGAAAATCGCTAAAGATGGCCCGTGTATATTCTTGGGGCGTAGTGCTGATTATGTTTTGCGAAAAATGGATAATGTTTTTTCGGTTTTTGTTTGTGCTGACGATGATTTTCGCGAGAAACGCGGCCGTGAGGTCTACGATGGCAAGAGTCTGAAAGAACTAGATGCAGAGGATGCGAAACGTGCCCGATATTATAACTACTATACAGGACGTACCTGGGGGGATGGTGCTAATTATGATTTGGTGGTAAATACCAGTTCTGGGGATTTGGAAAAGATGGCAGAGGCTTTGATTGCCTATATGCGTGTGATGAAGGGTTGAATTTAGGAGGTTGTGATTATGGAAGCAGTAATGTCGCAGGAAAAGAAAAACAATATATGGCCGCGAATTGCTTATGCTTGCGGTACCTTTGGGCATGATGTATTTTATGCTATGCTGGCAACCTATTTTATGATTTTTGTAACCAGCAACTTATTTTCATCCAATAATCCCAGTCAGGATGCATATATGATAGGTGTAGTTACGACGATTATTATGGTACTGCGCGTAGCAGAGCTTTTTATCGATCCATTCATGGGGAATATCATTGATAAGACCAAAACTCGTTGGGGGCGTTTTAAGCCATGGGTTATCGTTGGTGCATTCGTAGCAGCGATTACGTTGGCGATGTTGTTTACGGATTTTGGTGGACTTACGGTTTCCAATCCAACCTTGTATTTGATTCTTTTTGCTATAGTATACTTCGTTATGGATGTGTTTTATTCGGCCAAGGATGTGGCGATATGGTCGATGATTCCGGCGTTGTCCTTTGATTCCCGCGAGCGTGAGATCACAGCAACGGTTGCTCGTATCGGTTCGGTGTTTGGTGGACAGCTGGTTACCATCATGGTCATGCCGATTGTATTGTATTTTTCTGTCAATTCAAATGGTGGTGCCGGTGATCCGCAGGGATGGTTCGCGTTTGCTTGCATTGGTGGCGGTATTGCCACTTTGGGTGCTATTATTCTTGGCTTAGGAACGAAAGAACAGGATTCGGCTTTGCGGGAAAACAAAGTAGATACTTCGTTTCGAGATGTTTTTAAAGTGTTGGCAAAAAATGACCAGCTTTTGTGGATTGCCTGTGCTTATCTGATTTTTGGCTTGGGACAGAATATTGTCAATAACTTCAACCTGTATTACTTCATCTATGTGATTGGTGATGCTGCGAAATTTTCCATTTTAGGTATTATCAATGTCGTGATTGGTTTGATGGCAGTTGCACTGTTCCCCCTGCTTACGACGAAATTTAGCCGCCGGAACTTGTTCTTCAGTTCGTTGGGAATTATGATGGCTTCGTTGATTTTGTATGCGTTATCTGGTACAAACGTATGGTTAGCACTTACGGCTGCTGGACTTTTCGCTTTGCCGCAACCGCTGATTTTCTTGGTTGTGTTGATGACGATCACCGATTCGGTAGAATATGGTCAGTTGAAGCTTGGGCATCGTGATGAAGCAGTATGCCTGTGTGTTCGTCCTTTGGTGGATAAACTTTCCGGTGCAATCACCGGCGGTATCGTTGGCCTGACTGCGGTATGGGTAGGAATGACCGGTGGTGCTTCAGCTGCAGATATTACAACTGGTGGGTTGTTGAAATTCCAGCTCGTCATGTTTGCCATTCCGGTGGTATTGCTGATATTGGCTGCCATTGTTTACCGTAAAAAAGTAACACTGACGGAAGAAGAACACGCTCATATTGTAGAAGAGTTGGAGGAAAAGTGGGAAGATATCAATAAGTAAGTTGGAAGAGTGGATGCGATAGGAGCATCAATTTTTAGAAAACGTTTACAAAATAGCTTGACAAGCAAAAGGTTCAAAGGTAAACTAAGTGATAAAGAGTGGTGCAGCTTTTGCTACGAAGTTAAAAAGTTGCACCGAATTTTTCGGCAAATAAGAAAACGTTTACATACATAATGAGGAGGAAGAATCATGGAAAAGGAAATCTTAGAAAAAATGCAGGCGGAGTTTTCTAAAATATTTGGTTCGAAAGAGACGCGGCTTTATTTTTCGCCAGGGCGGGTGAATTTGATTGGCGAGCATACAGATTATAATGGCGGGCATGTTTTCCCTTGTGCGATTTCGTTGGGGACTTATGCGTTGGTAGCAGATCGTCAGGACGATAAAACCAGAATGTTTTCGTTGAACTTAGCTGATCGGGGCGTGATGGAGTTCCCGATGTCCGGTCTCACTTACGACAAGAGCAAGGATTGGGCGAATTACCCGATGGGAGTTGTGAAGGTCTTTGAGGATGCTGGTTATAAAGCTTCGCATGGTTTTGATATTTTAATATATGGGACATTGCCCAATGGCTCCGGTTTGTCGTCTTCAGCTTCCTTGGAGGTTTTGACAGCGCTTATCTTAAATGATGCATTTGCCTTTGGGTTGGATATGGTGACGATGGTTAAACTTTCGCAGAAGGCAGAAAATACTTTTGTCGGTGTTAATTGCGGCATCATGGATCAGTTTGCTGTTGGCATGGGGCGGAAGGATTGTGCAATCTTGCTCGATTGCAATACGTTGGAGTATCGGTATAGCAAAATCGCATTGACTGGTGCCAGCATCGTCATTGCCAATACCAACAAGCCGCACAGTTTAGCATCAAGTGCTTATAATGTGCGGCGTGCACAGTGTGAACATGCTTTGAATGAATTGAGGGAAGTAAGACCGGATTTACATGCTTTGGGAGAACTTAGCAACGAATCGTTCAATCAGTTGGCTGGGGCGATTTCCGAACCCCTGGAACGGCAGCGCGCACGCCATGCGGTAATGGAGAATAACCGTACCTTGGCAGCGGTTGAGGCATTGGAAGCAAAGGATGTCGCAAGGTTTGGCAAGCTGATGAATGAATCGCATTATTCGCTGCGTGATGATTATGATGTTACAGGCCGTGAACTTGATACGCTGGCAGAACTGGCATGGCAGGTGGATGGCGTTATCGGTTCGCGGATGACTGGTGCTGGTTTTGGCGGGTGTACCGTAAGTTTGGTAAAAGATGAAGCCATTGAAGCGTTCAAGGAGAAAGTCGGAAAAGCGTATACGGAGAAGATTGGCTATGCGCCAAGCTTCTATGTAGCAAATATTGCAGATGGTACGCATCGGGTGAAATGATAGAAACAAATATAGTAAACGCATAGAAAAGATGGTAAAATAGAAAGCGATTTCTGTTTGATAAAAAAGGAGCGCATGAATATGTCAATTCTTGTATGTGGCGGTGCTGGATATATTGGTTCTCACGCCGTACATCAGTTGGTGGCAAAAGGAGAAGATGTTGTCATCGTCGATAATCTGCAAACGGGCCATCGTGATGCCTTGAATCCGAAGGCAAAGTTTTATGAAGGAGATATTCGTGAGGCAGAGGTTCTGGATAAGATTTTTACCGAGAACCAAATCGATGCGGTTATCCATTTTGCCGCGAATTCGCTGGTAGGCGAAAGCATGGAAAAACCCCTGAAGTATTTCAACAACAATGTATATGGGATGCAGGTGCTGCTAGAAGCAATGGTTCGCCATAAGGTGGATAAGATTGTATTTTCTTCCACGGCCGCAGTTTATGGGGAACCAAAGAGAATCCCCATTCTCGAAGAGGATGAGACCTGCCCGACGAATACTTATGGCGAGAGCAAGCTTACCATGGAGAAAATGATGAAGTGGGTTAGCCGGGCCAATGGCATCCGCTATGTTTCGCTGCGTTATTTCAATGCCGCCGGGGCTTTGGATGATGGTTCCATTGGCGAAGACCACAACCCAGAGACCCATTTGATTCCGTTGATTTTGCAGGTTCCTTTAGGGAAGCGGGACCACATTACGATTTTCGGTGACGATTACGCTACGCCAGATGGCACTTGCCTGCGGGATTATATCCATGTTATTGATTTGGCCGATGCTCATGTGTTGGCGCTGGAATACCTGCGCAAAGGCGGTGAAAGCAACATCTTCAATCTCGGCAATGGCCAGGGTTTTTCGGTTAAAGAGATGATTGAAGCGGCCAAAGAGGCTACGGGCAAAGATATCAAGGTGCAAATGGGCAGCCGCCGTGCTGGCGACCCGGCCCAGTTGATTGCTTCCAGTGAAAAGGCACGCAAGATTTTGGGCTGGAATCCTCGCTATACCGATGTACGCCAGGTCATTGGCACGGCTTGGACTTGGCATCAGAAGCATCCCAACGGCTATGAAAAATAACGAATTTTGTCTGTTGGCCTGATGGCTGCCGCCTTCCTTTGGGAAGGTTGAAAGGACGATAAAAATGAACATCAATACAGAAATCAACCGCCTGCTGAATTTCGCTAAGCAGCGCGGTCTTATCAGCGAAGATGATTTTTACTACAGTGCAAATTTGCTGCTGGATGTTTTGCAGGTCAGCGAATTTGTGCCGGAAGAAATAGAAGAAAACTTAGAAACGGCTGCACCGATATTGGCGGTTATGCTGGACTTTGCGGTGCAGAAAGGACTTATCGAAGATACGGTTTGTCAGCGGGATTTGTTCGATACCCGGCTGATGAATTGTGTTATGCCGCGGCCTTCGGAGGTGGTGCGAAAATTCCAGGAGGATTATGCGCGGGCACCCAAGGCGGCAACGGATAATTTTTATAAGATGAGCATTGCAGCCAATTATATCCGCAAGGATAGGATTGATAAGAATTTGAAATGGCAGGTGTCCACCGAATACGGTCCGCTAGATATAACCATCAACTTATCCAAGCCGGAAAAAGATCCCCGGGATATTGCCAAGGCGAAATTGGTGGCGGCAAGTACGTATCCCCAGTGTCTATTGTGCCGGGAAAATGAAGGCTTTGCTGGGCATGCTGGTCATCCTGCCAGACAGACCCACCGGCTAATTCCATTGCGGCTGGCATCCCATCGCTGGTTTTTGCAGTATTCGCCGTATACTTATTACAACGAGCATTGCATTGTCTTGAATCGTAAGCATACGCCCATGAAGGTGAATCGCAAGACCTTTGAAAATCTGTTGGATTTTGTAACGATTTTTCCCCATTATTTCCTAGGGTCCAATGCGGATTTGCCCATAGTCGGCGGTTCGATTCTTTCCCATGACCATTACCAGGGGGGGCGCTATGATTTTGCTATGGCCAAGGCCCCGGTGGAAAAGGAGTATGCAGCAGCTGGTTTTCCTTCGGTAAAAATCGGCCGGGTCAAATGGCCCATGTCGACCATCCGGCTGACTGGAGAGAACCGGGAAGAGCTTGTAAGCCTTGCGGATAAAATCCTCACCAAGTGGCGTTCCTATCGGGATGACAGCGTTGGTGTACTGCCTGTTTCCGATGGCAAGCCCCATAATACCATTACGCCTATTGCTCGCCGCCGCGGGAAGGCCTATGAGCTGGATTTGGTGCTGCGCAATAACCGAACCAGCGCGGATCATCCCTTGGGGATTTTTCATCCCCATGCCGAGGTGCACCATATCAAGAAGGAAAACATCGGTCTTATCGAGGTAATGGGGCTGGCGGTATTGCCAGCACGGCTGAAACAGGAGATGCAGCGGCTGGAGCAGGAACTGGTCAAGGGTACGGAAGATGTTTCGGGGATTGCTGAGCTGGCAAAGCATGCGGACTGGTATCAAATGCTGCGGGAAAAATATCCGAAGGTTGCGCCGGAGCAGGTAACGGAAATCCTGCAGGCAGAAATTGGTAAGGTTTTTGCAGTGGTGTTGACCCATGCTGGTGTTTTCAAGCGCGATGCCCAGGGAATGGCAGCTTTCGATAGGTTTATGCAAACCGTTTCTGAGGATTGAGGTGCCGAAGAAAGCAGGTCGTTATGGAAGAGAAGAAACAGGCTACGATTGTGGATGTAGCAAAGGTTGCTGGTGTATCGGTGGCAACGGTGTCCCGGGTGGTAAATGGCAATTATCCGGTAAAGCGGGAGACCCAGGAGAAGGTTAAGGCGGCAATAAGCAGCCTTAATTATGTGCCCAACGTGCAGGCCCGGGAACTTAATACCCGCAAATCCACCACCATTGGGGTGGTGGTACCGGGACTGCACAATATGTTTTTTGCCGAGGTAATTGACGGCATCGAAGAGGCTGTTCGGCAGGTGGGTTTTTCCTTCCTGCTCAATTGTGCCAAGAATGACCCAAAGCAGGAAAGTCAGGCCATTAATGCCCTGGTGGCGCGCAACGTGTCCGGGATTATCGTCATCAGTCCGAATACGAAAGACATCAAAGAGAGCTTCTACGAAAAATTAGTGGAGCGGGTTCCCTTGGTGTTTATTAACGGGTATCACCGGATAAATGGCGTGTCCTATGTGGGCAATGATGAGCAGCTGGGCTGCAAAACAGCCTTGGACTATCTGCATGGCTTGGGACATAGGCAGATTCTGTTTGTGCGGGGGGCGAATTCCGATTCCTATGACATTAAGGAGGAAACCTATCGCCAGGTCATGACCGCAGCGGGCAGGGGGGTCGAGGATTACATCTTAAATATCGGTGAAGGCAATGGTGTTGACACCGTAGATGCCACTATGGCGGCTTTGGTGAAAAAACTGCCCCAATTAAGGCCGACGGCTATTTTTTGTTGCAACGATTTAATGGCGGTAGGTGCCTTGAATGCCTGCAAGCGGTTGGGGCTGTCCGTACCACAGGACATTTCCATTATGGGCTATGACAATATCGCCTTATCGCGGTTGGTGGAGCCAAAACTTACCACCATGGACCAGAATATGTTCCAGCTGGGAGAAAGTGCTGCCAATCTGCTGATAGAAACCATTCGCGGCGGGAAAAGCAAGCGCATTCTTCTCGACAATATACTGGTGGTTCGGGATACCACCGGAAAAATTTCTCTATAAGCAAAATACCTGCCCTAGCGGTAAAATCCGTCAGGGCAGGTATTTTTTGCTTGTTTTTCGGTTAGTCTGTTGGGCTGGCTGCGGTGGGAATCTTGGTTATCATGATTTTATCGATCCGCGCCCGGTCCATATCGACGACTTCAAAGGTAAAGCCGTTCCAGTCTTTCTTTTCCCCAGCCTTGGGGATGTAGCCAAAGTAGGAGGTGAGGAAGCCACCCATGGTCTGATAATGGTCGTGGTCTTCATCGGGTAGTTCGTCAATGGCAAAGCGTTCCTTAAAATCATCGATGGAATAAAGCCCATCCACCAGCCAGGAGTTTTCATCCCGTACCGTAAGCTGAACCGGGTCTGGTTCGCCGGTGGCGTGGGTGTCGCTGATGATTTCCTGCAGGATGTCATCCATGGTCAAAAAGCCGATGACCCCGCCGTATTCATCCAGTACCATGGCTTCGTGGGTGCCGCTTTCCCGGAATTGTTCCAGTACCCGGAAGGTTTCCATGGAGCGGGGCACAAAGAGGGGCTTGCGGATGTAGTTGGAAAGATCCAGGGTCTTCCGCTCGAGGGCGGCATTGAGTAAATCCTTCGCATAAAGGATGCCGCAGAAGTCATCGAGACTGTCGCGGCCGACAGGAAAGACATCCTGATGATTCTCGCGAATCAGTCGCAGATTATGTTTCAAGGAATCGGAAAGGTCGAGCCAGAGCATCTGTGTGCGTGGTGTCATCAGGGCATAGGCGGTTTGGTCGCTCATGTGGAAAATGCGGTCCACCATAGCCTGCTCGGCCTTTTCAAAGGTACCATCCTCCGTGCCCTGCTCGATAAGGTCTTTGACTTCGTCCTCAGTGACGGTATCGTCAAATTTGGGATTGATGCCGAAAATCAGCAGAATGAGATTGGCTGAGCCAGAGAGCAGGGAGATAAAGGGGTGGGTCAAATCGGTGATGATTTCCAAGGTGCGATGGTATTTTAAAAGCACTGCCTCAGGATTTTGAATTGCTGCTTTTTTCGGCAGGAACTCACTGAACAGCAGGGTGATATAGGTCATGGCAACAATGGAAAAAATCAGGGCCACAAGCCATCCTTGCGGCAAAAAGGTCAGGTAATTCGCTAAAAAGGGCGCGAGAAAGACACCGGTGCAAATCCCCGTTAAAATACTGGTCAGCGTAATGCCAACCTGGCATAAGGAAAGCATCGGCTCAGGATTTTCAAGAATCAGCAGCGAAGCCTTGGCGTGGGAATTGCCCTCTTCTTGAAGTTTTTCGAGACGGCCGCGATGGCTTTCGGTAATGGCGGTTTCAATTAAGGAAAAGAAGCCGTTGGCCATTAGTAAAATTATTAAAGAAACGAACAGGAAACCTGCTTGGGAACTATCCAATGAATCATACACATCCTTTGTTTATACTATCTGTTTAGTATATCATAGAATCGCTGGTCAGTCATCATAAGCCCAGTGGCCATTGCCTAAAATGATTCCCCCGTGGATAGTGGCAGGGCTTGAGCCCGCTGTTGACCGGGTGGGCAGATTGGTGGAAAGTACATAAGGGGTATCGGTGAGCCAGGCGGTGACAAGAACCGCGTCATCTTTTAGCTTGCGATAGGCCTTACGGTCAAGCTCTGCCTGATAGACTACGCTTTGGTGGGGGGCGATGGTGGTACTAGTCAAGGCCTGGGTGAAGGCCATGCCATTCGAATAGCGATAGAGCGCCTTGCCGTTTTTGTCTAAGATGGCAAAGTCGTAGACTTGGCCGTTGCGATGGGAAACGGTATAGGGGGCATCGCCTACGTTAGTGACCTTAAACTCCAGCAGCAGCCGTCCGTGCCGGTCCTCCACCGTGAGCTCTTCGGTAAGCTTATCCGCCCGGAAGGCGGCGTAGGTTTTGCCAGGCGATGCGCTTTTGCTGCTGCCGCTGGTGGGAATGGAAATACCGATGCCTGTTCCAATTCCGGCGGATACGGGAATGGTGGAAGTTCCCATCAGGCAGAGGGCTATCGTGGAAACGGTGAAAATTTTTGCGAAATGCTTGCGCATAACAATCACTACTTCGTATTATTATCGTTGCATGTGCCCGAAAGATTAAATGGAATTTGGCGTCTGAAAGAAAAGCGGACACTGCTTGCAAGGATATTGTATAATAGAACCATTAAAACTTGAAAACGAAATCGGAGGATAGATAAATGACGGATAACGATATGCGGAAGGACATCCCGACGCTGCAGTGGTTCCCAGGCCACATGAAAAAGGCTCAGCGCCTCATTGAGGAGAACCTGAAGCTGGTGGACGTGGTCATTGAACTGCTTGATGCGCGCATTCCCGCAAGTTCTGCTAACCCGATGCTGGCAGAAATCATCAAGGATAAGCCGCGGATGATAGCGCTGAACAAGGCTGACCTTGCGGACAGCCGCAGTACGAAGGAATGGCTGGAGTATTTCCGCAGTCAGGGAATTGTGGCGGTGGCAATCGATTCGGTCAAGGGCAAGGGCATGAAGCAGTTGGTAAGAGCGGCGGAAGAGCTGGCTCGCCCCAAAACGGAGAAGTTTGTTTCCAAAGGGGCAAAAGCCCGGGCTGCCCGCTGCATGATTTTGGGCATTCCCAACGTGGGCAAGTCCTCGCTAATCAATCGCTTGGCTGGTGCTATAAAGGCCAAGGCTGCCAATCAGCCTGGTGTTACGCGGGCCAAACAGTGGATAAAGATTGGTAGCAATCTGGATCTTTTGGATACGCCGGGTATCCTCTGGCCGAAGTTTGAAGATCAGACCGTTGGCTTGAAGCTGGCCTTCACGGGGGCAATCAACGATGATATTTACGACCGAGAGCAGGTGACGGCACTCTTGTTGGCATCCCTTCGCCAGAATTATCCAGAGCGTTTGGTGGAACGGTTTAAGTTCAAGGGGGAAATGCCAACGGATGGTTTGGAACTCTTGGAGGCTGTGGGACGCAAGCGGGGGTGCCTTATAAAAGGCGGTATCGTGGATTTGGAAAAGGCGCAGAATATTGTCTTGAATGAATTCCGTGCCGGAAAACTTGGTTTGGTTACGTTGGATGGTGTTCCAGCCAGTGAGGCAGAACAGCAGGAGGCAGAAAAAAACATTGAATGATTTAGCAAATTATAAGAAAATAAATACCGCAACCCTAGTAAAATCAAGGGGTTGCGGATTGATTAAAGGTTAATTGACCACGTTTTGACCACACAAACGGCACACTAAAAATCTTCCAGCATATCTGCAATATCTTTATCGCTTTGGGGCATTGCATGAGCGTAGATGGAAAGCGTGACTTGTGGGGATGAATGGCCTAACCGTTGGGCTATTGCAGTGATGGGAACTTTCATTTCAATAAGCTGTGACGCGTGGGCATGTCGTAGGCTGTGCATTTCAAGCTTTCGTACACCGGACTTTCTTATGCAGTAATTATACTGCGAATTTACGGAGCGATAGCAGATAGGAAATATACGCTCGCTTTCGTACGACATGCGGTTAATAACGTCTGTAAGCTCGTTGGCGAGATGGCTGGGGATAATTATATGCCTTGTGCTTGCGTACGTCTTAGGCGCGGTTGTAGTGCGTTTCTGAGTGAATGTCTTGTTGATGGTTATTCTATTTGCTTGCTGGTCAAAATCATCTCGTGTGAGGGCTAACGCTTCACCGATTCTCATTCCTGTATAGTAGAGTAATCGAAATATACATTGATACATGGGGGCTTTGACTACAGATAGGAAGGTATCAAATTCTTCTTTTGTCCAAAAGTCGATCCGGCGTTCATATTTTCCTTGCGATCCTGTAATGTGCATAGGATTCTTGGGAAGTCCGTAATATTTAACGGCGAAGTTAAGCATGGTTGAAAATCGGCCGTTGATATTCTTTAATGTTGACGGCTTGAGCGGCCGTTTGTCGCGTCTGCTGTTGGTGTTTGCTAATTGGTTCTGCCAGTTTCTAATGACGGCTGGCGTTATATCGGATAGGGAGAGGTTTCCCATGTAGGGAATGACATGCGATTGTAGGGTGTTAGCGACTGAATTGACGGTGCTTTGCTTTGCGCGTTGTGCCTTGTCAGCTATGTAAATGTCGTACAGACTGGATAGCGTCATGTCAGCTGTTCCCTGAGCTTTTCGCTTGAATTCTTCTTCGTATTCCTTGGCTTCGCGCTTGGTGGGGAATCCGCGCTTTGTGGTCTCCTTGCGGTTTCCCTGCCAATCCGTATATCGAAATTTTACATACCACGTATTGCGAGTCGTATCTTTATATGCTGGCATCGAATCACTCCTTTGCTATCTATTCTAGCAAAGAAAAAAACGGCCAGCGCACACGATGACATGCGTTGACCGTTTACAGGTATAAGAAAAGCCCTAGGGAGCGACCCTAAGGCTTTTCTTACTGGACGTGACACTCTATTGGTAGTATCACAAACCTCTTAGCTGGATTTATTATATCATGGTATTGCATTCCCATCAAGCAATATCGTATAATATACCATGCTGCGCACCTCATATCTGCAGAAGGAAGGAGGTGGCTTCTTTTGGTAGAATATATTACAAACCTCTTTTTGTCTGTCGTGGCAGGCGTACTTAGCTACTACATCTGCAAGTGGCTGGATAGACATTGACGCAGCAACAGCACAAATGCTTAGGATCGCAACCTGAGCGAGGGCTCGGCCGTATGGTCGGGCCTTTTATTATGTTTTTAGGAATATACTTTTACCATTGGCAATTGCCTTTCATATATGGCAAATAAACACTTATAAATTCTTGGGGACGTGAGGCTTCTTGCCTGCTAAATTTTTATTTCCATGATATGTATCGTTTGGTACGTTAGTCAAAGCAAATAAGATTAATATAATTCTAATGGTTGATAATATCATATAAGAGATACAGAAAATAAGTAAGTATATTTCCCATCTTGGGAGCGGGGTATCCGGTGTGTTAATCAATAATGTACCTACAGCTATTGCTAACGATATACATTCAGAGGCAAAGGAATGTTTAACATATGATATTAAATCTAATATAGCATTTCGCTTCACTAAAACGTCCATCATAGAAGTGAATCTTATAGATATAATAGCGCCAAGCATTACCCCGATGAAACCTAGAAAAATACTAGCTAAGGTTATTGTTATTGTTATGATATTATTACTGTTGCTCGATAAAGAACTGCCGTGGAAATCTTCTAAAAAATAAATATATCCAAGCAAGATAAGTATAGATATTATCAATGGATATAAACGTTCAAACAGTCTGCGCATGTTAGGACACTATCCTTTGTTATTGATAATCAAATTTTTTCTTCTGCTATTGTATAAAATAGCGATTTGATTAAAGATATTTATGGTTGAAATAGTTCGGTGATTTTCATCAAAATCAAAGCCATATTCATCAAATATAACATCTTTAATCAAATTAATAGTCGAAACTTTTGTTTCATTTTCATTATACCCTTTTACTGAAAATTGGTCAATCATTTTCAAATCGATCATAGGGAAGAATGATGATATAGCGCTTGTTATTTTATCTTTTACAAAGCCTTGATTTGGTTTGCGCTTGTTTATAGATATGGTAAAATCTACCTTTACATCATACTCTTCGCTGCCTCGCAAAGAGGATGCCATTTCTGCCGCATGACGTACAGTTTCGTCTTCGGTACTGTTTGTATAATTTTTAAATTCTTCAGTTCTTGTATTAATCAATCTAACATGTATACTGTGACTTTTGCTTTGTTTTAAAGAACGTTCAAATGCCTGCTTATATATTAAGGGAACAAATACAACTTTATTGCTGTCATTATCGATGAAATTATTGATAAAACCTTGTACTTGAATAGCTGACGGACCATTTTGATTTGATTGTATAACTATTATGTTTAAATCATGATCATAAAGACATACTGTTTCTTCTGAGATAAATTTATCTTTAAATTTATCTTTTGATGATTCAAAGTTTGTAAGTTTTCTTTGCTTTTTATCATAAACAGATGGTAAGTCTAAACGATATTTACTTAAATCAAACCGCCAAAGAGTATATTGAAGTGTAGCACCTTCTCTGATGTTGTACTGGATTTCTTCCTTTAAAAAAGTAGGCGTTAACACTGTTGAGTTGTTAGATTTTATCTCTAAATTATATAAGTCAGGCATTGATAATAGTTTTTTGAAGTAAGGGGATAAATCCACGCTTTCGTCGGTTGCATTGCTCAAACATGGTCTGAAATAATTAAACTTAATCTTCTTTGTACCCATATACTGTGTTCTCCTTTTCTATATTTCGTACTAATCTCATTAAGGTCGGCTTTAAGTCTTTTAATGTACAAGCATTTATGGCCATACCTAAATGTGCTGATTCATGGACCGTAATTGGCCAAACTTGCTTATTGGGGAGTTCGATTTCCCCCCTTTGTAGTATGCGTGTAAGTTGAACGCTGAATATTTTTTCCATCTTTTGGTATTGCCAATGAATTAGCGTAGTCTATCTTTATATCCGCCTTCGGGCGGCTTATTAGCGTTTAAACCCCACAACGTCCTAGGGCGGTGTGACAGGGAGGGGGTTATTTCTTATTAGCGATTTTTTTTACTGCTGGATGCATATGAAAGTTGTCGGCGGCTTTGAGGATATCAATAGAACCGTAGTTGCTCCAATCGATATTGGCAGCGGTCTCAGCTTTCATGGATACATTGAAGGCAACAGCGTTTGTTTTTTTGCCAGTTGCTTGGTTAGTGAAATCCTCATATATTTGTACGGTTACATTTGAAATGTCTTTGCCCTCTGGACTGTTATAAAGGTTTTTGATTTCTTCCTTTGCGGTCCGCTTCCAGGCATCAAGCATAGATTTGTCGGTCAGTCCACCTGTGCTGTCAAGCATGACGATAAGGGCGTATTTTCCATTGGCTGGAGCAATCTCCAAGTGTTTGAAAGATGCACCGGAAGCAGATTTTTGGGCTATTTGCTCCATATCTTTCTCTGGTGTTAAGACAGGATGCTGCTCTTCTTGTGCGGTCTGTTGCTTAGTGGCATGGTTTGGGGCATCCTGCGCAGCAGAGTAAACACCGATGCAACTTGCAAAAAACATCATGAGTGCATACATAGTGATTTTGGTTCTCGTTGGATTTTCTCCGGCACGTTGTGCTTTAAAAAAAGACCATCCTGACTTCACTAACATCACAATAGCGTATATAAAAACAACGAAGCAAAGTAAAAATACGAACAGATGCATAGTAATAGACCTCCTTGATTAGCAATTGGTTGATGGTTGAGATCAGTATTTGAATCCCACAAAGCTTTCGGGCACTCCTTGCCGGTCGGCGAGGGAGTAGATGGTGGATGTGGAGTGGTCTTGTAAATACCGGTCATTTAGCAGGAGCTCGGTGGCGAACTGATTAGCGATGTATTCCACGCGGCTGCTGTTTACACCCAGAGTGTTCTGATCGAGCCATTGGGTATTTTCATTTGGTGTGCAGACGGCATGTCCTAGCTCGTGAGCAAACACAAAACGGAATAGATGTGGCGGCAAAATCTCTTTATCGATGATGATGGTCTTTACCCGCTTGTACTTGATGTAATTGCCGTACTTTCTGCCGCCGAGCGGCGCATACATTACCTTTATGCCTAATTCCTTGGCTATGGCCACAGGGTTATCCGTGCCGCATCGTTTGATAAGCTGATTTACCTTTGCCTTTACATCCATGTAATCAGTCCTTCCGGTATTTTCTTGGGGTATATTTTTTCTTGGCTATACGCTTGGCCTGTATCATGGCGGCCCGCAGGGTGGCTTGCAGTGCCTCGATGTCCTCCTGCTCGCTGTTATCTGACTCATAGGCGGCAGAGGCCATGCTGTTTATCATATCCTCCAGGTCTTGCTCTATTTCACGTTCCTCTTTTTGGGTGAGGCCAGAGGATGGAGCTCCTTTTACTGTGGTATGTGGCTCGTCTGTGCGGCCCAGCAGGTAGTCTGTGGAGACGTGGAGTTTGTCGGCTATCTTCGTCAACTCATCATCTCGCAATTGTCGTGTACCTTTTTCAATGCGGCTCAGAACGCTAACGTTTATTCCTATAGCATCAGCCAACTCTTGCTGTAGTATGTCTTTATCTTCTCGTATATTGCGTATACGTTCACCGATAATCATAGGATTCACCTCTTTCTATTATGTCAATTTTATTATAGGCTCTTTTCTAATGTAGAAAGAAAATATTTCTAAAATAGAAAAGAAATTTCTTGACTTTCTAAAACGGAAAGAATATAATACAACCATAGAAACTTTCTAAAATAGAAAGTTAAGAAAGGAGGATGAGTTGGTGAGTGGATTCAATTTAGATTACATTGCAAGACGAAGGAAAGAGTTAAAACTTTCCACCGAGGATATGGCTAAGCTATTAGGATATAGCAATGGATCGGTTTATTGGAAATACGAGCATGGAGTTTATAAGTTTAATGCCGATAAACTGCCACTTCTGGCGAGCGCGTTAAAATGTAGAATTAGCCATTTTTATACTCTGAAACTTGCTAAAACAGAAAGTTAAACAAAGATAGGATGAGAAACATGAAAATAATGACAATCGCCAACACCAGCATCAATGAGCTGGTAGAGGTTCAGAACGAACAGGTAGTTGTTTCTAGTCGAAAAATTGCCGAGGTTTTTAAGAAACGGCATTCGGAAGTGATTCGCGCTGTAGAAAGCCACATGAAAGACCTTGCGGCAACCGACGCAAAAGTGCGTTGGTTCTACGAAACCACTTATCAAGACGCCAAAGGCGAAGCCCGCAAAGAATATATTATGAACCGCGATGGTTTTAGCCTTTTGGTTATGTCATTCAACAACACGCGCGACGTGTTGGAGTGGAAGCTGAAATACATCGAGGCATTCAATACGATGGAAAAACAGTTGCGGGAGCAGACGAAGCCGAAAACTCAGCTCGACATCCTCGTCGAGAGCGCTAAGGCTTTGCAGGAGCAGGAACGCCGTTTAGCACGGACGGAGCTGGATATTGAGGATATCAAAAAACAGCAGCAGATTCAGTCTTCTCGCATTGATACCTTCAATTGCGTATGCACCGAGGGCACGAAACGGCAGAAGCTGGTGTCCATGATTCAGGCGTATGCGGCGAAGAAGGGTCTGACGTATCGCGAAGGCTGGCACCGATTCAAAGCGGCATACAACACGGCCTTCCACACCAGTATCGGAAACTCCATTTCGTATTACGTGAAAGAAAACGGCCTAAAGAAAAAGCCCAGCGTACCGGAATTCCTGGAAAAGAAAGGACTGCTGGACGATGCGATGCGGATCGCGGATAAGCTGCTGAATGGAGAGATTGCGGCAGTAGGAGCGTGAGGAAGGGAGGGCAAGCATGATTGCTTTATTCAAAAGAGGGTATGAGTATTATCGCAATCATCCATCTGATGGAGTATTACTAATATTGTCCCTTATAGTGTTAAGTCTATCCAGTGTAGTGCTTGCGCTAACGATGTTGTTGCCACGATGAGCGCCAAGACAGAGATTACGATTGGGATAAATTTCCATGCTCTAGCTTCCCATTTTTGTTTTGCTTTTTGTCGGCAGTGTGCTTTCCAATCTTCAATAGTTTTTATTCCTAAATCCGTGATATGAATTACATCTGTGCGTTTGGAGAAATTTAAACCAGATTCATTGACTTCATTTACATATTCGATTTCTAAATAGGCTGTATTGGGGAGAGGAAATGTATGTCCACAAAATGGGGCTGATCTGTCTGGTGTAGAAAGAAAATCAACTCGTAAGTGTAAAGCCTTTTGCATGGGAAATAATGTTTCTAGTTCGGATAATGTTATGGATTGATGTTGATATACAGTATTGATTATTTGAAAATCAAAATCAGTTAAGTCGTTATAGGAAATCATAAAAAGCATCCTTCCTGCTGATATCTCAGCGCATTAGAAAAGGCAGGCTGAGTCTGGAGAACCTCATACCTGCCCCTCTCCATATTTGTTTACCCACGAATCCCTGCAGCATGAATCCGCGTGCCTGACGCTTATAATTAAGAGCTTACTACTAAAGGTGTGGGTAGTCAAATATATTTACCTAATGCGCTGAGCTATCAGCAGGAGGTGAGAAAAATGAAGTTTTCAGAGTTTATGAGGAAGGCCAGAGGCGATATGAGCCTGTATGAGCTTTCCAAGCGTACCGGTATAACTGCCCAGCAGCTTGCCAATTATGAGAGGGGGCGGAGCAAGGCAACGATTGAGAAAGCCGCGGCAATATGTAAAGCACTCGATGTGACTTATACGATTGGCGTGTGAGGCGTTCTAACAATAGTTTATCGAAAATGAGAGAGTTGAAGGCACGTATCGACGTGCGAAGAGGAGGCAGTAAGATTGTCGTTTACATGTGAAGAGACGGTATCAAACCCATATTATCAAGCTCGCATTCATGCGGCGGAGCGGGACACAGTTTTTGAGTCACGGGTATCAGCTGGTGCAATGGTAGGTATCAGCTCTACTCGCCTCTACCAGATCGAGCGGGGGCTGCAGGAGCCGCATCGGGATGAACTGCTGATCATGGCAGATACCTATGAGGCGCCGGAGCTTCTAAGCGTCTACTGTGCAACAATGTGCCCCGTAGGCAAACGGCTCCAGGAGCTTAGGGAGAAATGCAAGGGGGAGGATAGAGATGGTTGAGAAAGAAAAGCCGTTCATGGTTGCAGCAGAGGTGGCAGAACTTCTTCGCTGTTCCAAGTCTACGGCTTACCGCATCATGCGGCGGGTTAATGATAAAAAAAGAGCGGCCGGGAAGATTGTTATCCACGGCCGTGTGAGTAGACAGGCTTTATATGAGGAGGTTGGGCTGTAATGGACTTACGGAGTCGCATCCAGATTGCGCGTGAGCATCAGTTCTATGAAGGAGTAAAGGACTTCCTGCTCTTCTGTGTGGCAAGTGTCTTAATTCTTGCCAGCATGGGGGCAGGGAGCCTATGAGATGGAGCGATTTTACCGAAGATGTTCAAGCCGCCATATTGATTACCGGAATAGCGGTGATCGCGATTTGGCTATAAAAAAAGTTCCCTTGCGTTTTGGCGAACGCAAAGGAACAAAAGAAAAATACTTAATGCATTTACAGCATAGCAGAATAGGAGAGAGATTGCAATGCGTATAAACGATAACTGCGAAATGATTATGACGGCGGCCGAGATCGAAGACCGTGCCGCTTGGTTAAAGGTCCGTAATGATAGTATTGGCGGTAGTGAGGCCGCGGCTATCGTTGGTATGAACCCATGGAAATCGGAGTATACACTCTGGCTGGAAAAGACTGGCCAGGTGCAGCAGGATGATATTTCCGATTCGGAACCGGTTCACTTCGGCACTATCCTCGAGCAGGTTGTGGCGGATGAGTTCTGCCGTCGGGAAGGAAAGAGGGTTCGTAAGTGTGGCCTCTATCGCTCGAAGAAGCATCCGTTCATGACGGCGTCTTTTGACCGCCTGGTGGTGGGCGAGGATGCTGGGTTGGAGTGCAAGACGTCTAACGCCTTCAAACGTGGCGAATGGGATGAGGGAGAAATCCCACCGAACTATTATGTGCAGTGTCAGCATTACATGATGGTCAGCGGCCTGCCACGGTGGTATATCGCATGCCTGATCGGCGGTAATCACTTCGTGTCGTGGGTGGTAGAACGTAATGAGGACGACATTGCCGCGCTGGAAGAGGCTGAGATCGCCTTTTGGGATAAAGTAGAGCGTCATATTATGCCGTCTGTTGATGGCTCGGATAGTTCCAGTACATCCCTCAAAAAGATGTATAAAGGCGGTCAGACGGAGCCGATTATTCTGCCACAAGAAAGTTTAAAACTGCTTGAGCGATTGGATGAACTTAAGTCGTTAAAGGCTGATGTAGATACACAGACAAAAGATATACAAAACAAGCTTTGTTCCATGCTTGGCGACAATGAAATTGGCATTATTGGTGAGGGCGATGATGCGCGTAAAGTGACATGGAAAACGGTCAGTGGCAGGACAACAATTGATTCGAAACGTCTGAAAAAAGACCTGCCGGATATCTTTGAAAAATACAGTAAAAAATCGGCTGATTCTCGTCGGTTTAGTGCATAAAACAGGAGGTAATTAAAATGGCAAATGGTACAGTAAAAGGCGGTATGATCCAGAAGGCTCAGTCGGGGAAAGTTGCAACATCTAACGGTGGCGTATCGAGCATCAAGCAGCTCGTTATGCAGATGAAACCGCAAATTGAAAAGGCACTGCCTTCGGTGCTTACTGGTGAGCGTTTTTCCCGCATGGTTTTAACGGCGATGAGTACGAATCCCCAGCTTGCGGAATGTACGCCGAATTCGTTCTTGGGCGCCATGATGCAGGCGGCTCAGTTGGGGGTGGAACCGAATACGCCGTTAGGGCAGGCATATCTCATTCCGTACCGCAATCATGGACAACTGGAATGCCAGTTTCAGCTGGGCTACAAGGGTCTTATCGACCTGGCATACCGCAGTGGAGAAATCACTAGCATCAGCGCTCACGAGGTCTGTGAGAATGATGATTTCGAGTATGAGCTGGGGCTGAATGAAAAGCTGAGGCATAAACCCGCACTTACGGATCGCGGCGCGGTGATTCTCTATTATGCGGTGTTCCGCACGAAGGCGGGTGGCTCTGGATTCGCCGTCATGAGTGTGGAAGATATCAAAAACCACTCCAAGAAATACAGTAAGGCGGCAGGTTCCAGTTATAGCCCATGGTCAACGAATTTCGATGCCATGGCGAAGAAAACGGTCATCAAGCAGGCGCTCAAATATGCACCAATCAAAACGGAATTTGTCCGGGCAGTTTCGACGGATGAAACCATTAAAACCAATATCGCAGAAGATATGGCAGATGAACCTGATGAAACAGTTATTACCGTTGATTCAGAAGAAAATAAAACTGATGATATTCCTGCAAATGTAGATCCAGAAACAGGCGAAATCAAAGAACAGGAAACGTTGTTATAAATAATGTGACAGGCGGGGAGAAATCCCCGCTTACGGAAAGGAAAATAAATGGCAGAACGCAGAATGTTTGCAAAAACGATTATCGATAGTGATAATTTTTTGGATATGTCATTATCAACGCAAGCTTTATATTTTCATTTAGCAATGCGGGCTGATGACGATGGTTTTATCAATAATCCGAAACGTATCCAGCGTATGATTGGAGCGAGTGATGACGAGCTGAAAATGCTTATTGCCAAGCAGTATATTATTCCGTTCGATAGTGGCGTGGTGGTAATAAAACATTGGCGGATTCACAATTACATCCGAAAGGACCGAAAACAGCCGTCAACCTGCGAAGAAGTCAACCAGCTGCAAGTTGACAGTCAAGGAATGTACGAATTGTTGCCACCATGTCAACCAAGTGACAACCAAGCGACAACCGCCAGACGGACACCATGTCAACCAAGTGACAACCAAGCGACTGCCAAACGGTCGACCCAGGTTAGTATAGGTAAGGATAGTATAGAGTTAGGTAAGAGTAAGGATAGAGATAGAGATAGTATAGCTGCTGCTGCTATCGCGCGTAATACCTCATTTTCGGGAAAATGTCAAGATGATAATCAGGATTTTTATGACGATGACCGAGGTGAAGTGGTAAAGGCATTTTGCGATAATCTGCAGCCTTTCGCAGGAAACCTTGTTTTAGAGCAGCTAAACGATGCTTATGACCGATATGGGAAACAGTGGTGTCTTGAGGCAATCAAAGAAACTGCTGTCAATGGTGGCCGGTCAATCCAATACGTCATCAAAGTTTTGGAGCGCTGGGAGCGAGACGGTTTCAAATCAGCACGAAAGCAAAAGAGCGTAAAGGAGAGTGCTAACGGTTGGCAGGATATGGCTGCAGATTTGCTGGAGGACTTGGAGGGCGACGGGCGTGAACATTGAGGACAAGAAAAAGACCGGCATACTCCTAGCCATGACGCTGCAAATGTATCCCTTTCACCCGATGTACAAAGCAGGGAAAGAGCAGCGCAATCAGTTCTTGAAGCTCTACATCGGGGCGTTGGATGATCTGACGTATGACGAAGTGAATGCGGCGCTGACGAAATGCCTGCGTAATGCGAAATTCTTCCCCACGGTGGCAGAGATCTACGAAGCCGCCGGCAGTGTCCGAAAGACTGCTGAGGGGGATGAAGAAAAAGACGCTGGTCAGGCATGGGCGGAGGTTATGCAATTGGTGCGTACGTGCCACGTCTATAAAGCATGGACGTACTCAACGTCAGACATTGAGCAGGCGGTTAAAGAGTTTGGCAAACAAGAGCTATGTGCACTTGATGCCGATGAAGTCAATACGGCGAGGGCTCAGTTTCGACGGATTTATAACGACATTGTCAGCCGCCGGAAGGAACGGGCCGAAAATAAAAAGATTCTTTCGCGGCTGGGGTTAAAAATGACAACCGCGTTGGATGGGAGTGGCAGAAAGCAATTGGCAATGAGCAGGAGGCGGAAGTTATGAAGCGATGCGATGTTTATGATGTGCTGCACGTCGCCAACTGGGGTGCATTTGCGATAGCTGTTTTTCGTCCGATCCCCACGTCGGTGGAGTTGGCATTTAAGCTCTATGAGACTGGATCAGCTACATCGAACGGTTGTCATGGGCATTTAAGCCGTGAACTGATGGCCGAACGTGTCGAAGCTATGGAGTCCCTGCATGCGGCAGGATACAAGTGGCGTGAGATAGGTCAATATCTGGGCGTGAAATATCCGGAGTGCTACTACGTGCGGTGGAAAAAGAAATATGGCGATAAGGGGCGAGCAAAAAAGTGAGTATGGCAAGTAAGATGCGCCGCAAGATGAACCGTAAGATTCACCAGGGAGAGCGGCGGGCGTTAAGTGAGAAGCGGCAGGCTGAACGGGCCGTTAAGGTGGCAGCCTATAACAAGTTCGTGTCAAACTTCAATGCCGAAACGGAAACCATGGATAACATGCTGCTGTTCTGGCTGTACAGCCTCTACCAGGTCGAGGGCTATGTGAAGCGGCTGGAGCCGTGGTACAAGAAATGCGAGCTGACATCAGCATGCATCCGTGGCGGTTATGTCACATTGCCGGAACTGGCGAAGATTCTAAAAGACGAACGGGGCTTTGAGCTGAAAGATGTCAGTAAGCCGTTAAAGGGGGAGAGTGAAATCGTACTCAAGACCATCGACGACATGCTCATCTTGTTCAGCTATGTGACCTATGAGGCATATCGGTTTAAGGCTCCAAGAATCGAGCGGCTGATAAAGTACATCGACAAAATCAGCAAAGCGCTGATAGATCACACTCTGACCGTCGAGGAAATCGAAAAGACCATGAAGGCCAAGGAGATCGTCTTGGTCCGCCGTGAATTTAAGCAATATATTCGCTGAGGAGGCGTATTGAACATCATGATGAAAAATCAAGAAGGCTATTATGACCCAACACCGGCATCGGTAATCCTAGAAGAGATGCAGCAGGAGCGGATACTTCGCAGACTGCATGGATTCATGCGGTTCGTAAAATTCACGGCTGAGCAGTTCGGTTTTGAACTGACTGAGCGGATTGTGCTGAGAGACAAGAGGTCAGGGAAAATATTACGTTGACTGCGTAAGAGGCTTTCTGAGCATGTTTATATCGTCGGGGCATATAAGTGTCGAATAAAAACGCTCCTGCAAGGCGAGAGGGGCGAATAAGGACGAATTTGGAGGTACGAGTCATGGCTTTATACGAGGTGAACGTCGATGTAAGGCAGCGATATATCTATCGGGTCGATGCATCAAGCTACGAGGATGCGGCAGAAATGGCACGCGAGAAAGTCAGCGAGGTTCAGTCTCTGGATGTTTTTGACGAAGTCAACGTTCGCGACATCGTCAAATTGGACGGAACAGAAGATTGTCTGTGATAGCCGTTCTGAGAAGTTTTTATGCGTGGAGTATATAACTATATGGACTTAGTAAAACAAGGTAAGGAAAAGGCAATGTGTACGAGCACAAAAGGAGATTTTAGCATGATGGTACAGGTTGGAAGCATGAAGCATCGGGAAATGATGCGCGTAGAGATGAATAACGTCAAGGCCGTGAGTTATGGTGATGGATATTCGGACGGATTTTCCGATGGCTATGATAAAGCCTTGGAGAATATCAAAAAAATAGCAGAAAAATATGCAATCGGCGGAAAAAATAAAGCTGAATCGGTAAAAGAAAAAGAACTTCGTCCGGCGGTGCTTTATATGCATAAGTTGACCAAGAGACAGCAGTTGCGGAAAATCGCGGAAGAACTGGATGAGGTCATCCAGGCGTGGGAAGATGGTGAAAAAAATGAACGTGTAGCAGAAGAATTGGCAGATGTTCAGATGGCGTGTGAAACGATGCTGGCAATGCTGGGTTATACGGAAAAACAGCGGTATGGAATTCGGCAAAAAGTTATCGCAAAAAACAGCCGGCGAGGATACTATATGCCGCCAAAAGGGAAATATGGCAACTGAGGAGGCGCGGAAAATGAGTAAAGGCAAAATTATTATTGAGGTTAAGAAGATTGACGAAGATGTTATGAATGCTTCTGTAAAAATACTAAACTTATCTATGAACGAGGTTAGTAACGCTATAGGCGCGGCACTAAATGATGTCATTGGCCAAAATAGCGATAGCAAAATAGAAGAAATATTTTTTAAAATCATTGTTATACGAGATATTTGCAATCAGATGGGACTAGGCAAAGTGGCAAATAGCTTGGATGAAATAATTCAAAATTGGGATAGGACTGTTAAAGAGATTGAGGAGCGTGAAAGCAATGAAGCATTGTAGAGGATGCATTTGCTACGAATGCATATACCGCGATGATTGTCCTGATAATCGTTGTGATGAACGCGACTGTTACAAAGGCCATTGTGACAGCTATGAGGCTGAGCACGATTGGGAAGTTAGTGAGGAGGACGACGAAGATGACTAAGCAAGAGTTTTGGACTAAAGTTGGCGAGACTGTTAATATTGCAACTGATTTTGGCAGTTGTGAGGAGTATTGCCCTGCATATTACTACTTCATAGAGCATGGCATTGAATGTAAATCAGTAGGCGAGGAAGATTGTATTAATGTTATCAGACGTGTCTATGAACGATTGGAGCGTGAAGAGAAATGAAAACGTATGTGGCATCGTATATCGGTTCAATCGATGGCGCATTGACTTACGGTCGTATGGCATTTGAATTTGATAAAATAACTGCTAGTGATGTATATGATATGGAAAATGCGATACAAGCAGAAAACGATAATAAAATGGATAATTTAATGGTCTTGGGGTGGAGCGAATTGGAGCGTGAAGAAAATGAAGGGCGCAATGTGTAGGAATTGTCAATACCGCCGCTCATCTCTCTATCAGCATTATCCGTGCCGTGATTGTGATGGCGACCATCAACCCCCAATAACTTGTTATAGTTGCAGGAATTTCACTTGTGAGAAACTAGCAAAACAGTATTGGAGCAAAGGATATTGCAATATTAAACCGTGTGATGATTTTGAGTGGGATTGAGGGCGTGAAGAAAAAGAAGTTAAAGGAGCGTGAAGAATAGTATGCGGTGGGTAACATATTATGAAGATATAATGATGGGCGGTAAAGTGGCTGACGTTGCTATCCATAAAGATAAAGAGTCGGCAACAGAGTTTTTTCGGGCACATTACAGGGGTTACTTTCAAATAAATCCTAAATATTTAAAAGTTAAATTGCCTATGAGCTACGGATTTGCGTTTCGTTCCTTTAACGGAGTGTCACTTTTAACGTTCAAACGCAGAATGATGGAGCGATTCAATATTGACGAGAAAGAGTTCAATAAACAGTTGAAAGAAATGGAGAGTGAGAGCTAATGACTTATAAATATAAGTTTACTTGTGAGTATACAAGGTCTGCACAAACGTTTGAGGAAATCATTGAGTACGACTACGAGCCGTCTGAAGATGAATTAGAAGCCGATTACAATGATTGGGCATCAAGATATGCTGTTGGTGGTTGGGAGCGTGAAGAAGATGGCGAAGAAAATGACTGAGCGAGAGCAGTTTTACTATGGCAAAGGCTATGTGCAAGGCAAAATTGATTTTGCAAAAGAAGTAGTGGAGCAAGTAGGGTGCATAAGCACGTGCTATGGTGATGAATACGATAATGGTGTTGATTATGCAGTTCGCAAAGTGTTAGAGATAATCGAAGAAATGGTAGGTGGTTCAGATGGCAGAAAATAAATGTGATGAATTATTTGGCAAAAATGGTGAACTTGTAGAGTATCGGAAGAAACAAGTTCTGGAAGGTGCGTTTGGAATTATCCAGCGTCATTATGAAGATAAGCCGAATAAAATGGAGGTAATCGCTAAGTTGTTCGGCAAGAAGTTGGGCGAAGAGTTTAGAGTAGATGAAGAAGAATGCCGTAAAAATTTGATATGTAAAATAACTGAAAGAGGATTGTTCTTTTATCACAGTAGTTATGAAGCGTGGTGGCAGGATAGCGGGTTGTTATCTGAATTAATCACAGGTGAGGCGGTGATTGTCGATGAATGAGAATAAATTAAACAGGTGCGAATGTGGTTCTCAAGCTGATGTGTGGCAGGATGATGATGGGTATTATGTAGTTGGGTGCGGTAATTGGGGTTGCCCTAATTGTGTACATAAATCAACGGATGTTTATAAAAGCGAAGAATCTGCTATAAAAGCATGGAATCGGAGGACTGAAGATGCCAGAAAACAAAATGGAGCAGGTCGCGGCAATGTTTGGGAAGAAGTTGTTTGATACGGTTCTTGTAATATCAGACTCTGATTTTGTCAGTGCTAGGTTTTCCCCATACGGTTTTGAGTGGTTTGACGAACATTGCATTTGGAATAAAAATGGGGAGCTCCTGAATAAGCTGTTAATAGGGCAGGCGGTGATTGTCGATGAATAAATGCGGTGTGTTAGTGCTGGCTTGGGTTATAGTCATGACAACAATAGGGCTTGGGACGTGGCTATATTGCATGTGGTTGAATGGAACAATAAGAAAAAAGATCCAGAGGTGGTTAGATGGCAAATAAATACGGTGCGAGAAAAGTTCGGCTCGACGGCCATTGGTTTGATTCGAAACGTGAAGCAAAATATTATAGGCTGTATAAAGAAATGCTAGAACGTGGCGAAATTGAAGAATTGAAACTGCAACCGAAATTCGAATTGCAGGAACATTTTCGGGATAGCGAAGGCCACATGGAACGAGCAATCACGTATAAAGCAGATTTTTCGTTCCGTTATCCGGACGGTCAAAAAGTTGTGGTGGAGGTAAAAGGTTTTAGAACTCGTGATTACCTGCTCCGGCGAAAGCTGTTTAAATTCAAATATCGCGATGTTTTATTCTTGGAGGTGCACTAAATAAAAATGGGTTTTAGAGAATACAACGATTACATCAGCACAACCAGACGATGGTTATCGAATTACAATCGATTCAAAATCAGCGTCAAAAATATGACCGATGATATTACTGAGCAGAAGAAGATCTTGGATGTTGCCGATGATATGGGGGCAGCAATTGCCAAATATGGTGATTCTCCCGGCGGTGGAACACCAGAATTATATCCAGTCGAAATGTCGGCCGAAATGCGGATGAAACGGCAAGAACGCATCCGCCAGTTAATGATTAACCGCGGGGAGGTTATCCGCATCCTAGAAAAGTTGGACGTGTCGATAAATGCTCTCCCTGATGAGGAGGCATCACTCATTCGCGAGCACTATATTAACGGGGCCAGTTGGTGGCAGATTGCTGAGCAAAATCATTATTCGGAAAGCTGGGCCAGAAAGAAGACTGGTAAGGCGTTGAAACATCTGGCGTTAATGATTTTTGGTACAAAAGCAATGCCTGAGCAAATACGTTTCGTATTTGCTGATTGATTGTGGATAATTCGCTTTATTCTGTGGATAAAATGCAAATTTGGAAAGTGCCTATTTTTGTCCAAAAAATGGAGCGTTTATAGTCAGATAAATGGGGTACAATAATAGTGTTGATGACTGGGGAGTATGGATGCTTCCTATGTGTTTCTCTTCAACCCCTTAAGTTTTTAGATAACTCTCTAAATAAAAAAGACTGCATTATTTGATAGTGCGGTCTTTTTTATTTGTGTTCGAAAATCTCGAGAGGAAGTGTGGTGTGATGTGAGATGAAATTGACAGAAAAACAGAAACGATTCGTTGATTTCTTTATTGAAACTGGCAATAAAACGGAGGCGGCAAAACGTGCTGGATATAGCGAGAAAACCGCTGCTAGCATTGGAGACGAAAACCTTAGAAAACCTGCGATTAAGGCCGCAATCGAAGCTCGTTTGAAGGAATTAGAAGACAAGCGAATTGCCAAAATCGACGAGGTTTTAAAATTTCTCACATCATCCATGCGAGGAGAGTTAAAAGATGAGCAGGTTGTCGTGGAAGGATCGGGCGATGGAATAAGCAGTGCCAGAATCATCGAGACGCGCGTATCGGTGCGTGAACGTATTGAGGCGGCAAAATCCCTGTTGAAACGATATCCTATGGAGTTGGATGTCAAGGAGCAGCAGTTGCGGCTGGCTAAATTGGAGCAGAGCTTAAAAGCGGCTGAGAAGCAGGCTGATGATGATGACGTACAGATTATCGACGACATCGGAGATGTGAACGATGAAGAAAATCAAACTGACTGATGTCGTGGCCCCACACTTCTACGATTTGCATCAGGATATAAAAAGGCATGGCCATACGTATTATTGGGTAAATGGCGGCCGTGGTTCGACGAAATCGTCAGAGGTTAGCATCGAGATTCCACAGTTACTCATTCGTAATCCGCAAATCCATGCAGTGGTCCTGCGTAAAGTAGGCAATACCATAAAGACTTCTGTTTATCCTCAGATTCAATGGGGAATTGAGCAGTTAGGCCTTACGGGGAAATTTAAGTTTAAAACATCACCACATGAGATAACCTACAAAAAGACTGGCCAGAAGATTCTTTTCTTTGGCTGCGATGACCCGCAGAAGATAAAATCCATCAAGCTCCCCTTTGGTTATATCGGCGTTGTCTGGATGGAGGAGCTGGACCAATTCAGTGGGATGGAGGAAATACGTAGTCTTAACCAGTCGCTATTACGTGGTGGCCCAGCCTATTGGGAGTTCTGCAGCTACAACCCGCCCAAGAGTGCCAATAATTGGGTAAATGAAGAAGTGCTGGCAGATGACTCTGATCGCCTGGTACATCATTCAAATTATTTGGGTGTACCTCGGGATTGGCTGGGCGAGCAGTTCTTCGAGGATGCTGAGAAACTCAAAAGAAAGAATCTTATGGCCTATCGTCATGAATATTTGGGCGAAGTCACTGGCACGGGGGGGGCCGTGTTTGATAATGTCCAGGCGGTAGAGCTTGACGAGGAAGAAATCAGCCGATTCGATAAGCTCTATTTTGGCCTGGACTTTGGCTTTGCCGTTGACCCGTTAGCATTCGAGCAGATGTATTATGATGCAAAGCATCGGATCTTGACGATATTCGGAGAGGTTTATGGTCAGCACATGACCAATCGCCAGGCAACGAAAAGGATAAAGCCGTTAGTACATGACCATCATATTACCGCTGATTCGGCTGAACCTAAGTCCATCGCTGAAATGCGGTCGTTAGGTCTAAAAGTCGATGGAGCGCGTAAAGGTCCCGATTCTGTAGATTATGGAATCCGATGGCTGCAGGGACTTGATGCAATTCGCATTGATAAACGCCGGGCACCAAATACCTATCGTGAGTTTATCGGGTATGAATACGAACGAAATCGTGATGGACAGTTCATCAGTGCATACCCAGACAAAGATAATCATTGTATCGATGCCGCACGGTACGGCTTAGAGCCAGTCATGGACGGCGACCGTATTGTTGCCAAGAGAATCAATTACTAGGAAGGAGATGAAATGGATGAACAATTACCAACTTTTGAGGGATGCTTATTTTGGCAGTGGAGGATTCGCCTCGGGGGCGTATCTCACCAAGCATAAACGTGAGTCAGAAGAAGATTATAGGTTTCGGCGCCAAAATGCTTATTATCTCAATTACTTCGCGCCAATTGTCAATGCATTGGTGGACCCGATTTTCAAGCATCCGCCAATGAGGGATTACAGCGGCCCGCTGGATGACATTGTTCAGGACTTCCTTAGTGATGTAGATGGCAGCGGTATGGATATTGATACTTTTATGAAGCGCGCGGCTATTATGGCCAAGGTGTATGGTGTTGCATTCATCATTGTGGATATGGAGCGGGAGACCTCAGCTCGTAATATGGCAGAGGTGAAACACACCCGTCAGTATCCTTATTTGCGTGTCGTAAGCCCCGAGACCGTTGAGTCACGTTATGGGATTGATAAGGCTGGGAATATCACCTATATCGAATTCAAAGAAATCGAAGGCATAAAAGATGGAACAATCACCTATCGCTATTGCTATTATGATGCGAATGGCTGGCGGATATCTGGCGAGACGAGCGGAAAAACAAGCGGGAGTTATAATCTAGGCGGATTGGTACCGGTCATTCCGTTGTTTAGCCGATTCTTGGAACAGCAGACCCTGCTCCCAAATTCGGACATGATGCCAATAGCCAGGACGGCTCAGGCGTTATACAATCATTGTTCATGGTTGGGGGAAATCCTGCGCAATCAGACATTCCCCCTGCTGACTATCCCAACGCTGGACGCTAAGGATATCACAATCGGTACCAATAATGCCTTGGGATATTCGCCGGATAGTTCGCATCCGCCGGATTTCATCGCTCCGCCATCGGATCCAGCGAAAACCTTGCAGGAACAGATTTCCTCGTTGGTGCAGGAAATGTACCGGATGGCCAGTCTTTCCTTTATGCAGAGCGTGTCGACTGCCGCACAAGCCAGCGGGATATCACGCCAATGGGAATTTGAACGTACCAACCAGCAGCTTTGCAATTTTGCTCGAAGTATCGGCCATGCAGAAATCCTTATTTTGAAGGTTTTTCAGCGGTATTTCCATATTGACAAGGAAGAATACTCTGTTGTCTATCCGGATGATTTCGGGATAGTCGACATCGAAGGTGAGCTTAAAGAGGCACAGGAAGTTATCGATTTGGGGCTAACGGATGATCTCAAAGAGGAGGTCATGAAGAAGGTGCTGGCAGCCTATTGCCCAGATCTTCCCGATGACCGATTCGATGAGCTCATAGATAGCCTGCATAAGCAACAGGAAGATAAACTCAATGCTGAGCCACCCGAACCCGAGGAGTGATGAGGCATGAATAGCCCCATAAAAGAAATTATCCAGTGGTTTTCGCGGACGTTTACGAAATTATCGCGAAAAATGGCGGAGGCAATACTCACGTCACTGCACAATGATACGGTTGATATCGATAAGCTGGTCGACAGCCTTTGGATAAAGCTGGGATTGGGTAAAGCCTTCGAGGAACATGTCAAGCAAGCAATCAAAAAGTCATATGATATAGGCTGGGGAGAAAAAACAATCACGTTACTCCCAAACTTGCAAAATGCCTGGGATTCCTCGGGAATGAATCTATCGGCGAAACTCCATGGAGCAGATGCAGAGATGCGTGAGGCTATTGTTTCGGTGATTACACAGCAGTTAAAGCTCAATACCCATTGCCTCACAGCGGCGCGTGCGCTATATGATGGTTATAATGCGGATAAGGTTACGCGCCGGCAAACAATACCGAAGTATTTGGCGAAAGTGGTAGAGTTTTCTCGTCGTGCGGACCTTACTAGGCTGGAACGTGAGACGCTGCAAGCGAAAGTCCGTAAGACCAGGCGTCAAGTGGAACGTTTAGCGCAGGGAGGCGCTCCAAATAAAGCCTTGAAATCGACCTATATGGAACTGTTAGATGCTTGTGAGCATGGTACCGAAAAGGCGTTGAATCGAGCCGTACATAATGCCTGCGAAGAAAAAAGCCGATATATAGCGGAACGCATAGCCAGAACGGAATCCGCTCGGGCATGGGCAGATGGATTCGTCGAACGATATGGTAATGATGAAGATGTAGTTGCCTACCGCTGGAAGCTATCCTCACGGCATCCGCGATTTGATATCTGCAACCTGTATGCAGAGGCAAATCTCTGGGGGCTGGGAAAGGGCATCTACCCGAAGGATAAAACGCCAAACCTTCCCGTGCATCCGCATTGTTTGTGCCATTTGGCGCCGGTGTTTAGTAGTGAACTGGAAGGGAAAACAGCTGCTAACCAAATAGAAGCTGGTGGTCGACAATACATTGAGGGCTTAAATAGAGAGAGTAAGAAAAAGTTGTTGGGAGTTACCGGGTATGAACAGATAAAGGACGGAGCCTCTTGGACAACTTTGGCGCGTAATTATTCTTCTGATAAATTAGGCAGGAGGATATCGAAATCAGATAGCGAAAGGAGTATAATAAAGGCAGAGGTTAAAGCTACTGGTATTAAATGTCAAAAGGTTAATTATCCGCCTAGGAAAATAGATGTAGCTAATTTGATTTTTGATGATAATCACGTAAATATCGAACGAGCGCACCATGTCACAGAGTCTATGGCTAAGGTAATGATAGAAAAAGCTATAATTTCATTACAGAGATGGAATGGAAAATGTGAAATATATTGTTCCCTTGACGGTTGGGTTTATGTGATGGATGGGAAGGTTATTCGAACGGTATTTAAGCCCGAGGAATACGACGAAAACGTCAAGAAAGTGCAGGAGGTGTTAAAGAATCATGAAGATAAGATGCCCAATAATCGATAAAGATATTGATGAGTATGATTGCTTTGAGACCGGCACTGTGGCAGAACGGTATGTCAAGGTAAATGCACCTGTAGGAATTAAAGAAATTAAGGAATCAGAGGACTTTCATAAAAGATGTATGGAATGTCCGAATCATAAGAATTAAGTTCGTTAGAAAAAGCACTTATCTTGAAGGTAGGTGCTTTTTTCATGCCTTTTTTCGGCCAGGCGCCGCCCGTAGGCGTTAAAGAACGGGATATCTACTGTAGTCTTGACGACGAAAGGAGAATGATAATGTACACATTGGAGCAAATTTTTGAAGCACTCGGCAAGGTCGAGAATGGCGGCACGATGGTGGCGGATTTGCAGGACGCAATCCGTAATGCTAGAGAGGAAGCCGCTAAAAGCCGCATCGAGAAAAACAAGATTCTGGATCAGCTGAATCTCCGCCAGGGGGATGATGTGGATGGGGCCCTAAAGAATCTTGTGGCAACGCTGGCGGCCGTTCAGTCGGCAGGTGGGGACCCCAGTCAGCTGGGCGTACAGATGACGGAGCTTCAAAAACAGGTCAAGGAACTGACGGATAAGTACAATGCTTCCGAGGAAAAAGCTAAGGCCGAGCATGCGAAACGGGTCAAAACGGCCATTCGCAGCGAACTTATCAGCGCGTTGACCAATGGTAAGGCAATCCAGCCGGAGGCAATGCTCAAAATCATTGAGGGCAATGTAAGCATCGGCGATGATGACAAGGCTGTCTATAAAGCCGGTGACAAATCGCTTAGCATCGAAGAGGGCGTCAAAGGCTGGCTTAAGGAAAATCCTTGGGCCGTCAAAGCGGAAATCCAGCCAGGAGCTGGTGGAGGCTCTCAGGGCGGTGCTGGCAAAACGTATAGTTATGAAGATTTAAAAGGAATGTCCCGTGAGGAAATCAATGCTCATTGGGAGGATATCAGTAAGGGAATCAGTAAAGGAGCTGAAGAATAATGTCGATTGCAACGTTTATTCCAACGATTTGGGAAGCGCGTCTCTTGGCGCATCTTGATAAGAATCTGGTATATGGTAACTTGGTAAACCGTGATTATGAAGGTGACATTCGCCAGCAGGGTGATACGGTCAAAATCAATCAGATCGCAGATATCACGGTAAAAGACTATGTCAAGGGCACGGATATCACGATTGATGATGTTGATGGTACGCCGACGACTCTTACCATCGACCAGAACAAATACTTCGCCTTTAAGGTGGAGGACGTGGATGCCGCTCAGGCAAATGTGAATCTCGTTGATGGTGCCATGAATCGTGCCTCGTACGCAATGCGTGATGTCGTTGACCGGTTTATTGCTGGCTTCCATACCGGCGCTGGAGTGACTACCGGACTGGGCACGGATGCAACGCCACTAGCTATCACGAGCGCTACGAAAGCCTATGAGTACCTGGTAGACCTTAAAGGGGCGTTGGACGATGAGAATGTACCTGCCGACGGTCGTTTCGTAGTCGTACCGAGCCAGTTCTATGGCTACTTGCTCAAAGATTCGCGTTTCGTTTCTGCTGGTACGCAGAAGACGGATGCCGTGCTGGCAAATGGCTATATTGGTACTGCGGCAGGGTTCCAGATCTTCCAGTCGAACAATGTGCCGAACACCGACGGCTCGGCTTACAAAATCTTGGCTGGTACGCGGGCCGCAATCAGCTTTGCGCAGCAGATTACGAGCACAGAGGCACTCCGTATGGAGAAAGCTTTCAGCGATATGGTCCGTGGGCAGTTGGTGTTTGGCGCTGCGGTTATTCAGCCGAAAGCACTGGCATGCATGACGGCTAACTTTAAGTAAGATGGGCGTCAGTATAAAGGTAACCGGTGCGGATACTGTTGGACGTTATGTCGGCAGTATCCCCGGTACAATACAAAAAAGATTCCTTGAGGCCATGCGGATATCTCTAAGAGATATTCAGGAGCAGGCAAGGGCAAAGCATCGTTTCACGACGAGAACCGGTGACGCTGAGCGGTCTATCGAGGCGTCGGAAGTTCATAGCAACAACCACACAGTGCGCGGTGATGTAGGGACGACAAGGCTCATTACCATCTACCTGCATCAAGGGACTAAGCCGCACAACATCATGCCACGGAATAAACGTGTTCTTCGTTGGGCAGATGGTGGCGGTTTTGTTTTTGCCCGTCGCGTAAAGCATCCAGGGACCAAGAAAGACCCCTTTATATTCGACGCGGCCGATGCCCAAGAAGCGGCAATCGTTTCCAGGTTCGATAAGATTATCGCATCTCTCTAGGAGGTCAATATGGATTTTATTATTTTGGATGATTGCATGACGGATAATATCTTGACGTGTGAACAGAATGATGTCGATAGTGCCAATGATTACCTAGCGAAGATGGCAGCTGGTTTTGGGCTCTCAGAAAATGAGGTAAAAATCCCCTGTGGTGATACGGTCAGACGATTGGGAATCATGAAGGCCTATCAAGTCAGAGCACTGGCAATGGTAGGATCAGATACTACCGTTATGATGGATGGCAGACGCAGTGAGGATATTTATCTGCAAAAGTATAACCTTTATACCAATGCAATCAAAGAGATGACCGCTGGCATCGATTACAGTGATTTTGCCGTAGATGGAACGAGCGGCAGTGGTAAAGGAGGGATAGGGATTATTCATCTATCCCGTGCATGATGACTACAGCTTTGCGCAATGTATCCGAGGCGATTGAAGCGATACTATCGAATGAGGTGGCGGAGATTCCGTGGAAAACGGGCATAATGGGCCCGCAATTCCCGAAAGAGCTCACAGGTTTTATCTGTTGCGATGAGATTCAGTATCATGCTTTGGATAAAGGGGGATCGATGGCCACGGCGACATTTGCTGTCCAGATTATCTGCCCGAATCCCAAGGATGATCCGCAGAATACCACAGCCGTGGAAGATTATGCGATGAAGGTTCGGCAGGTGCTGGCAAAAGAGAGGAAGCTTGATGGCTGGGCTAGTGATTCCTATGTCGATTCGATTACCTTTGCGACGCCAGCAGGTACGACAAGCATTGGTATTGCAATCTTGAAATTTGTTGTAAATTATGAAGAGGAGTGAGAGAAATGGCAAAAGAGCGTGTAAAACGTAATGCTGCGGAAGACAAGCTTCGCGGTAAAGACGTTTTGGTCTATATCAACTATGGCGAGGGTGCTACGGAGGCGGCCCCTGTTTGGACGCTTATCGGCGGTCAGACTTCGGCCAGCTTTAGCATGAGTGCCGACTCGATTGATGCTTCGAATAAGACTTCGGGCGGTTGGGGTGAGAACTACGCTGGCCTCAAATCAACGGAGCTTTCCATGGAAGGCATTATCTGCGCCAGCGATGACGGCTATGCGGCACTTAAAGATGCTTTCGTCAAGGGTGAGGACGTGGATATTTGCCGTTTTGCTGGCGATGGCACGGCAGAGCGCAACTGGTATGCGATTACGGAGTTGTCGGATAGCACGCCCCATGATGATATGGCGACGTTCTCGACGACGCTGCAGGGCAAAGGTGCCCCGACGTTCTATCGGGGACTTGCCAGCATTGACGAGGTGAAAGCGGCTACGACTGGCGGTAACACGCCGGCTGGTGGTGATTCCGGCAACACGTCGGGCGGTTCTGGTAACGATTAAGGAGGACTTTGAATGTATTACGAGCGTATTTCACGCCGTTTGCATTTGGAGATTGGCGGGGCTGATTACAGCCTCGCTTTTTCTTTGAATGCTCTCGAGCAGTTAGAAGATAGAGCAGGAAAACCAATTGTCCAGCTGGTTAGTGGCGGCGTGCCGCGTATTTCCCTTTTGCATGATGCGTTTTGGCTTGGTCTGCGTGATGGCGGCAACCGGAAAATCACGCGTGATGAGGTTGAGCCACTGATCCGTCAGTTTATCGAGGAGAACGAATCGGAAGACGATGGCAGCGGCTTTATGGCGTTGGCCAATGTTTTCATGATTCTTGTTGCATTGTCCGGTATCATGGGCACGAAATTCCAGCATCAGGTATTTGATGATGTTGGGCTTACGGACAAAGATGGGAAGCCGGCGAGTGAAGTAAAAAACGTGGAGACGGCGAAGCAGACGGACCAGTAATCAGATCAATCAATGATTATCTAACCTATGTTTTGCCGCTTCTTTATGGTGAGCTTGGGCTGACTGGCGATGAAATTGGGCGGCTATCTCCATGGGAAATTGATAGGCGGCTGGAAGGTTTTGGCAGACGACAGAAAAATAAGCGACTGTTTACGGCTTCGTTCGTAACGGCACCTATTATCAATTCGGGGCATCCAAAGCATCCAGTAACAGCTAGAAAGCTTATTCCAGCAGATTTCCGCAACGAGTTGCCACTGGATGATGGAAAAGTTGAACGGTTGAAGAAATTGGCCAATAAGATTGAGGGGAGGCGAAATCGTGGCAGATCATAATATTAGTATCAGCATCACAGCAAATAGCAATGGGGTTACGCAAGCGGTTAATACAGCGCAGAAATCGATGCAGCAACTAGGCAATACTAAGGTCAACGGTGGCCAGTTTAGTCAAATATCTGCCGGGGCATCAAAGGCAACGACGCAAATAAATCGCACAAAATCAGCATCAAGCGGCCTCTCAAGTGCACTGTCGAAAATGAAAGGTGCCATTGCGGGGGCTTTTGCTGTTGGAAGTGTTCTTTCGTTTGGTAAAGCTGCACTTAAGGCACATGCTAATATGGAACTTTTACGAAAAGGTTTGGAGTTCACACTCGGTGCGGCGGATACCACCAAGCTGATTGACGGAATAAAGCAGATTGGTGAGGCGTCTGCCTACGATACTGATCAGCTTATCCCTATGGCTAGAAAATGGATCAATGTTGGAGATAGTGCTGATACAGCTTTATCAAAGATGAAAAAAATTGTTGATTTAGGGTCTGCTTTTGGTTCAACTACAGATGAAGTCGACCGTATCAATACAGCGTTAGCTCAGATGCAGATGAAGGGTAAAATTTCGGCTGAGGAAATGTTGCAGTTATCTGATGCGAATGTACCTGCATGGCAGTTGCTTTCTGCTCAAATGCAGATACCTATTGACCAATTGCAAGATATGGCCTCAAAAGGACAGTTGGCGCAAAATGCAATAGATGCATTATTCGCAGGTATGGAAGCGAAAACAAAAGGCGCATCAGCATCACTTGCCCAAACACTGATGGCTAAATTCTCGAACTTGGAAGAAACGATTCGCAATAGCATGGAAAAGGTTGGTTACATCATCAGTAATGCTTTTGATGTTCCGGGGGTGCTTGATGCGTTTGGCGATATGGCCGAAGGGATTAAAGGTCATGTCGAAAATATTGCGGGTGCAATAGAGGATGGAAAACGTCCACTGCAAGCAATTTGCAACGAAATCGAAAATATATCGCCGACTGCCGGCAAAGTAGCCAATACTGTGGTAGCCGCATGGGATAAGATGAAAGAGGCCTTCGAAAACGTCAAGGAAAAAATCGATGATAATGCGACTGCCATGAATGAGATTGAATATTGGGGTACGAAGCTGGCAGAGGCAGCTTTAGCAGTTTATGCACTTGAAAAAGCTTGGGTGGCTGTGAAAATAGCTATTGATGGAGCGAGATGGGCTCAAGAGGCCTTTTGGCTGTTCTGTAAGCGTACACCGTGGGGAATTGCCGCTGCGATTATAACGGCTGGGTTGTTGGCGGTAATTGACAACTGGGATAAAATGGCCGATACAGTTGAGTGGGTAAAAAATGTTATATTGCAAGCATGTTCTGAAGCCTATGCGGCGATCAGTGAGAAGATAACCGGAGCAATCAATTCAGCCAAGCAAGCATGGGAAGACCTCAAACAGGCCTGTGCTCATCCACTCGACTTTATTGTCAATCGGACTGAAAATATCCAGCGGAATTATTCTGGCTATAATGGTGACGATTACGACACAAATACTGAGGCTAAAGGCGGTATTAATGGTGGCCCCATTCGCTTTGCTACTGGTGGCGTCGTAGGTGGCGAAATTCCCATGTTGGCCAATGGTGGACAGGCAAAGAAAGGCGTAAATGCAATTGTTGGTGAAGCGGGGCCCGAGGCTGTTATCCCGCTTCGTGACAATATCCTGGCTAAAATTGGTGCGGCTATGGCGAAAGCCTATGGTCAGCGTCAAGCCTTGGCGGCCTTAGGTGGTAAACAACGAACTCCCGAAGAGATTGAGAAGGACCGTCAGACGGCTCAGCTTGACGCAGAGGATCTTCTGCGCGAACTCAAGCAGGGCATTACGGATGAGACGGGAACGAATTATCAATCAAGTCTGGCACAGATTGCTAAGGAGATTGGCGAAAAACAAAACCAGATTACTGGCTTTGAGAAGATGGGAGCCAATCCCGAAACCATCAGACAGTTACGAGCTGAGGCGGAGGAGTATTCTAAAGTTCTGACTGATAAGGTCATCAAGAACCAGCGCAATGCCCTAGCTGATTTTGCGGCGAATGCGCAGATGACTTTCGCTCAGGCTACTAACGATTATGAGGCGCAGGCCAACGCGCAATATGCAATTACCAAGAATCAGCTCAAGAAGGAGCGCGAAGAAAAAGAAAAGGCTCTCATGATTGATGAGAATGACTTTGCTATGCGTGAGGCGATTGCTCAGGAGTATTATGCAAAATTGCAGATTGCTGAGCGTGAGCGGATTAAGGCGATAAAGGCGGCCCATGATAAGGCTGTCCAGGCGATGCAGGACGAAGGGAATTATGCCGGTATTTTGGCTGACTATGAAGTCAACAAGGCAAAATGGGCGGCGGATGCTCGTATCGAATCGATGAAGAATTTTTCAAAAGTTGTCGTCGACAATTGCAAGGAGCTTTCGAAGACTATCAATGATTACGCTATGGATTTGGCGGCTAATATGCGCAGTCACATGGCTGATGCATTGACGGATTTCATTGAGGGGACAAAATCCGCGCAGCAGACGTTTAGTAACTTCGCTAAAGCAGTGATGAAGGATATCGCGAAAATGGCGGCGCAGCGGCTCGCGTCGTCGTGGTTTGATGGCATCGCAGGAATATTTACCCACCGCGCGAATGGCGGCGTGGTAAAAAGAGCTGGTGGTGGTTATGTCAGTGGCCCCGGTACTGGTAAAAGTGATTCGATTCCTGCGATGTTGTCGAATGGTGAGTACGTCATGACGGCAGCAGCTACAAAGAAGTATGGGGCAATTCTTGATCAGATGAACGCTGGGCGTTATGCCGGCGGCGGTTTGGTGGTTCCGACGATTGCTGCAGGTAATACAACACATATACCGGTTACTCCGTCGAAAAGTTCGGCACAGGGCGGCTGTGTGGTAAATATTACCAACAAAACGGACAGTAATGTGTCGGTACAGGAGAGTCGCTTTGATGAAGACTTGGGCCGTTGGGTATTGGATGTTGTAGTTGATGGCGCAACGAGAAACCGTGGCGGATTTGGCAGTAATCTAAGAACTGCCCTAGGCTATTAAGGAGGACTTATGGCAGGTAAGTATGTTTTCCCCGATATCGGGGAGCCGAATATTTCAAAAGCTACGGGTACGGGCGATTCCTTCAAAGTCAAGTCCCAGGACAGTACGATTAGTACTACCAGTGATGCTAACTACAAAAAGACCAGACCGCGAACCACTCGCATGATTCGCACCTGGACATTTGCATGGAACTGTCGCACGCCGGCACAATATGGTGCGTTGATGGATTTTTGGAATCAAGTGGGAACATTCCAGGCCTTTGAGTGGAAATGCCCCATTGACAATGAGGTATATGTTGTCCGGTTTGCCAGTCCTTTTGAATGGCAGGAAAATTACCCATATGGCTGGCAAGGCAGTTTGAAGTTTGAGGAGGTGTAACCGATATGCTTGAGTTTTCCAAGATTGCAACGCTGGAGAAGAATAAATTAAGCACGGATGCACCGTTTCTTATTCTTATCGAGGTCAATTGTGAATTGCTTGATGAGCCGCTCTATTTGGCCCGCAATACGGAAGATGTGGTTTGGAATGATCATACCTGGACGGCCTATCCCATCGACGTGGAACCACACGAGGAGGATGGCAAGACAATCCCAGCCATGAACCTAAAAATCAGTGCTGGCGGTGGCCTGCTCAGTTCTTACCTGCAGCAGTACAAAGGCTTTGCGGATGCGCTGGTTAATCTGTATGTGGTAAATGCTAAGCTTTTAGATACGCCAGTGGCAGAAATGGAGCTGGACTTTCAGATTACGGCGACTTCGTACGATGAATCATGGATTACATTTACGCTGGGGGCATCTCCTGAGCTTGCAAATCGTTTCCCCGCTTGGAAATACCTCACAGATTTCTGCCCGTTTGTATGTGGCGACGTTCGGTGTGGTTATTGTGGGGAAGGAACTTGTCGCAATAATTTAGAGTCCTGTTTGATTCCATCGAGATTTGGTGGAGAGCCTGGCATACAGTCAGGAGGTTGATGATATGTTTGAGTATGAGGATTTGATTGGTTTACCTTTTGTCGATGGCGGTCGTGGCCCCGCAGCATATGATTGCTGGGGGTTGGCTATGGAGCTTTTTAAACGCCAGGGGAAACCGGTCAAAGATTATCCTATCGATGCGGTAGATGTCGATGGTATCGCAAAGCAAATGCATAACGATGAGTCATTGTGGCATAAGTTGGAGGCACCCAAGGAAGGGTGCCTTGTTCTTTTGCGATTAACGCCAGGTTGCTGGGCGAATCACGTTGGTATTTATATCGGAGACGGACGTTTTATTCATGCTTATGTTGTGACAGGCGTATGCATAGATAGGCTGCGGAAATGGAAGTCGCGTATCGTTGGCTTTTATGAGCCTGGGAGGAAATCATGATAGAAATCATAGAAGTCAAAAATCCCTTTGAACCGAATCGGCGCGAATCATCTGAAATGTACTGTACGGGAGGCAAGCTCACAGATTATATCGATATCGATGGCAAAGATATCTTTATCGATGGTCACGTTATCGAGCATCCGGAGCAGGTAACGCCTATCGATGGGATGCAGATTATTGTAATGCCACATATCGCCGGTAAGGGCGTTAAAAGTGTTTTGGGCTTGGTGGCTATGGTGGCGCTTTCTGCATGGTCGGGTGGTATAGCTGCACATGGTATTTTAGGAATTGCCGGCAAGACATTGGGGTCATATCTCGTTTCCGGTGCTGTTATGTTTCTTGGCGGTAAGCTCATCAATTCCGTGTTCCCACAGGATGCTTCGAAATTTAATACGAAAGAGCATGAGCAGTCTCGTTCGTATGGATGGGATATCCCGACGCCGGTGACTACAGCGGGATACCCTGTTGGAGAAACATATGGCGAATGTATTCCCGCTCCTCAGCTCCTGGAGCAACATGTCGAAACCGTGAACGATAAACAATACCTTAATCTTTTGTACTGTGGTGGCTATGGTCCAGTTGATTCAATTGATAACATCCGCATCGATAAGACACCAATTGGTAATTTCGCTAATGTCGAGCTGGAGACACGGCTGGGAACCAATGACCAGGAACCTATTAAGTTCTTTCGGAATACGCCGCTTGACCAAAGCGTTGGCTTATCGTTGGATACTGATTTGACTTTGACGCGGACGAGTAACAGTCCAAAAGCAAGCAGCCTGGAAATAACATTGGAATGGCCCGCTGGCTTGTATCGTATGAATGATGATGGCAGCTATGCCGATGCTACGGTTAAATTTCAAGCGGAATATCGGCGGACAGGAACAGATAAGTGGTCCCCTTTTCAAGCGGATGGGGAGCCTTATGAGGTAACGGCTGCCACCAATACGGCACTTCGCCGTACTTTCCAGGTATCTGGCCTTGAGGCTGCACAATATGACGTTCGTGTGACTATGATTGACCGCCCCAATACAAGCCGTTATCAAACGTCGACCGAGTGGACAATTCTCACGTCGTATGTGGATGGCATTTATAGTCGACCGAATAAAGTTTTAGTAGCCCTGCGTATTCTCGCGTCGAATCAGCTGTCAAATGGTGTCCCATCGGTCAATTGGCGGCAGTGTCGTAAACATGTCTGGGTTTATGATCCGGATGATAAGCAGTATGTAGAAAAATCGGCTGATAATCCGATTTGGGCTACTTATGACATATTGCATGGATGCCGGCGTTTGCTCAACATTAACACCCATCAATATGATTTTTCTGTGGCAGGATATCCGCATGAAGCATTCGATGCATATTGGGATGAATGGAAAAGCGCCGCCGCTTATGCAGATGAAGAGATTCGCAATAGCGATGGAGTGCTGGAACCACGTTTTCGGTTTGATGCTTTCTTTGACACTACCGAAAAACGCTGGGATGCTGCACAGAAAGCGGCTTCCGTTGGGCATGCGGCAATCATTATGCATGGACGTAATATCGGTATTGTTGTAGACCGTCCTGGTAGACTTACACAGATATTTGGCGAAGGCCGTACGACCGTATCGTCGGTCAAAGGAACGTTTTCCAGTCGCGAAGATCGCGCCCGAGCGGTAGAAATCACATATAGTGATGAGCACAATGACTTCAAAAATACGATGATGACGATAAGGTCCCCGAATTACGCTAAGGGACAGGCAAGCGATAATACGGCACAGATTACGCTGTTTGGTGTTAAGCGGCGCTCACAGGCATACCGCGAAGCCGTTCATGCGCTGGCAACGAACGAGCGGCAACTTCAGTTTATTGAGCTTGGTGCGGATATCGATGCAATCGTTGCCGAATATGGAGATATTGTCGGTTATAATCACGCGGTGAGCCGCATTGGCATTGCATCCGGACGTGTGGTATCGGCAACATTGAATACGGTTGAATTGGACAAGGAAATAACACTAGAGCTTGGTAAAAACTATGAAATATATTTCACTCTGTCCGATGATAGCTTGGTAAAACGTGATGTGGTTGCCAAAGAGTATACCGGGAATGTGTTGGAGTTAAGTACTCCATTTGATGATGGTCAGATACCAGAACGCTTTGATAATTATGCGTTCGGTGAAACAGATAAAGCAATCAAGCCGTTTCGGGTGGTAGCTGCCACTCGTGATGGAGATATGAAGGTAAAGCTAAAACTAGCGGAATACGATGAAGCCATGTATTCGACAGAGCTGGATTATAGCAAATATCCGGTCGTTGAATATGCAGATTCGCCATCGGTGGCTCACATAATCAAGGTGACGGCAAGTGAAGAGTCGTATTTAACGGGTGGTGCAGCAGTATCGGATGTTTCTGTTAGTTGGGAAGTGGAAAATGGTAAACGTTGGCCAGATAGTTTTCATGTTGAGATTCTGAGCACCAGCGGAAGCTATCATGAGCAGCTATCCACTCGTCTTACCTCGTGCCTGTTCCATAATGTGAAAGCTGGTGAGGAATATGAGATCGTCGTTCGGTGTGTGATGGACGCAATCACAGTGGACCATGCTACTACGACAATTTATATCAACGGCAAGGCGTTACCTGCGGATAATGTCGCTAATCTGCGTATTATGCAGGTCGGTGGTGGTCTGCAGCTGTCTTGGTCTCCATCGCGTATGGATGGGGTGGCAGGATATAACATCTATCGAGGCGATGCCGGTGCTTCCATGGAGAACTGTAGCCTTATTTCTGCCGGTATAACAGACTCCTCATACTTGGATGAACAGGATAATGCCGGTACATGGTCATACTGGGTGGTAGCCGTTGACGCAAATGGCAAGCAGATTGGTACTGCCATTGATGGCGTAGGAAAGATTGTTTTGCCTGGAAAACTTACGGATGTATCGGTGGATACGATATACCGTCATTATGAGGATGGTTCGACAGGTTATGATATTGTTGCTCGTTTTAAACCACCGAAGGGAACTGAGGGACAGATATACTACAAGACGAACCATGTGGATATGACGGAAATCTCCGTTATACCAGAAGGCGTGCCTGCTGATGAAATCGGGTTTTCTGCTAATTGGAGATATGCAGGCTCAGGTGTATCAACAATCACGATTCCAGCGGCTCAGCTTGGCGATATTTACCGCTTGAAGTTGGTAGCACGTGATTATGATGGCTGGGAATCGTCTGCAGAAGATGCGGTTTACCAAGAAGTAGAGATTATCGCAAAAACGGTAGTACCGAACACACCGCAGAACTTTAAAGCAGATTTCCAAGAAGGTGGTAAATGTGTCTTCTCATGGTCAGATGTAACGAATAGCGATGTGGATCTATACGAATTGCGAACGGATGAAAATCCAGGGGCAGCCATTGGCCTTTTAGCCAGAGTGCAGGGAACCAATGCTACCGTTACCTTGAAAGCGCGTAATGGCACGATTTATCTTTATGCGCATAATACGACCAAGAAGTATAGTTTCCCAGCTGCGATAACGTATAACTACGATAAGCCTTTGGCCCCCGAGACCGTTGAGTTTGAGGAAATCCCTCGAGGGATTCGAATCCGTGTACCGTCATGGGTGAGCCCTATTAAAGGCGTGCGATTTTACCTGACTTCTACGGATTCATCGGATGTAATCTATTCCACGAATCCAGATTGCTCCTATCTGGGAGTACCAGGAATCTATTCCGTCCGTGCGGTATATATTGACGTGTTCGGCGAAGGCTTCGCATCGCCAGAATATAGCGTAACGATTAACCCGACATTTAATCCGGAATGGATTGGTGACGGCTCTATATCTTTGCAGAAAATGGATATAACGGTTTCGGCCGCTGTGAAAGATGCTCAAGACTCCGTACCAAAGATTGAGGGGCTGGATAAGAAGCTATCCGATGCAAACGGTAAGATTGCCGAGTTGGTCAAGACGACGGATTCTATCACAAGCACGATTGCCGCGAATAAACAGAATCAAGATGGCATCAATGAGCAGTTAGCTACTCAAATTCAGCAAACGGCTGATACGGTGTCCAGTACAGTGCAGAAGCGTATGGATGGTTTAGGCGAGGACGTATCCCAGTTGAAGCAAACAGCTAGTCAAATATCTAGCACCGTGCAGGCAAATAAGACTGCTGCAGATAAAAGTCTGTCAAATTTGTCCTCGAAGATCACGCAAAATGCAAATGCAATCACCAGTGTCGTGACGGAACTTGGGAAGTCTCCGGATAAAAGCAGCTATTCTGCCATTGCGCAACTTTTGGATGGTATCAATTTGCGGGTCAAGAAAGACGATGTTATCAATCAGATCAATATGACTGCGAAGGGGACACGGATTAGCGGCCAATATTTGGATATCGATGCTGAAACGAGGATTGGCAATAATATCATTACCAATAACATGATTAAATCAGGGGCAATATCCGCCGACAAAATAGCATCGAAAGCTATTACGGCGGATAAGCTAAAAGTAACATCTTTATCTGCGTTGTCTGCTACTATCGGTACGCTTAGGACGAAGACAACTGGTGCACGTTGTGAAATAAGTGATAATCTTATTTGTGTCTATGATGAAAACAATACATTGCGGGTAAAAATGGGGGTGTGGTAATGAGTAAAGCAGGATTGTTGATTTTTGACGAAAAAGGGCAATGTATTTTAGATTCATCAGCTCGAGTCTTAAAAGAAATTGGTAGTATTACTTGTACCTATGAAAGAAAAAATCAATCGATAATAGATTCTAGAATCATAGGTAAAGATGTATGTTTTTGGGTGAAAGATATAAAAATAATCGAAGCAGGAAATTCGATGGGGAGAGCGGTTCCATCTACTATCGAAGCAGATAATAAGACCGGAGAAATCAAATGGACCTATACGCTTACTGGCTTAGATGGATACGGGATAAAATATACAAAAGCTAATACAGTAATTGGATATGGGTGGTATTAATGTCTACTTATTTTCAAGCCGTAAATGATGGTAACATTGTTCAGCTAAATGATGAATATACGGTTCATTCTATCGTTCGCGACGGAATGATAAAAGCAAATGTGAATAAAAACGAAATGTATGGCTTTTATTTGCACGAGGATGAAGAATACGCAGCGTTTAAAATTAATAAAGGAAAATTGTTGATAACACCGATGTTACGGTATCAGGGGCAAAAGATATACTATGTTACCAGTACAACAGATGAGCCAATATATTATCGTGTATATTCATCGGAATTTAATCGGAGTGAATCGAATTCTCATGCTGGCTTACGTTTATATAATAAAGATGGATGCTTGATTTTTGATAGCGGACATAAACTAGAACGAATGCTAGGGACATATATGAATGTTTACGACAGAACAGCGAACTATAAAGATGGGCTGGATGATACAGAGGCGTTATGTGTTGGTCATGTTTATAGTAATTACGGGATGGAAAGATATGGCGTAATTGATAATTATCTAATCGGCAGACCTAAAGGTTGTAAACCTTGGAGTAAAGTTATTGATACGGATACATATGTAGCATCTTTTGCTACGCCGTGGTGCCCAAGATATGTTTGTGAGTATTCGTTTTATGCATGTGCGTATGTATTCGAAAATGGAACGTTATCTACCGAAACTAAGATGTCAAAATATTGGACAACTGGTACACGTAAAATACTATATGGAGGTGGCAATATAAACCAGATTTTAACTTGGGTTAATGATTTTATGATCGAAGGAATAACCAGCATGATGTATATGTTTAATCTAGTTAAATAGGAGGCATATTATGGTTAATGATGGATTTCAATACATGGAACAGCGTGATGCCGATGGGAATATTACTCATGAAGGTGTGGTCTCTAAAAGGTCTCCATTGACGACTGGCGATAATCGTGGTATGTACGATGTTATTGCCGAAAACTTTCGCGTGTTAAAAGAGTTGCTGGATGGGATGTCTGATGTTGCAGAACTTCAGGCCCTTCGAGACGAAGTCAAGGCAATGTATGACGATATGCGCACCAATACGAAATTTGGTTCCGTCGAAGCAACGGCACAGGCTCAAATCGCTACAGAGCAGGCGGCCATTGCCACGGAAAAAGCAAAAGAAGCTGCAGCTGCTCTTGCCAGTATGAAGGAATCGGAAAACAATGCTGCAGAAGAAATGGCGGCTGTACAGAAGGCGTTGGAGGAATCCAAAACATACCTGGAGCAGCTTTCCACATTGGAGAAAGAAATATCAGATGATACACAGGTTGTAACGAATCATGCACAGGCTGCTGCAGCATCCGAAGCAAATGCGAAGGCGTCCGAGACGAATGCTGCAGCATCTGCCACAAGCGCGGCTGAAAGCGCTCAGTCGATACAGTCAGCGGCGGAGACTGTTGCCCATTCTGCCGCGCAAGTAAAACAGGATGCAGATTCCGCCAGACAATCCGCACAGGATGCACTGGCATCAGAAAATAAGGCCAAAACATCCGAAACAAATGCAGCGTCATCTGCTACAGGTGCCGAGTCTGCTGAGCGGGCAGCGGGGGCGGCTCAACAGAATGCAGAAGTGGCAGCAACATCAGCCGCGTCCTCAGAAGCAAATGCAAAGGCTTCGGAGACTAATGCGAAAAGTTATGAGCAAAAAGCGAAAGATTGGGCGGAGTCAGCGAATTCGCCAGATGGCGCAGATGATTCGAAAAGCCCGACGGCTAAAACGCAAAGCTCTAGAGAATGGGCACTTTATGCGGAAAATCAAGCTCTTTCCGCTAAAGCCGATGCGGCCAAAGTCAAAGATGTCGTCGATGACGCAAAGCAGGCTATTATCGATTCCGGGATTAATATTGATACATCCCCGCAAGAAACGTTATCGTTTGCGAATCGATTAAAACTTTGGGTTAGCCTCGAAGGAGGTAAGCCAGTCCTTCGGGTATCTGATCCAGACGGTAATGTCTATAAGTTCAGTGATATGGTGCAGGAAAAATCAGCAAGTTATGTTTTGCTGTCCAACTTTGAGGTCTACCCGTATCAATGGCTTATGGATCATCCGGATTACGTACAGGAGAATTTGCAGGAAAACGGACAGTCGCTCTATATTTGGCAGATTACGGACGATATGGAAACTGCCGAACAAGTACATGCGCTATCTCAGCAGATTGATTTCGACCATGCCTGGGCGGTGGAATTTAATGGCGAGAAGATGAGACTTGATACATCTGCATTAGTTCCATGTGGAAAGTTCAATACGTACCAGCAAAAGGTAACCTCGCAAAAGAATGGCGTTCGTTTTGCGGAAAAAGATTCGGAGACGGGACGTTGGTTTGTTGCTGGCCAAAATGCTTATGGAGAATTGGGCATTGGCTACGGAATGCCATATACGTTCTATAGCGAATTTGCCGATCCGCTGGTATTGGAGCCAGAGTTTGAGCATGTTACGGATACAGATGGCTCGTCGTACTTCAAGGCAAAAGACCCAGCAGTATTACATTCGAACGCTAAAAATGGGGATATATATCCACAAGTTCCACCGATGGCAATTTATGCTGGGCGGCACATGCCGAATAAAATGGACGTCGTTTCCGGCAGTGACACTAATCATATCGCATGGCATTACGTTGCCAAATATGATGGCAGTTCCTGGAATGGCTATAACTTCATGGATGGCGTTGAGAAAGCGACAAGGAATGAGCAAACAGGTGTTATTCTTGATGATGCAATGTTGCCGTTTAATCAGTCGGAGATTCTTGATATTGTCTGTGGGAAAAACTTCACGGTTTTCCTGCTCGAGGATGGTTCGGTGTGGACATGCGGAGCCAATTTACGCGGTCAGCTCGGGGCGGGCAATAAGATAAGTGCAGCAGACCTGGTAATATCGCCACAGCCGATTGATATTGGTGGTTTTTCAGCCATTGCAGCCTGTGAGCAATCATGGATAGCTTTAGGCGGAAATGGTATATTATATGCGTGCGGAGCCAACACCTTTGGCCAGTTCGGACAAGGGGACCAGCTAGACCGGAATGTGTTAACGCCGATTGCGGATTATGTGGAACGTGTTCAGTTGACAGCCGGCAATCTTATTATTCGACATACCGATGGCTCGATTTATGGAGCTGGCTACAATTATGATGACCGATTGGCGCTCGGGAAATATAAATGCATTACTACGTTTGAGAAGTTGGAAGAGGTGGGCGCGTAATGACAGAAAATGTTTATTATCGGTACAACATCTATAAGAAAAACGGTATTGATTTACATCTGGTTATTAACGAAATTTTCGAGCCAAAATTATCAGCAAATCTTGCGCAGTACAATCAGAATCAATATTTGCATGATAATCCGGATATTACGCCTGCAGCAGATACATCTATTCAGGTATCGACGAAATCAGGCCTTGAAGAATTGGCTCAGGCAACGGATGGAATGACTGCTTACGTTGTGAAAGAAGATAATTGGTATATCTACACGGAAGGCTTGAAGATATGGACTCCGATTCATGCACGAAACTTTACTTATGCGGCATCCTTTTATCTCCAGTACAGTAATGACAATGACGAAACGGCTATGCGTTGTTACTTTTATCCAAGGATTCCCAGCTGGAAGACCATCGAGGCGGCAAAAGATGAATTGAAAAATCTGGATATCGAATATGTTGATTTCGTCGCGGATAATGGATATACATTCTTCCTGGTCGATAATGGGCATTCCTCACTTTTTGATGTAGGGCGAGTGGCTGAGCATATTCCCATATCCATGCATAGTGTTGCCTGTCTTCCTTACGGCGCAACGCTGGCCAGCACCGATTTTGTGCCGTGCAAAAAGAGTGCAATTGCCTATGCGGTCAGCTTCGTACAACTGTCGCATGTGGGAGATTTGACAACACCGTCAGATATGAATCCACTTAGTAGTTACTTTGATTACACCATAGAGGGCGTCGTCCCGAACCGAGGGAATAGCTCTTTGTTGTTCTTAATGAATGAATGGAATTCAATCGGTACGGACAAGCGAAAATATCTCCCCTTGGCTGAAGCAGTAAAGTCTGATGGATATGTAAAGATAGGAAAATAAATGGAGACAATAGATGAGAAAAAAGATGCTGTTATGAATGCTGCAGCTGGACTGGTAAAAGCATGTGAACAATATTTTTTTACCAATCGTACCTGTGATGGGTGCCCGTTACAATTGGATAATTCCATAAAACGAGAATGGTATTGTCGTGCGCATATACCAATGGGATACGATGTGAGATTGACGAGAAATTGGCCTGGATAAGAGGTGTTATGTTTTGATTGAAGAATTAAACGATGTTTTTAGAATGGTAGTCCCTGTGAGGATTGAAACCTATTGGGGGGTGATTACGGGAGGGATAGGGACGTTGATTGCCAGTCTTTTTGGTGGATGGAATGATGTATTGCAGGCGTTGGTGGTGGCTATGCTGATTGACTATATCAGTGGCGTAGCAGCCGCCTTTTTTAATCCAGATTTGGCGCTGAATAGTCAACGAGGATTCAAAGGAATCATCAAGAAAATATTGATTCTTTCTTTGGTATCCTTTGCGCATTACATTGATTTGGCAGTAGGTCAGACCGTTATATGTATGGCTGTGGCATGGTTCTTTCTGGGGAATGAAGGACTGTCGATTTTAGAGAATGCTGCCAAATGTGGCGTGCCAATCCCGGAGAGACTGCAATATACATTGGAACAATTAGCACATGAGAAAAAGGAGCGCGAGACGAAATGATTCAACCACTGCACTATCAGCTTGTTGCTGACGCAACCACAGAATTTCTGGCGTTGGCAAGACAGTACCATTTTTGTGAGGACCATCTCGACGATATAGAGCGGCGGCTCTATGAGGAATCCCCATTCAAGGGAACGGGCGTAGTTATTGATAAGAAAGAGGGGAAAGTATATGAAAGTGTTCATTAATCCAGGGCATGACATGAAATATGATAGCGGCGCGGTCAATCCGAATAGCGGACTGCGTGAAGCTGATGTGGCGGCAAATGTCGGCGAACTGGTAAAAGGTTATCTCGAAGCCGCTGGCTGTGATTGTAAGCTCATGCAGTCGGATAATCTGGCACCGACAGGCGCAGGACGCTCTGAGTACGTTGATCGGCAGGGGATGACGGTCACAGAAACGGCTAATGAGTGGGGCGCGGATGTGTTTGTGTCTATCCATTGCAATGCATTCAATGAGAGTGCACATGGTACTGAGGTAGAGTGCTATGGTGGCGGTGAAGGACAGAAACTGGCGCAGTACATTCAGAATCAGATTATCGATGCGCTCGGCACGCTTGACCGTGGTGTCAAAGCAATGCCGAAGCTTCTTGTACTTAAATACACCGATATGACGGCGGTGCTGGTGGAGACAGCTTTCATCGATAATGCCGAGGATGAGGTTTTGCTCCGCACAAAACAGGACGAGTTCGCTCGTGCAATCGCACGCGGCGTAACAGATTATGAGTGTTCATTGTAAGGAGGTTTTGATTATGAGTAAATGGGTAGAAATTCGTGACAGCGTTGAGGAAGCCCTCAAGGCAAAAGAAGTTGGGCAGGATATGAAGCTCAAGTTTACAAACTGGTTGGCAGATGAAGGTACTCGTATGCTCGAAAAAGCAGCTGATAATATTGTCGAAGAGTGTAAGAGCGATGCTTCAAGTGAAAAAGGGTGGTGCAAGGTACGCGATGTCGTCGTCATCCCTGCAACGCTTAACATTGGTTTGACTGTCCTCAAGGTTGTGCTTGAAAAAGCGGCGGCAGAAAAGCTGTAAATACAAGATAAGTTTATTGGTGGCGGCACGGCTCTATAAGAGGCTGTGCCGCCTTTTTTTTGACCACATTATGACCACGCCGAATATTCTAGCGTGGTTTTTCAGTGACAAATGTGATAATATAAATAGAAAAAATAAGGAGAATCAGATAAAAACAAGGTATGTTAAATATAAATAATTTAGCAAATTATACGATAAAAGATATAGAGGGATTTTTTGCTGAAGGCAACGTGGATGAAGAATTCTTGGCGGCTTGTGCGGCGGATAAGCGCAAAGCAGTGGGCAGACTGGTGAAACGTTATGAACGGGAGCAGCAGGATCGTGCCCGGGTAGCGGAAATGTACGCCTTTGAGCACATGGCAATGGATGAAGGCTATGAATTGGTGGCCGGCGTCGACGAAGCCGGCCGCGGCCCCTTGGCGGGCCCCGTTTCGGTGGCAGCAGTCATCCTGCCTAAGGACCTTTATCTGCCTAAGATAAACGATTCCAAAAAGATATCGGCCAAGGTTCGGGAAGAGCTCTTTGAAGAAATCCAGGCTAAGGCGCTGGCGATTGGTACGGCACTTATCGATGCCCAGACCATTGATCGGGTCAATATCTATCAGGCCACCATCAATGGCATGTACGAATCAATTTTTATGTTGAAACCGGAGCCGCAAAAAGTGCTCATCGATGCGGTGAAGTTGGATAACCTGCCGATGGCCTCGGAATCCATCATTAAGGGAGATGCGAAATCCGCGTCGATTGCGGCGGCTTCAATTATTGCCAAGGTTACTCGAGATCGCTTGATGGATGCCTACGACAAACAGTATCCGGAGTATGGGTTTGCCCAGCACAAAGGCTATGGTACCGCCCAGCATCTTGAGGCGCTGAAAAAATATGGCCCCTGCCCGATTCATCGTGTGTCCTTTGAACCAATCCGCTCCCTCGTAAACGGTATGTATTAAATCAGTCTATGGATAAAGGTGTGTGAAAGCGATGCCCATGGAAACGTCTATGAATATAGGAATCCGTCCCGTTGACCGTCCTCAGTCTACTGGCAGTACCGAAGGCGTTTCTCGCCGCGATGATGGGGGCGGCTCTTCTGCCGCGTTTAGTCCCAAGACAAATGTGTCGATAAAAAATGCGGTAGATGATATGGCAGGGCTCCTGTCGAAGATTGCCAGCAATCAGACCGAGGCCGTTGATAAGATGCCGGAGGATTTGCAAAAGGTCATTCAAAACGTCTTGAAACAGGCCTTTTCCTTGGAGGAAACTATGGGACAAGGGTTGGGGAGTACCCTTGAGAGCCAGCGGTTTTCCATGGACCAATTGTCCGCCCTTTCCCGAATGCTTTCTCAGCTGGGGAACATGGCCGAGAAGGGAATGCCCATTGAAGTCAGCGACGAGCTGCGGGCACTGCTTACCAATTTAAAGGTGATGGTGTCGGTTGAAAGCGGTTCTTCGTTAGAACCGGTGCTTTTGACCAAGGCGGCTTTTGAGCTGCTGGACAACAAAAGTTTTTCGGAACTTCCTAAGGAAGTGCAGGAGCTTTTGTTAGCCCTTCAGCCTCAAGGCCAGACCATGGCGATGAATACGAGTGGCGGAAGTTCGCTGGAGTTTTTGAAGCAGCTGGTACAGTATTTCATGCCGCGCCCAGCGGCTAATGGCAGCCAGGCACAACAGGCTGAGCCACCGCAACAGGCGCCGCAGCAGGGCCAAAGCAACCAACCGGGACAGCAGGCCGCCGGACAGGAAGCAGCTAAGGGGACCATGGCTCAAGAAATGGTAGGACAAAAAAATGTGGCTACCCAGTCCCAAAATGCGGAGCTCCCTGGTCAAAATTTGACAAGTCAACAGGCGGGAAAGCAGTTAGGAAATAATCCAGCGGCTTCGCAAAATCAGCAGCCCCAGCCGGGGCAAACTGCCCAAACAGCCCAGCCGGGACAGGCGGGGCAGCAGGCCCAGGCTGGACAAAACGCAGGACAGAGTCAGACTGCACCACAGGGGCAGTCCGCTTCACAAGGTGCCCCCCAGGGACAGCAACCTACGGGACAGCCGGCTGGGCAGACGACGGGCAATATGGCGCAGGGACAGAACGCCAGCGGAAATTTGACAAGTCAAGCCGGGCAAAATCAGAATCCAGCTCTTGTCAATCGTAACGCGGAGAATCTGCCGGAAAACAGAATGCCTGGACAGCAGGAGAATCCTGCCGGTGCACAGAAACCGGCGGGGAACTTCCAGCAGGCGGCGATGCAGCAGGCCAAGTCCCAGCTCATGAGCCAGACCATGGAAAACACCCCGCAGGCTATGAATACCATGAAGAATTTGGCCCAGCTGTTGATGAAGAATACGGAGCTGAACCAGCGGGATATGTTGCTGTTGCAGAATTTTGTCAACGGCAGAAATGGCACGTTAAATGAGCAGGATGCAAAACAATTGCAGCAGCTCATACGGCTTTGCCAGCAGAATGTGCCGGCAACGGTTCAACAGGCAGCTTATCAGCAGGATATTCCGGATTTGCCTCGCCTGTGGGCTTTTATGCAGCTTTGCGATATGACTATGGCTAAGCGCATGACGGCGCGGCAGCTCAAAAAGGCCGGCAAGGATGTGGCAACCTTTGTGCTTTCTATGCGCAATTCTATGGAAGGAGGGAACTCAGCGGTGCAGGGGCAGCGGTCCCTAAACTTTATGCTTCCCATGTATATGGGCGACGACAGCACCTACCCGTCGTATATTCATGTCTATGATGAAAAACAGCCAGACCCCGAGACCGGGGAGCTCAAGAAAGAAACCTGGCTGCGGCTCTGTGTCCTTACCGATAACATCGGGGCTGTGGAGCTTACCTGTCGTGTTTATCAGGAAAATCAGCTGGATATGCGGGTGTTTTTCTCCCATCAGGAGTCGGCGGACCTCTTCCGTCAGCAGGCTAAGAACCTTCGGGATTCGCTGAAGGATTCCGCGTTAGCGCTCAAGGATTTCAAGATTGGAGCAGCTGGCGAACGACGTTTTATGTAAAAGAATAAGAAACAATGTCCTTGACGAAAGAACAATAGCAACATATAATGATACCGTGAAGGACCACTCAGGCAGGTGATAAGGATATGAAGGAGCGCCATAAGTTACAGGAAGAACCGGAGACAGATCCCAACGTACCCCAAAAGGCGGTTGCCCTAAAGTATGATTTGGAACGGGATACCGCACCACGGGTGGTAGCCAAAGGACGGGGGCATGTGGCCGAAAATATCCTGGCGGCAGCACAAGCAAATACGATTCCCGTCTATCAAAACAAAACGTTGGTCAACATGCTGATGGCCCTTGATATCGACCGGGAAATTCCGCCGGAGCTGTATCGCACCATTGCCGAGGTAATGGCTTATGTCTATCGTATTGATAAGCAGGCAAGGCCAAAGGAGAAGCCTAAGGTCCGGCTGTAATCGGAGCGGATGAGAGGGTGCGGCATGAATAACAAGGTTCTGGGCAGTCAAGGAGAACAGGCCGCTGCGGACTATTTGTCCCGGCATGGCTATCAGATTTGCGTGCGGAATTTTCGGGTGCCAGTGGGGGAGATTGATATTATTGCTTCCTGTGGGGAGGTGCTGGCCTTTGTGGAGGTCAAGACCCGCAGTGGACTGCGCTTTGGCACACCGGCGCAGTCTGTCACCTATTCCAAACAAAAGAAAATTATTCAAACGGCGCGTTGGTTTTTGCGGCAGAGACATTTAGAGGATAAGTGTCTCTGCCGTTTTGATGTTATTGAGGTCTATGTGCGGCCCAATGGACAGTACGAAATCTGCCATATACCTGGGGCTTTTGAGACCTGATAGGGGATTGGAATCGAGTCGGGGGGATTTGTATGTTTGCCAGAACTTACGGAGCGACGACGCTGGGGGTAGATGGGCTCATCATTGATGTGGAGGTGGATTCGGCGGCAGGCCTGCCGGGATTTAACATTGTGGGCCTGCCGGATACTTCGGTAAAGGAGTCCAGGGAACGGGTGCGGACGGCTATCCGCAACAGCGGCATCCGTCTGCGGCAGGAAAATGTGACCATTAATCTAGCCCCGGCGGCTATCCGAAAAGACGGTTCGGGGCTGGACCTGCCCATTGCTATCGGGCTTTTGGCCGCCTATGGGGTGATTCCCCAATCTCTGCTGGAAAAGAGCCTGTTTGTGGCCGAGCTTTCCCTGGAGGGGGAATGCCGTGGCGTCCATGGCATCCTGCCCATGGCCATGCAGGCAAGGGAAAGGGGCTTGACGGAATTATTTGTGGCCAGGGAAAACGCCAACGAAGCGCTGTTGGTGGATGGAATCCAGGTCTATGCGGTGGATAATCTCCTACAGTTGGTGCAGTTCGCCAATGGCCAGGAAGCCATGGACCCAGCAAAGGCTGAGGTGATAGCGGCAGAACCGGAGACAATCGTGGATGATTTTGCCGATGTGCAGGGGCAGTATCAGGCCAAGCGCGCGTTGGAAATTGCTGCCGCTGGCGGACACAATGTCCTGATGGTGGGAGTGCCAGGCGCCGGCAAGACCATGCTGGCAAAGCGAGTCAGTACCATTCTGCCAAAATTATCTAAGGAAGAGGCCCTGGAGGTTACGAAAATCTACAGCATTGCCGGGCTGTTGCCGAAAAACAGCGGTCTCTTAACCAAGCGGCCCTTTCGCAGTCCACATCATACGGCGTCGATGACAGCGATGGTAGGGGGCGGCAGTGTCCCGCGGCCCGGCGAGGTCACCTTAGCCCATCATGGCGTTCTTTTTTTAGATGAGCTGCCGGAATTTAGTAAAAAAACGCTGGAGGTTCTTCGAGAACCCATTGACATAGGTTGGCGATACACACAACTTTCAAAGCCCCCACACAAAGAGAGCCGCCTCACATTCGAGGCGGCTTTTTCTTTTACTTAAAGACGATGTCAAAGTCAATCAGGTATTTATGGCCGTAATTATTATCTCGGCGCAGGACTGAAACCTTTTCAACCACGGACAGGAAAACACGCCTACGAGCTTCCGGCGAGGCAGGGCAGTTACGAACCACAGCGCAAATATCAGCCGGGGCAAGATGTTCCTCTTGAGAGTCGGGAGCGTTTTCGAGGGCGGCAAGTTCGTTTTGTAGGCGGGATTCATCAGCCTTAAGGCCAGCGAGCTTTTCCGTAGCTTCGGACTGGGAGAGAAGGGACTGAGAGAACCACGTCATTACGGCAGTTCGTTCCGTGCGGATCTTCTCGATTCGCCTTACAATCTTCTGCCGCTTGTTTTGTTCGGAGCGAGCCGGGACAGGTTCCGCACCAGCACGACTCCCGATATAGGCGGTTACGGTTTCTTCTGATGTGCAGATTTCTTCAAGGACAGACCAAAAGAGGGCGTCAGTCACAACAACGTCCATAAGGCGGGCGGCACATTTCGAACCATTCCGGGGCGGCGTGTTTACGCAAGTATACCAGCGGGCATTTCGTTTGCCGCCACCAGTTATACGGATAGAGCCGCCACATGCACCACAGACCGCAACGCCTTGAAGCAAGGCCGGGTAACTATTCTTTTGCCACACCTTGTACGTCCTATGCTTTGACTTTATCGAGAGGGCCTTTTGGTGTAGTTCGGCAGGGATAATTTGTGGGCAAGACATTTCGATCCATTCTTCGCGGGGCCGGGGGAGTCTTTTGTAGGACTTCGGCCCCGTCTTTTTGTGATATTGTGTATTGGCAAAGTATTTCCCGGTATAGTGGGGGCGGTGGAGCAGGTTTCGGACAGAAGAAGCGCACCACGACACATTCCCGCTGGGGCTGGGGATCCCCATGCTATTTAGTCTTTCGGCTATATATTCACAGCCGCCGACAAGTTCCTCCACGTACCAACGATATATCATACGGACGACTTCTGCCTCGGCGGGGTTGATTGTATAGCAACTATTTTCTCGGTCAAAGTCGTAGCCGTAGATATGGGAGTCGCAGATAGCTTTCCCGGCGCGAAGTTTCGCCCTTTTACCTCGCATTGTTCTTTCCCGGATCTTCGCACGCTCGTATTCAGCAAACACGCCTTTCATTTGGTAGGACATATTCCCCTCGGGGGTATTCTGTATTTCCCCCATGACAAACACCGGGCGGCAGTTATGCTTTTCAAATTCCTCGGTCAAGATTAGCTGGTGTATGAGCTTGCGGGCCAGCCTATCAGCGTCGTGTATTATCACAGCCTCGTACAGGCCATCTTGCACAGCGTCGCGCAAGGATTCCAGGGCAGGGCGTTCTAGGAAGCCCCCGGAATAGCCGTCGTCAACGTATTCTTTGACGACAAAAGCCCCCATTGAAGCGGCCTTCTCACGGCAAGCCTCTAATTGCGTGCCTATGGAATAACCATGTTCAGCCTGCCACTCCGTAGAGACGCGGGCATAAATAGCGACGTTCACAGCAGATTCCTCCTATGGAATATTTTTCTCGTTTTTTGTGGAATATTTTTTGAGTCAACAAAAGCCCCCACCGAAAGAGGCAGGGGCGAAGCTGGGACAGAGTTATTTGCGAAGGGCGGGAACAGCCCAAAAGTTTGACAGGTATTTATCGAACTCGGAATAGGAGACAACAGACCAGTCAATGCTTGCGGCCTTCTTCTCGTCCATTGTGCATTTCATTATCGTCTTACCGGACATATCCTGCGTAAAGACTGTAACCTCGGACACAGGGTAGCCAGCGGCATATATTGCCTTTATCAGCTTAGCGGCCTTCATCAACTCGGACGAACGGAACCCGCTATTACTTTTGAATTTAGGAAGGACAATCAGTTTCCCGGTTCCAAAGTTCTCTTTGCTCATGTCCTCGTTGACCTCCACGTCAACCAGTTCATCACCTTTCGAGATCTCAGCTTGGCAGATTCCTTTCAGAGCTTCCTCGGGAGTCTTTTCAGCCGGGGCCGGAGCAGGTTCAGCGGCAGGCGGTTCCTCCTCTTTCTTTTCTTCGGGAGCTTGGGCTGGAGCTTCGGCAGGTTTTTCCACGGCGACTTCCACGGGCGCGCTTTTTACCTTGGAATGATCAGGCGGCGGCAGGAAGGGAACGCAAGCAACGAAGGCCACAAAGGCAACAGCCGCAAGTATACTGGGCTTTTTCTTGGGGCGTTTTCGAAAGGCATTCACAGCCAGCCACACAAGACCTATAACGAAACCAATCATCGAAAGAAACAAAACAAGACCTAGCATTACAGATTCCTCCTATGCAACTTTATCCACCGGGACACTTCCCTTGATAAAAATTCTTACTTTGTAGCTTCATTCGACGCGGGACTGTCCTGCACCTTCTTTTGGTATTCGAGATAATTATAGAATTGCTCAAGCTGGGCAAGGGTTTGCGCGTCGGCTTGGGAGATCTTCGCCGCAAGCACGGACGCGGGGGAGTTGTCTTTCGGAGGCTTTTCTTCGCCAATCAGCCAGCTTACGGAGACATTCTCAATGCGAGCTATCTTTTTTAGCGTCTCTATATTCGGTTCACTCTTTCCTTGGAGCCAGCCCTTTAGCTGACCTTCCGATACCCCTAAGTGCATTTGGAACTCTTTATTGGTTCCACGCAGACCGGGCCTCGACTTAAAACGGTCAAACAGCTCGTTTATTCTCTCGCAGAACACGGACAGAGCCTCGCTACTCATTGTTCACACCTCCACAACACAACAATATACCATATATATATAATTCTTGTCCAATTCAGATAGTTTTTATCTAAATAGAGAAAAATTATAAAAAGTGCTTTACTTTTCATATATTGGGATATATAATTGCATTAACAAGAGAAAAGTTATCTAAATGGATAAAAATTATCTAGGAAGGAGGCGCACGATGGAGGTTTCGATCAAGGGCGAAATTGCCAGCCGCAACATGAAATACAAAGAAGTTGCTCAGGCCGTAGGCATTCCGCAGGTAACTTTCTACAAGAAACTCAAGAAGAACTCTTTCACGCTCCCAGAGGCGGCACGCATATTCGACGTGCTCGGTTCGAAGCTGGTTCTTGAGAGCAAGTAATTTTTTGCAAACTTGTAGATAAAAAATATCTAATTGGAGAAATTTTCTTCAAGGAGGCGACGCGATGGAGTATAAGGACGGGAAAACCTACACATTTGCCCACGAAGGTTGCAGGGCACGGGTTCGCTTAACGAACTTCAAGCCAGCAGTAAAGGAGACGTTCAGCAAGGCGTTAGGCCGGGAACTTTTCAAGGCTTACGAAACAAAGGAGGGACCTGATGAAAGATTGGTCATTGCGCATTGAGAGAAGGAGCACGAAGCAGAAACGAACCGAGGCCACAATTAAGAAAGTTTTGGCTGGGGCGGCCCTTATTGGGGCGGCGGTTATCTTTTCGGGATTCTACGACGGCGACCAGCGACTCATAGAAGAAACCTACACCGTCAAGCAGGGGGATACTTTACGGGGCATTGCCACCGAGTACCTCAAGAAAAACACAGGCGGGCGGCGTTACATCTTAGAGTTTGAACAGGGCATCATCGAGCTCAACCCGGAATTGCAAGACGGGCAGTCAGGCCACATTAAACCGGGACAGAAAATCCGGATCTCATATTTCGTTAAGGAGGCCAAAGAGAATTGACAGGAATTAAAAAGGCGTTTTGTTATTTAACCCCGTTTGGTTGGAAAGTCTTAGGAGGGGCAACGGTGCTGGCGGGTGCGGCGTTCCTCCTTGTATAGAAAACACCCCCGGTGCGCTTTATGCGGGCGACAGTTCGAGAAAGGCGAAACATACGACAAGATATGGACAGGCGTTAGCATGGCTCCATGTTGTAGGAACGATAGGGACTGTATGGAAAGGCAAGCAGAGCGTAGGCGGGGCAGACACATGAGGAAAGTTCGCGAAAATGCCCACCGTTTTCACTTCTAATTCTCGCATGGATTGGAGGGCAAGACTATGAACGAACGGTGCGCAGATATAGCCTTTAAGGCACGGCATAGTGCAGGATTTACAAGAGAAGTTGCGTCAGAGATTTTGGGGATAGCACCCCGGACGCTGGCCTATTACGAAGGAGGCAGGGACATACCGGACGAGATTATAGCAAAGATGGTTCAGGCGTATGGAAGCCCCGAACTTGGATACCACTATTTGAGCAACGACTTACAGACCGGGCGAATGATTTTGCCACGGATTGAAGCGGCGGGGATTTCTTCTAGCGCGTTGCGGTTAAGAGTTGTCATGAGAAGGGTGGCGGCAGTTATCGAGATTATCGAGGAAATTTGTCAAGACGATGTTATAACCACTGACGAGGGCGAACCTTTCAGACGTTGCGCCTCACAGATAAAAGAGCTGGCGGCGGCGTGTATTAGCATTGGATTGATTGCAATAAAAAAGCCCACCGGGTGACCGCCCGATGAGCTTCAAGAGATTCAAATATGAGATTGAGCAATTCACATTTGAACGCTTACAAGGACATTATACCACATGCAAAGGAGATTGTAAAAATGAGATTGAGCAGAGTCTTTATAGACCATTTCAAGGGGCTGGACAAGCTGGACGTCGCCCCGGAAGGCAAGAACATCACAGTCCGCGGAAAGAACGGAAGCGGTAAGACCACCATTGCAGACGCTTACGCATGGTGCATGACGGGCAAGGGGTTCGATGGCAAGGTCATCGACACGCAGATTAAAAAGCGGGCGGCAGACGGATCTACCCCCAATGACGGCGGCGTTGAGCACGCTGTGGAGATTGTTCTCGACGATGACGGGCGGCAGATTGTTCTGCGCCGGGAATTTAAGGAGAAGTGGGAGAAGCACCGCGGGCAAGCCGAAAGAGAGTTTAAGGGGCACACAACCGTATACAGCATTGACGGCGTGCCGATGGCAAAGAAGGAATTTGAGCGCAGAGTGAGCGACCTCGTTAAGGGCGACACCTTCCAGCTCCTTTCCATGCCTCTGCATTTCTGCACCAACGTTAAGTGGCAAGACCGTCGCAAAGTTCTTATGACCATGTGCGGGGAAACCCCGGACGAACAGATCATAGCGGACAACCCGAAGCTGGAACCGCTGAAAGTTCTCTTGCAAAACAAGATTATTTCGGACGTGCGGAAAGTTATCCAGTCCAAAATGAAAAAGAACAATGACGAGAGCCGCGGCATTCCGGCAAGGATTGACGAGCTTACTCAAATGCAGGGAGAGGCCAAAGGCAACAAGAGCGCGCTGGAAACAGAGATTCGGAGCCTTGAAAAGCAGAAGGCCGATAAGCAAAAGGAGCTTGTCAGGATTCAGAACGGCGGCGAAGTCGCAGAGGCTAACAAGCGGATTGCAGAGCTCAAGGCCAAAATGACCACGTTCGCGGCGCAGTTTGAAGCGGACTATAACCGCAAGGCAGGTGAGGCCGAACGGACGGTAAACGGCTGTCGGGCAGAGATTGAACGCATAGGGGCCGGGGTTGAGAGAGCACAGACCGAAATTGAGCGGTTACGGGCTTTCGCTGACACGCAGGACAAGATAGCCGCTGACCTTCGGACAGAATGGAGCACGGTCCATGCGGAAGAATTTGCCGAGAATGTTGACGACACTTGCCCTTGCTGTGGTCAGAAGCTACCAGCGGACAAGATTGACGAGCTTATCGACAAGGCGCGCGAAAAGTTCAACCTCGACAAAGCCGCCCGCCTCAAAGCTATTCAGGAGAAGGGCAAGCGGATTATGGCTGACAAAGAGAAGGATCTCAAAAAGGCCACCGCTTTAGAGGATTCCAACAAGGAAAACTTGGAACGGATTGACGAGCTCACGGCGAAGTTGCAGGAAGCGCAGAAGATGTTGGACGGCATTGAAAAGCCTGACTACAAGGCCGAGCCGGAATACATCACGATGGCAGAGGAAGTCGCAACCACAGAAAAGATGATTGAGTCCTTGCAGGCCGGGGGCCAGGAAGAAACCCGGAAAGTCGAAACCGAGATTGAGAACCTTGGAAACGAGATTTCAGTACGGCAGGAAAAGCTGGCGGCCATTAAGCAGAACGAAGGCATTGAAGAACGTATCGAGGAGCTCAAAGACCGGGAAAAAACGCTGGGACTGATTTACAACAACCTCGAAAAGCAGTTATTCCTTACCGAAGAATTTTTGCGGGCAAAGGTCAGAGCTACCGAGGACAACATCAACAGTCATTTCAAGTATGTGCAATGGAAGATGTTCGAGCAGAAAATCAATGGAGCCTTGGACGAATGTTGCGAGCCTATTATTGACGGCGTTCCATTCAACGACGGCCTCAACAAAGGCAACCGCATGAAAGCGGCCTTGGATATTGTGAATGCATTAAGTAAGTATTACGGCGTTAGCCTTCCAATTTTCATCGACGACTGCGAGAGCTACACCAGCTTACCCGAAGTAGACGCGCAGTTAATTAAACTCATTGCTGACGGCGACCATGATTCGCTGGAAGTTGAGATAGAAGCATAAACCATATTGACCATTTAGGAGGAATTGACAATGGCAAACGAGATTCAGGCAGTTGACACGCAGGATATTCGCCCCGGCTTTTTCAGCGCGGCGGCTATCAAACAGTTAAAGGTGCTTACGACCATCTTTAGCAAATCCAGCCTTGTTCCGCAGGCATATCGCAACAACGAGAGCGATTGCGCTATCGTGTTGAACCTTGCCAGCCGCATGAACGCTGACCCGCTTATGATGTTACAGAACGTCTACGTCGTACACGGAACCCCAGCACTCAGCTCCAAAATGCTGATCGCGCTTTTCAACTCTTGCGGGCGGTTCGGATCTATCCACTACAAAGAGACAGGCAAAAAGGGGACAGACACGCAGGGCATTATCGCATGGGCGAAGGAGATTGCAACCGGGGATATCCTCGAAGGCCCCGAAGTCACTATTGCAGTAGCAAAGGCGGAAGGCTGGTACAGCAAGAACGGCAGTAAGTGGCAGACTATGCCGGAGCAGATGTTACGCTACCGCGCCGCGTCTTGGTTCATTCGCACCACGGCCCCGGAACTTTCCGTAGGTTTGCAGACTGATGACGAAGTTATCGACGTAACACCGCGGAATGTTACCGAGGAAGTACAGCAGAATGCGAACCGGGAAGAATTTATTCCTGAAGCACCAGCCCCGGCCATCACTCCCGGCCACAAGGTAACGCTGGACGATCTCAACAAGGCCGAAAACGACGCGAAGGATCCAGCCCCGGTCAAGACGGCGGCTCCGAAGGAAGAAAAGGCAAAAGCCCCGGCAAAAGAGGAAAAGCCACAGCAGGAAGCCTTGACTGAAGGGCCGGGATTCTAATGCTGAATATAGCAGTTTATGCCAGCGGCAGTAGCGGCAACTGCTATACGGTGAGCAACGGCAGAGCCACGGTCATGCTCGACTGTGGCCTACCATACCACCGTATACAAGAGCTGACAGGCTTTATCCGGCCGGACGCAATATTCATCACGCACGAACATAACGATCATGTGAAGGCCGCAAGAGAATTTATCAAACGCGGGGTTGATGTTTATATGAGTCAGGGCACGGCAGAGGCGGCAGGGATTCCAACCAGTCACAGGTTAGGGATTATGAAACATTGTCAATCGGTTAGGATTGACACCATCACAATAAGCGCGTTCAACACGCAACACGACGCGGCTGAGCCTTTAGGATTCTTATTGGACGATGGAGAAGATCGTGTGCTTTATGCTACGGACACTTATTACATTCATTTCAAGTTTCCGAGGCTAACAAAAATTATGGTTGAGGCGAATTATTCGGAACCGATTCTTGAAGAAAATGTTTTTTCAGGGAGCGTCCCGGAGGCATTGCGAAAGCGTTTACGGCAAAGCCATTTTTCCCTCGAAAATCTGAAAGATTTTTTCAAGGCAAACGACCTTTCCAAAGTCAAAGAAATTTGGTTAATTCACTTATCAGCCGGGAACGCTAACCCGCCATTATTCAGGCGAGAGATCGAAGCGTTGACCGGGAAGCCCGTTTACATAGCGGGGATAGATTAAAGGAGGCAGTAATTTTGGAGAACGGGAAAATCGTTATTGACAAGATTAAATTTATGGAGAAGCAGGGCAAAATCAAGATTGATTTCAAGAATGACGGCGACACCAACGGCGGGCAGTTCTCCGGCATTTATTCGGAGCCAGCCGACCCGGTATTTTATCAGACCATGAGCGACCTTAAAGGATCTGTCAAGAACATCTTGGAACTCCCGGACGGGATTGAGTACAGATTGATTCCTTTTGCAGTCACTTACCACTACAACGCAGAGGGGCGCATGGGGGCCATCATTACGAGCCGCCTTACGATTCCGGACCTTGGGAACGAGACAGTTATTCAAACACCTATGATGAAGTGCTACGAGGGCGGCAACGACGAAGATAAGTGCTTCACAGAGGGGACGGCCAAAAAGCTATGGGCACTAGAGAAGGAGGCCCAGCGGTACTTAGCAGGGGAGAGGGCGCAGACGAACCTTTTCAACGGCGACACCGTAGAGCAGGACGACGATACAAAAGAGTTGGAGGCATAACAAATGAGGCCGGAACACAGGAAAGGAGGTGCTCACTATGGCTAGGCCTCAAAAGACAGGGCTTGACTATTTCCCGCTGGACACGGACATAGCAGAAGATGAAAAGGTACTGTATTTAGAAGCAGAAACCGGGCTTGCAGGGTTCGCACTTTATGTGAAGTTATTGTCTACCATCTACCGCAATAGTTACTACATGATGTGGACAGAAACTCAACTCAGTATCTACTCAAGGAGGTTTTTTGTAGACAAAAACACCCTTTCAACGGTAGTTTCTGTATGCAATAACATCGGTTTATTTGACAAAAACCTGTTTGAAAAATACGGAATTTTGACCTCGCATGGCATTCAAACCCGCTATTTACTAGCCTTGGAGCGTAGGAGTAGCGTTTCGATGGTTGAAGAATTTTGCCTGTTAGACCGGGAGAAAATAGCCAAAAGTAAAAAAGTCAAACTGATTTCTGCCCCTAAACAGGTTATTGCATACAATAACCCCCACTCAACGGTAGTTTCTGTATACAATAACTCCGTTGAACCACCATTAACGTCAACAAAAACACCACAAAGTAAAGTAAAGAAAAGTATTGAAGAAGAAGAAGAAACCCCCTATACCCCCCCTACGGGAAGAAAGCTAACAGAGCAGGAAGAAGCAACCGCCAAAATTGTGAACCTCTTTGAGAACAACATACACCCATTGTCAGGAATGATTGAGCAGGAAAGATTACTAGACCTCTTAGACGAATACGGGGCCGTTTGGTTGGAAGAGGCCATTAAGTGGACTGTGGAGAGGCATGGCAACAGCGTTAAATATATCCAGGCCATCTTGGAGCAATGGAAGCGGGTAGGATTCAAGAACGAGGAAAGGAGCAAGCGAAGCAATGAACGAGGACTTCAAAGCACTCGTAGAAAAAATCAATGCCAACCGGGCGAAGGCGGGGATATCCCCGACAGCCTCAAAGAGTTCTATGCAGACATCGAAGAAGTCAAGAACAGACCTAAACCGTGGGAAGTACAGCGACCTGACGGAACAGGAATTTGAGGCGCACAAGGACGACATAGTAGCCATTGAGTCGGCACAGGAAGTATGCCACGGGTGCAGAGGGGCAGAATGCAGGCAGGGCGTGACGGGCATGGTCCCCGTCATCGCCCCGGAGAACGGCAGATTTTACACCGCCATGAGAATGTGCAAGTGGGAGAAGTTGCGCCGGGAGAACAAGCGCAAAGAAAAGCTATTCAGTAGGGCACGAGTTCCATTCGCTTACAGCCGGGACAATTTCAGCACCTACAAAGTCACCACGGACAATCAGACAGCCGTCGAGGCGGCAAAGTGGAGCTTACAGGAAGGCAACAAACGCGGCCTTTTTCTCTATGGCAAGACCGGGACAGGCAAAACAAAGCTGGCGGCGGTCATTGCCAACGAAAAAACCGGGCGCGGGGAACAAGTTTTATTTTCTTCGGTCCCGGACTTTCTCGCAGATATTAGAGCCAGCTATGGGAAGAACACGAACGCAGAGACGATGGAGCTGGCGCGGGATATTCCCTGCCTTATCCTTGACGATTTGGGGGCCGAAAAATTAACGGACTGGGTAGGAGAGCAGTTATTTTGCCTCTTGAACCATAGGTACAACGAGGGCTTACAGACCATCATCACGAGCAATTACGAGCCGGAAACCATCATGTCACGCCTTGTAAGCATAGACAAAGATGGACGCTTGGACGACACGCATGCACGGCGAATTATGAGCAGGATCTTCGGAATGTGCGAAATGGTATGCGTCGGCGGCAAGGATTGGAGAAAGGGGGCCAGCGTGTGAAGCTGGACAAAGACAAGGCTTTTCGATTTGTTATCCCGGGCCACCCTGCAACGAAGAAGAACAGCCCCGTCCTAGTGAGGGGCAGGGCAGTAGTTCTTCCAAGCAAGGCATACAAGGCATACGAGAAGGTTTTCCGCAAGGAGCTTTCCCGAATTGAGAGAGAACAGGGAATGCTACCCCATTACAGCGGGCCAGTACAGCTCACAGCGAAGTATTACCTGCAAGACAGGCGAGCCTACCCGGATCTCAACGGCCTTATTCAGGCCACGCAGGACATTATTAGCGACGAACACGCTTACGTTGACCACCGCAAGACCTTAAAGCGGCGGTGGATTCTCGAAGATGACCGCCTCGTCAAGTCGCTGGACGGGACAAGGATAGCCGGGATAGACAAGGATAACCCGCGGGTGGAGATTCTCATAGAGCCGATGGAAGTTGACATCGAGAGAGAGCCGGATCCGCAGTTAGTCAAGAAGGCCAAAGAGGCCACGCAAGGCAATTTATTCAGACAAGGGGAGGCGTAAAGCTATGTGGCAGGGAGGATACAACGCGGAACATTACCGAGACCCGACACCGTCGGCGGCAATGCACCACGAAGCAACGGAGGAATGGCGGGAGAGGGCGAAAGAGGCTATCTTTGCGGCGAGAGCCGCCCTTAGGGCGCACGGCTTCGAGGCCGTGGGGAGAATTTCGATTAGAGACCGCAAAAGCGGGAAACTGTATTAAACCGCCCTATTAGCCCGGCTGAGCGATTTTAACACGCAGGGTAGACAAGTATACCAAAAGCAATATAAAAGCGCACCTGCGAGGCGTGAGGTGTGAATTAGAGCATTTTGAAAGAGGTTCAGACAATGAGTTTTGCAAGAGCAAGAGCGCGAAAGGAGAAAAAAGCCGCCCGCAAGGGGCAAAAAGAAGGAGTCAAGGACGCGGTCAAAGTCCGGCAGAGCGTCAAGACGGCATACGTCAACCAGTACCGGGCAGATCTTATCCGGCGCAAGGTCACGCTACACAACCTGTCAGCCTGTTTTCTTCTGACCATGCACGACGGGTACGGATTCGGGAGGGGGCGACTATTGAGACTGCGGGACAAAATGCAGAGTATTTTTGATTCGCTGGTGGCAAAGACCGTCAGCGTTGAGGAAATAGCGGCCTACCTCCGGACGGATCTAAAAATGGACGTAGGGGTTGACGCTTTCGACCCGAAGGCCAGCCACGACAGGCAGATAGAGATTCGGTGCATAAAAGAAATGTCGTCGGCTTTTCTCATGGCGTTGCTTGATGAGTTCGATTTCAAGCGAAAGCGATTGACAGACGCTTACACGATGGTATGCGAGCTTAGTGACAGCGTAGGGCGGCACGAAACGACCTACGAGGCGATTTGCGAGAAGGTTGAGAAGGTTATGAGCCGAAAGGCAGGAAATAGCCGCAAGGAGTGCTTTAGAGCCGTTACCCACACAAACCCTTAGACAAGTAAATAAAAGCGTTTCTAGGGGCAATGTTACCGAGCACAAATGGAAATTACAGACCATGCAAAAGGGGAGAAAAGCAGAATGGCGTGGAAGTCAGCTATTTACGGCAAGAGCGCAGAGCGTTTTGACAAGAAGGCATTCCCTAAGAATGGGAGCCACAAGAGGGAGGACAAAGGCGTGAAGAAAAAAAGAGGTTTCAAGCAGGGAAATAATGTCACTTTTAAGAGCATTTTTGCCCTGCAAAAACAGATTGATGAGCAGGCAAAAATGCTCCGATATTTAGCCCAATGGTGTGCAGAATTAGACAACGAAAAAGAGGCGAAAAAGCCGCCTAAAAAGCCCTTGACTTTATGCGTTTTGCCGAAGCCTTGCGACGGGGATAAATTCAAGGAATGGAATGTCCATGATTATCTCAAAAAGGCGATGGAAGAAGTCGGGGAAGTATGGAACGCTTACGGCGTTTATGAGCTGGAACCCACGCAGGATCATCGCAAGGAATTCTTGAGAGAGTGTACCGATGTTATCGTTGCTTTTACCAGCCTCATGAACAAGGCCGGAGCTGACCTGAACGAACGGCAGTTACTTATGAACGAGGTCAACCACAGCAACGCCACCCGCGACAATGGAAAGAGGTTCAAGAAGGGAGCGTAAGACCATGAAAGTCGTATGGACGGAAAAGGCCGAACAGGAATATGCGGCACGCCACCCCGGCAAGCGGAACCAGCGCAAGGCAGGGACGCAGGTTATTTACGACGGAAAGCCCGTCGCCGTGTCGATGTCAGATAGTGCCGTGTTCAGAGCATACAAGGCCCGCGGCTGGGTAAGAGTTCTTCGGGAGAAGAAGCACGAATACATCGGAGAGTTAAGCCCCCGGCCTAATAACTGCTTTTCTGAAGAAGCGAAAGAAGAACGCTGGAAGCTGTTGCAGGTGTTATTCGGGAGCGAAACGGATTACAGCCTCGGGGAGATTGCAGATCAGATGGGGCTGGCCTGCACGGACAGCATTCACTATTTCGTCAGGAAGTACGGCCCCGAAATGGTCAGCAAGTTCGGGAAGTTGCCATACAAAAAGCGGCTGGGGGCCACCTATGAGCGGTTCATGGAGAAGCCACCGAAGGAAAAGCCGAAGGTGGACTCGCGGATCTTGAAGCAGAACGAACGCTGGAAGATTATCATCAAGGATATTCGGAAGAAGAAAAGCGTCGAGCAGATTACGCAGGATATAGGAGTCCGGTACGAGTCAAGCCTTAGTCAGTTCATACGAGATCACGGGGAACGGCTATGCAAGGATATTGGGGCGTTACCTTGGAACCCGGTTATGCCATCTTATATGCGGCGTTTTATGGAGGGCACAGCATGACAGACTATATCGAGGGGATTCTCACGGGCGGCCTTATTGGGTACGTTCTTTCAGTATTGACGATGTTATTTGTTTGGAGCTTGTGCATAGTGTCAGCACGGGCAGATGGGAGGCAGAATAAATGAGCGGAATTTGTGAACCTATTGCCGAAGGCGTGTCGATTATGAATGAGACGGGCGGGATCTTTATTTACCTCAAACCCGGCGACGAATGGGACTTCAAGCCGGACAAGAAACACGGCGACAGACTTCTCGTAAGAAACGGTTACGATATCGCCATTAGCATGACCGTTAAGAAATTCTATGAAACATTCAAGATTACCAAAAGAAAAGAGGCCATTGCATAATGCAGGAATATGACAACGTGAACCACCCGGAACACTATCAAAATCCGGGTGGGGTTGAGACCATTGATATGATTGAGAATGTATTGGGGCTTGAAGGCTTTTTGGCATACTGTTGGGGCAATGCGATTAAATATATTTGCCGCTGGAAGAAGAAAGGCGGCGTGGAGTCCTTGAATAAAGCCGTTTGGTACATTCAGAGGATTGAAAAGACCGAAGCGGCCATCGTTAAGCAGAAACAGGAAAGAGGGGCAGAGCATTGACCAGCACGAGCAAGGCTCATAAACATACAAGGATTTCTTTGGAGTGGGGCGAGGAATACAGCTACTATGAGAGAAACGCGCAACTCCGTAAGGCGCAGGATCTTATTGAACACCCCCACCATAAGCACCACGAAGGGAGGCGAAAGCATTGAAGCAAGGTTTTGCCAGCTTGTTTCGCAGATTTTCACGGCTGGCATTTCGGGTACAACCGCCGAAGCACATCAAGAAACGGCAGAGGCGGCAGAGAGAAGCAAGGGACAGACGGCTGGGAAGAAGTTATTCCAGGCAGTAGAAGGCAGGGCCGAAAGGCCCTGCTATGATTTTGATTTTTATTTAGGAAAAGATTAAAATAACTACATGAGAATGACGATACTACCAGCAAAGGAGCGAGCAATATTGAGAGAGTACAGCGATTACATCGAAACGACACGCAGTTACTTGAAAAGGTACAGTCAATTCAAAGTGACTATTGCCAATCTTAATGATGATATTGAAGCGTATGAACACGCCATAGAGCTAGATATTGCGGCTCCAATTTCAAAGTATGACAGCCAGCCGGGAGGTGGAACCCCGGAGCTGAATGCAGTTGAGCAGTTAGCGGCGAAACACGAGAAAATTATGGATATGATTCATAAGAACAAGGAAAGCATTCGGAACATAGAGAGGATTCTCCACAAGGTTGACCGGGCCATAAACGAGCTTAAGCCCGATGATAGATTCCTGATTAAGGGCCATTTTATTGACCATCGAAGCTGGGGAGATTTGAGCGCGGAAAAGTTCTTCACAGAGAAGTGGGCAAGGGAACGGTCAAGGAAAGCTATCAAGGAAATGGCTTTTATGATTTTTGGGAACAAAGCGTTACCCGAGCAACAACAATTATTCGTATTTTATGAGTAAGCAAGAGGCAGGAAATAACCTGCCTCTTTTTTATTGTGGATAATGTGGGTAAAACTGTTGAAAACTCAACCAACGAAAAACACGGCATTTTCGGTTTATTTTTATCTCGATTTTATGTGTATAATCATGGGCATAACGGTGCGGTTTTTGCTTTCAAAACGTGCAATAATAGTATCATCGAAAATTGAAAAACAAAAGCCACAGGGCACGAACGAAAAAACAGGTTCGGGCCTTTTCTATTGCAATAACACTAGGAGGCAGGAAAGTGGAAACAAAGAAATTTAGGTTGATTGACATTAACCCGGCCCCATACAATCCGCGAAAGGATTTACGGCCGGGGGAGGCACAGTACGAAGCCATTAAGAACAGCATTGAGCAGTTCGGATTCGTTGAACCGCTTATCGTTAATATCCGGGACGGCAAGAATGTCCTCGTCGGAGGCCACCAGCGTTACAAGATTCTCTTGGAACAGGGCGAGAAGGAAACAGAAGCCGCCATCGTTGACCTTGACGAAGGCGAAGAAAAAGCCTTGAATATCGCCCTCAACAAGATTGACGGCGAATGGGATTGGGGCAAGTTGAAAGACCTTATCGGGGAGCTGGACAAGGAAGCAGTTACCTCAATTGGTTTCAGCAATGAGGAAGTTGATGATATTCTCCGGGAGCTGGAACAGGAAAGCGGTGACGACGCTGATTCGGCGCAGGAAGGGCAGGAAGCCTCGGAAGGCGACGAAGGGGAGGAAGATATAGGAGAGGCCGAAAGTACCCCGGAGAAGCCGTTTGAAGTATATTTGAGCTTTCCTACGCAGGAAGCCGCCGAAGCATGGCTGGCAGAGCACGGCATAGAAAAAGAGTTTGACAGCACCCGCAACGTCATTCTCGATTACACAAAGGAGGTGCGGGACGAATGAGACTTGAAGAAAAGAGCCTGTCCGAGCTGAACGCGGCGACTTATAACCCACGCGTGACATTGGAACCGGGTATGGAAGAATTTGAGAAGCTGAAAACGAGCATAGAGCATTTCGGGGACGTGGAGCCTATTGTTTGGAACGAGCGCACCGGGAACGTGGTCGGAGGCCATCAGAGGTTACAGGTGCTTAAGTTCTTAGGTCGGGAGACGGCGACCGTTTCAGTCGTTGACCTTGGGGAAAAGGAAGAAAAGCTCCTTAACCTTGCACTCAACAAAGCCAAAGGCGAATGGGACAACGCGAAGCTGGAAAAGATGTTGTGCGATATGGATACCGAGAACTTGGATTTTACCGGGTTCGGCCCCGACGAAATAGCAGTCATGCTTGCCAGCAACGACGGCATAGACGACGAAGATTGGGACGAAGGCGACAACGATTGGCAGGACGATGTGAACTTTTACGGGGCCGCTTGGATTATCACAGCACGATTCAAGAACGCAGAGGAAGCTCAGGCGTGGATTGACCGGGAAGGATTGCCGGGAACCTGCAAAGCTAACAGCAATACGACGGTTATTAGGTTCGGGGAGTAACGGCCTATGATATTCGTGATTATAGGGCAGGCCGGGGCCGGGAAAACGTCTTTCGTCAAAAGGCAGTTTCTTCAAGGCGAGCTTGAAGTCGTGGAGGATCTTGTTACCTACACCACCAACGGCAAATATTGCGCCATGGGAAAATATAACGTGGGGATTCGTTGCGAGGGCACGGATACGCTCAGTTATTCAGCCGGGGAGGCTATACGGCGGCAGGTTGAAAAGCTGGTTATGCAGGGCAAGCACATTGTCCTAGAAGGAGACAGGATAAACAACGCGGCTATGATGAAGTTCCTTATGCGGTATTCGGAGCACGTTCAGTTAATTCTTGTCTATTGCAGTATTACAGAGTCTATGCGGCGACTGCGGGCGGCAGGTTCGGGCATAACACTGGCATTTGTGAAGGCGACCAAAACAAAGAGCAAAAACAACTTTCTGAAGTACAGGAAGTATTTCAGAGGCAAGGCGATAAATACGGAGGCGAAAGAGATTGGGCGAAAGACCACAGATTAAGCAGAACTATCCATCACCACGATGGAGCATGGAGATTCCTGATTGCTCCATGCCTATGACATTCGACACATACAGCAAGTGTGCATACAACTGTTTGTATTGTTT